>CAZEJK010000106.1:0-16924 GCA_964512045.1 uncultured Thermoanaerobaculia bacterium
TCGCAGCAAGGGCGATGGGTGGGTGGGGGAGCGAGTACCCAATACTTAACACCTTACAGCTACGCGGTCGCGGGACCGGCACCGTCGGAGCACCCCTTTGGTTGCGGCCCGCGGCCGCGTTGGCCTCTCCCTCTCGCGAAGCTGCGACAGGTCGTCTCACACCTGCGACGACAATGCGGCCGTGCGGCCGCAACGAACGGGAGACGCGCCGTAGAAGCGCAATCTACGGGAAGGGCTCGGGAATCTCAGACCAGCGCGCTGTGTCGACGCAATGATCAGAGGTTCACGGCCGGCTACCGGCCTCCGGGGCTACTGGCCGGCTCCACGTGCTGGTTCCAGGGCACGACGCGGTCTGTCACGCAAAGACAGTGAAGCAGCCTAAAATCACGGTGCCCCCGTGGGCCGTGGTGTCGCCCATTCTCACGACCGGACGGTTGCTGACCAGCACCCTGGGGTTGCACTTGAGCAGAAAATCGGGCGGCCCTGTGCACAGGGCCGTGTTGCCCACCGGCGCTGCCGGCCGGTTCCCGATCAGCACTCTGAATGCGCACGGCGGGAGAATCGGTCCGCCGACGTGGGGCACTGGAGGCACAGCCGGCGTCACCATCGGGCAGACGTGCATGTCACCGAGTCGCGCTACAAACACGATGGCTACCTCCTCTCCAGCTGCATGCCGCGGAGCAGCTCGACGAACAGGGCGTCACCGCGCGCGCGGTCGTTGCTTTGCAGAACTACCGAGTACAGCGCCTTGTTGGTGGTGATCCACACCGTGCGCATGGAGATCGGCTCACCCTCGTCGGTGTAGCCATCGGCGGAGAACCGGAAGCTGTCGTGGCCCTGCCAGACGCCCCGGGCAGGCTCCTCGGCAATCACCTGCGCGAAGCTCCCGCGGGCCTCCTCGACGAGCGACGGGACCATCGAGTCCAGGCTCAGACGCTGCTCCAGCGAGGTCAGAAACAGGAGTGCGAACGAGCCGTCGTCGGTGATCTGAACATAGAGCCCTGGCCCCTCGGACTTCCAAGGACCGCGAAGCGTGAGCTCCACCCACTCCTCGGCCACAGACAGCTGCCACTCCTCGGGATCGAGGAAACGCGTCCCGGCCATCACCTGCCGGAGAGCTTCCTGGACCTCGGCAAACCGGTCCACCGGAGAGTGCAGCTTCCAGATCAACGGCTGCTTGTCGTCAACCACTGCGTACAGGTGCCGGATCGACGGCCCGCGCTGCCAGGTTCGCTCCTTGCCCTCCACCTCGAACAGGATGGCGGCAAACTCGCGCTCATCGTCGAGCTCTCCGGACTCGCTGGCAACGAGCGGCTGATCGGCTTGCTGCAGCTCATCGATCCACCGCCGCAGCCACTCGTCCGGGTTACCGTCGGCATCAACCTCCCGATGCAGAGTCAGCTTGACCTCGCCGCTCTTCAGCGTCACGTCGCCGTCGTACTCGGATGCCGTCCAGCCATCTGGCACCGGCACCTCCACGCAGGCAGCCGGAAACCGCCGCGACATCGAACGAACCGCTGGACCGGCCGACGGCTGGCCACCCACCAACGGCATCGCCCGGCTCGAAGCGAGAAAGCCGGTGCCGTGGAGCTCGACGGAGCGCACGATGTCGTCACACAGCCCGAGTGCACGCGGTGGAGCATCGTGCGGGACCGTCACTATCAGCTCGCAGAGGTAGGGGCCCGAGGCTACCAGGAGGCGACGCTCCTCCACCGCAACGCCGCGTTCGCCGCCCCAACGGTACCGGAGCAGACGGCCATCGCCGCCGGGAACGCGGAGCTCGTCAGTCGTCGAAGCTTCGTAGCCGTCGAGCATCTCCGGCAGCACCGACTCGAGGTCCTGGACGGCGCTGTCCAGCTGCCCCGGCGCCGAAAGGAAACGCTCCAGCACCTCGACCACGAGCGGCTGGCCGCCCTCCGTCGGACGTTCCCACCGTTGCGGGTTGATCTTGTCCCAGTCATCGGGGACCTGGAACGAACAGTAGGGAGATCTGTACTCGCTCAATTGATCTTCACCAGTGCGCCTGAGATCTTGTTGATGGCCTGGGCCTTGCTGATCACCATGGCGCCTTTCAGCTGGTACATCCCGGTCGCCTTGGACTGGATGATGGCGGCCTTCTGCTTGAGCTGCGCCTGGGCGTTCTGCTCGATGATCGCCGCGCTCGCCTTGATCTTGCTGGCGGCCTGCTCTTGAATCTGATTCCCTGCCCTCATCTGGATGTTGCTGCCAGCCCTGGCATTCACGTCGCTCGAGGCTCGCACGTTGAGGTCCTTGCATCGGACATTGACGTCTGTGTCAGCGTCGATGGTCACCTTCTTCGACTTGATGTCGATCTGATTGGTCGCGTTGAGCTCCATCGAGCCCGTCGTGGAGAGGGTGATCTTGCTGCCGCCGATGTCGATCTCGAGCTTGTGGCTCGACGACGAGTCCCGCACCGTGATCTTGTTGTTGCGGTCCGAGATCTCGATTCGGTGCCCGGCTGCAGTCTGTGCGATGATCCGCTGGTCATCATCGCTCAAAATCAGCTGGTTCCGGTTCTGGGTCTGCGCAGCGATGTGCCGGTTGCGATCATCGACGGAGATGATGTGGCCGTCCACCGTCTGGATGAAGACCCGCTGCTCGTCATCGGTCAGGACCAGTCTACGGTTCTCCTTGGTGGCCGCTATGATCCCCTGCTGCTCCTGCTCGGCCAGCTCGATGTAGTGGCGATCGGCCGTCTCCAGCCGGATCATGTTGCCGAGACCGGAGCTGCCATCCTCCATGAGAAGGCTCTCGCTACCCTGGGTCTTGAGCTCGATCTTGCCTTTGGAGTCTCGCAGATCCGACATGATCAGATGCTGGTCGGCGCCGGTGTTCAGCGTGATCTGACCGTTCTTGTCGTCCAGCAACAACCTGTGCTGGTAGCGGGTGAGCATGATGTTGCGGATCAGCTCCTCGGGCTTGATGATCGGCGTGTTGACGCCGTTGTAGACGCTGCCCACGATCAGCGGTCTGTCGGGGTCCCCCTCGAGGAAGTCCACAACCACCTCGTCGCCGATCAGCGGGTGCCAGTGGAAGCCGTGCTTCTTCTGAGTGTCCTCGTTGATCCCGGCGTAGTGCTGCGCCACCCGGATCCAGCACGAGCTGCTCTCGTCCTTCTGACCGTCCAGGTCCCAGTGGAACTGGACCTTGGCCCGGCCGTGCTTGTCCATGTAGATCTCTTCGCCAGCGGGACCCACCACCGTCGCCGTCTGCGGGTTGAGCATCGGTTGCGGCGTTCGCGGCAACGGTCGAAACACGTTGTCTGCGGGGATCGCCGTGAACGACACGTCGTAGCTGACCCCGCCCTCCTGCGAGGCGGCATGGTGCACCGACAGGATCACCCAGCTCCGGTTCAGATCGCTGCGATACGCGCGCTCGAGGGTGCAGGTGGCGCCGCAGGTGGCCGACCGCCAGGTTCCCGACGCGCTCAGCACCGTACGCATCGCCGACTGTGCCTCCACTGCATCGGTGGCCAGCGTCCGGCCCCGCCCATCGTCCGGGTACCGCTCGGGGTGGTAGTCGTACAGCTCCAGGTCGGTGTTCTGGTCGGCGGTGGACTCCACCTTGAGCGGCTTCTTCGGCTCCAGATAGCGGAAGTCCTTCATCTTGACCTTGCCGGAGTAGGCACTCTCCTCGTACGACAGGTTCCCCACGTACTCGTCTGCGGTGGGCAGCCGCCCGGTTCCAGAGTGGTACTCCACGCTGTCCTCGGGAGCGCACGTGGCCCAGGCGGCCGCATCGTCCCCGATGACCATCTTCTCCTCGCCATCGTGACTGAAGAAGTAGAAGATCCCTTCCTCCTCCATCAGACGCGAGATGAACGCGAGATCAGTCTCGCGGTACTGGACGCAGTACTCTCGCTTGGGGTAGCTCCGGCTGAGCTGAACGTCGTACTTGCCGGACATGCCGCGGTCATCGAGCACTGCGGTGATGACCTCGTCGGCGGACATGTCCTGGAAGATCTTGCAGTTGGACTGCTGGCCGAGGAGCCACAACGTCGGCACCACCTCGAGCGAGTAGTACCCGTGCTCCTCGTCCACCTCGCCGATCCGTCCGGCGCCGGTCTGCGTCATGCCGGCAACGATGCCGTAGTACGTCCTCTCGTTGCTCCCCCACGCCACCTTGATCTCGGCCGTCTGGCGGACCTTGGAGGCGATGTCGACCTCCGGGTCGTCCTTCCATAAAAGAAGATTGAACCGGAACAACGAGGAGACCTCCTCGTGGCCGTTGAACGTGATCACCTGAAACAGGTCTCCTGCGATCTTGCAGGAGTACTGCGCTGTGTCGGCCCGTACATCAGGCATGACTGCCGTCCTTCCTGCTCACTGACGGGAATCGTGGTCACTCAAGCTCGTAGACCACCGCCCCGTTGTCGTCGACATTCAATGTGATCCGCTGGATCACCTCGTCACGCGCCATCCGGGTGAGGATCTCGGTGGAGATCCCGGGCAGCACCTCACCCTGGATGATGTGATCGATGTTGCGAGCGCCGGTCTCCTCCACAGTGCACCGCTCCGCAATCCAGTCGCCCAGGTTCTCGCCGACCACCAGCTCGATCTTGGCGTTGGCGGCCAGTCTTCGCGCCAGTGACTGCAGCTTCAGGTCCACGATCCGCCGCATCACCGTCGAGGCGATCGGGAAGTACGGAACGATCGTCATCCGCGCCAGCAGCGCCGGCTTGAACCGCTCCCGCAGCTCCGGCCGGATCGCCTCTATGAGCTCCTCGGCCTCCGGCATGGCCTCCTCGTCCGAGCACATCTCCACGATGGTGTCGGATGCCAGGTTCGAGGTCATGACCAGGACCGTGTTCTTGAAGTCGATCTCCCGCCCTTCCCCGTCGGCCAGCGTGCCCTTGTCGAACACCTGGTAGAACAGGTTCATCACGTCCGGATGCGACTTCTCCACCTCGTCCAGCAGCACAACGCTGTACGGCCGCTGGCGGACCGCCTCGGTCAACCGGCCACCCTCGCCGAACCCGACATACCCGGGAGGTGAGCCGATCAACCGCGACACCGTATGGGCCTCCATGTACTCGGACATGTTGATCGTGGTCAGGAAACGCTCGCCACCGAACAGCAGGTCTGCCAGCCCCAGACCGGTCTCGGTCTTGCCGACTCCGGACGGTCCCACGAGCAGGAACACGCCGATCGGCGCCGTCGGACTGCCCAGACCGGCCTTGTTCGCACGGACCTGCTTGGCGATCACATTGAGCGCAGGCTCCTGACCGAGCACTCGGGCGCCGAGGGTGTTCTCCAGCTCGAGCACCGCCTTGGCCTGATCACGGACCATCTTGCCGACCGGAATTCCAGTCCAATCGGACACGATGCTCGCCACGACGTCCGTGGTCACCTCCAGCGGCACCATCGGCTCGTCTCCCTGAACCTGAGCCAACGCCGTCAGCGCTTCGCTGACATCGCCGCCGTTGCTGCGAGCCGCGTCCACCGCTGCAATCGCCTCCATCTCGGCCTGCCAGCGCTCTGTCAGCTGCTCGACCTTCTGGCGGGTCGCTTCGATCCGCTCGTGCACCTCGGCGAGGGTGCCATCGTCGGCCACCGTGCCGCCGGCGATGTCCCGCTCCAGCGCCTCGGTCTCCAGCTCCCACGCCTGGATCGTCCGCTCCAGATTATCGATCACGGCCGGCTTCGCCGACAGGCCGATCTTGACTCGGGCACCAGCAGTGTCGAGCAGATCGACACCCTTGTCGGGTAGCTGACGCCCGGAGATGAACCGTTCCGACAGAGTCACCGCGGACTGCACCGCCGAGTCGAGCACGCGCACGTTATGTGCAGCCTCGAACTTCGGCTTCAGACCGCGCAGCATCGTCACGGCGCGCGGCTCGTCCGGCTCGTCCACCTTCACCAGCTGGAAGCGACGCGCCAGGGCCGGGTCCTTCTCGAAGTACTTCTTGTACTCCGACCAGGTGGTGGCGGCCACGGTGCGCAGCTCGCCACGGGCCAGTGCCGGCTTGAGCAGGTTCGCGGCATCGCTTTGACCCGCAGAGCCGCCGGCACCGATCAGTGTGTGCGCCTCGTCGATGAAGGTGATGATCGGCACCTCCGACTCGCGGATCTCCTGGATCACCGACTTGAGACGGTTCTCGAACTCGCCCTTGACCCCGGCGCCGGCCTGCAGCAGGCCGAGATCGAGGCTGCGCAGATGCACGCCTTGCAGCGGCCCGGGCACGTCGCCGGCAGCGACCCGCAGAGCGAGCCCCTCGACCAGAGCCGTCTTGCCCACGCCGGCCTCGCCGACGAGAATCGGGTTGTTCTTCCGGCGTCTGACGAGTATGTCGATCATCTGCCGGATCTCGTCGTCGCGGCTATACACCGGATCGATCTCGCCGGCCTCGGCCATCGCCGTGAAGTTGATCGTGAACTGATCGAGTGCCGTCTCGCCCTCCGGCGCCGGCGCGCCACCGGCCGCGGCGGCTCGCGGACGGGCATACCGGCCCGTGGCCGGCTTGTCCTCGTCGGAGCCCGCCACGATGGCGGCGAAGTCGCGTTTCAGCTCGTCCAGCGAGATCGGCTCGAGCAGATCGAGGTACGGCTGCAGCGGCGAGCGATCGCGAGCACCCATGGCAGCAGCCAGCACGGTGCCCGACCGGATCAGCTCCTGGTGGTACTCCACCGAGCCGATCAGCAACGCCCGCTCGAGGGTCTCGAGCAGGAGCGGCGAGAACGCCGGACGGCCTGCGTTTCCGGAGCGGAACCGTTCGACGGTGTGGAGCATCCGGCTCTCCAGCTCCCCCGGATCGACCTCGAAGTACCTCAGGATCCGGATCAGGTCGCCGGCGCCGTCCTCGAGCAGCTTGAGCAGCAGATGCTCGAGCGTGACCTCGTAGTGCCCACGGGCGATCGTGAAGCCAGCGGCCGCTTCCAACCCCCGGGCGATGTGCGGGTTCGCCCGCTCCAGCAGTGCGCGTGTGTCGTTGGTGATCATACTCAGGGTTCTCCTCTGTCAACCGTCGTCTCGAACACGATCCCCGGATCCTCGGTCAGGTCGACCTCGGGGGACTTCACCCAGCTGGTCCAGCCGAGCTGCGGCGGGCTCTCCGAATCCATGACCATCGCTGGTATCTCATCGCGGAAGATCTTCAGCTCGGCGTCCCACGCAAGCTGATCGAACACCCACAGGCGACCCAACGAGCACAGGTCCCGAAAACGCCGTGTGCCCGGCAGAAACTCGAGGTACGTCGCATAGTGCAGGGGTCCGATGATCACTCGGAACTTCCCGGCCCGGTCTGGCACCTGCTCGCCGATGGTCAGGTCCATCCCCAGACTGCTCGATGCCGTTCCCAGTCGCGACCTCTGGTTCGGCGGAATCTTCACCCACCGTGTCACGAACTCCTGGACTCGAACCGGAACCCCGCCGAAGTAGTCGCCGATCATCAGCCTCAGACACACCGGCGGCTTGGTTAGGGGCGACATCAGGCCGAGGTACTTCATCAACCGAAAGATCGGCAACCGGGTGAGTGGATGGACCGTGGGCTCGCCCAAGCCCACAAACGACAGCACACACGCCGAGACCTCGTCGACACCACCGGGCTCGTACCGGTTGGGGAAGCGGTACTTGAGCCACGCTCTGAAGAACAGCGAGATCAAACGGTGGTTGAACAGGTCCAGGAAGTCGCTCAGCGGCTCCGCATCCACGTCGGTGAAGCCGATCAGCTCGCTGAGGTACACCGGTGTCGGCGCAGCCACGCCGTACAGCCCCATGAAGTTGACCTCGACCCTCCAACGATCGTCACCGTCTGGCTCGGCCAGCCGAACGTCAGACGGAGAGAAGCTCAGCGCCGGATTGGGCCGGAAGCGGATGCGCTCCTGGCGGTACGGTCCTGTCCCTCCGACAGGAGGCCCTCCCTGCCACCTGCGCAGAAGCTCCACGAGCTGGAAGAACCCGAAATGGTACCCCTGCTCGGCGAGCATCTGGCTCAGATCACGCTCAGCTTGCCCGAAACCGCTGGACACACAAACTCCTCACCCGATGGCTCACGCCGGACCACCAGCTCCGTATAGGCGTTGATGCTGGCGTGCAATGACAAGAACTCGTTGAGGACCTGCACGAAGATGAGCAGGTCTCCAAGATCATCGAAGTTGCGCTCATCCAGGGTCAACGTGACCCGGGTCCCGCGCACCGGCGCCCCACGGATCAGACGCTCCCTGGCCTCGTGATCCACGCCGATGATCGACTCGATCCGCCGCTGGTTGGCCGGTCGGTCGCCGGTGTTGTACAGACTCAGGATGGTGCGCATCGGTCCCGGATCCGAGATCGACAAAAAGTTGAGCGCCATGTGTGAGATGAACCGCCACTCCGCACCCTCGCCCAGCTTCGGGTAGACCACGTCGGTGGGGCGCGTGATGTTGCGGAAGGTCACGAAGTCCAGCTGCTCTCCGCCGGGGATACAGATATCCTCCAGCCCGACCTCACGGCATAGCCGCCCGTTCATGCACTCGAGCTCCAGGGAGAGGGTCCGCCGAGGCGGCAGCTCCTTCTCTTTGGCGGACACCAGCGACAGGTATGTGGCCCATGTCCCCGCGGGTGTAAACCGGTGGTGCGTGTGGTAGAAGACGTCCTGCTCGTACGGCATCTCGTCGCCGACTCCGGTGCTGTCACCACCGTGCTCGAACGAGTAGAACGGCGCGAACCGAACCCGTCCGCTGTCGCCGCGGCCGGAGCTTTGCACGTTCTTGACCTCGCTCACCTCGTAGGCACCCGGATGGGTGTAGTCGCCGAGGACGCGGTACTCGCTACGAAGCTGATCGATCCGAATCGGCTCACCATCCCGATCGAACAGGTTCACCACCGGAGTCACGAACAGCAGGAGGTTCTCCTCGGTGGGCCGAAAGCTCTCCGGCGGTACTCCTTTGAGCACCAGATCCACCTCGAACGATCGCGCCTCCTCGTCCTCCAGCTCGAGCGTTCCCAGCCCGACCAGATCGACGAAAAGGAACTTCTCCGGAAACGAGAAGTACTCGGTCAAGAGGCGATAACCGGGAAAGCTCACGGAGGAGTACGGCAGGATCTCCTCGTCCTCGCGAAAGCCCACCGGCTCCAGCGCGCTGGCCGGCAAGACCCGCTGCCGGTCGCGCCCGAGCCGGACCACGACCTCTTTGACCTGCGTTCGCAGGACCCTGTACAGCTCGTACGCCACCGACGGCTCGGCCGAGATGTGCAAACGGAGCCGATCGACCTCCACCTGCGCGGGGTCGCAACGGGCCTCCAGCGCGAAGTGCAGCCGAACGCTCCGCTGGCCGTCGTCGGCGGTGCGGACCCCGGCCTGCTGCAGTCGAAACGGGTACACATCCACCGGGTACGACGTACGAAAGCGACAGGACACCTCACTGGACGTCGGACGCGAGTCCACGAGATATCCTTTCGGAATCCGCTGTGGCTCCCGCACCATCCCTTCAACCGGGTAGAAGCGCACCAGGGCCATCGGAGGAACGGGTCTCAAGTAGTGTGGCCACACAAGGTCGAGAAGGGCATGGGTCAGCTGTGGGAAGTCATCGTCCAGCCGCTGCCGCACCGAGCCTGTCAGGAACGCGAACGCCTCCACGAGACGCTCCACATGTGGATCGCGAGACCTCGGATCGCTCAGGTTGAGCAGTCGAGCCCTCTCGGGGTGCAGGCGCGCGTACTCCCGTCCTGCCTCGATCAGGTAGTTCAGCTCCTCCTCGTAGTAGCGTCTCCCCCTATTGCTCATGAGGCTCCCTCACCCGCAAACACCTTCTGGCGCCCAAGGACCGGGCACCCCCGGGCCACACCGCCGCGCGCACCCTCCGATCACCGCTCGTCCTCGCGCGACAGCTCCGCATGACCGTCCGAAGAGAACGTGGTCCGGTACTGGACGCGTGCAGGCTCGCCCTCCTCTTCGATCTCGCCGGTTATCAGCAACGCGACTCGGAACTCGCGGTGCTCCGACTCGATCAGACGCACCTTCACGTTGTTCAACCTCGGCTCGTACTTCGTAATCAGCCGCTCCACCTCAGCGCGAAGCTCGGTGAGTGACGCGGGGTAGTCCGAGTAAAACGACGACACATCCGGCATCCCGTAGTCGTCCAGGTTTGGTACCGAGCCGCGTCTGGTGTTCAGGAGCAGGGTCAGGTGGTCGCGCACTGGCTCACCAACCCAGCGCGGAGCCGACCGTGGGTCGTGCCCCGGCAACGGTCCGACCATCTTTTCAAAGAAGCCGCGTGGTCGCTGGCTGGACATCAGGGCCCTCCCGACACGCACGTTCCGCGAAGCCGGTGGCGAGCACCCTCGCAGTACCGACTCCACGCAGTCCCACCCCGAGAGCGTGAGGACGCAGGGGCCCCGAAGGGCCCCTGCACTGCTCCGGTTCTCTGCGGGGGCTGTTAGCGACCCTCAGTCCAGGAGTCGGTGTACTCGATGTTCCCGTCCACGAAAAGCCACTTGATCTTCTCGTAGCGGAACCACACCTCCTCCATGTGCTTGTACTGCTCCTTGCCCGGATCGTCGACATCCGGCATGTACGGCTTGATGGCCGTGACACGGGCGTTGGTGAGCTCGTGCGTGAAGTACTCCTTCTCCATCCCGGTGTCATCAATCTCGTACCAGTGTAGGGTGGCCGATCCGATCTTCTTGCCGTTGCACAGGTACTCGTAGAGCTTCGGAGAACCCTTGTCATAGTTCTTGATGACGACGAAGTCCTCGTGCACGCGCGTGCCCGTCGCCGAACCGTCCTTGCGGTCCGTCGGCATATACACGTTGTGGCGGAAGCCGAGGACCTCCATCTGGTCCTCTCTGCCCTGGACCTTGCACGACCCGGGAATCTCACCAATCTCGAGGGAAGCTGGCAGTGGCATGATCTCTCTCCTTGTCGTTTCGCGGCAGCAGCCGCATCCAGAGTTTCGAGACGTCAGCACGGCCGGCGCTGACGTCGGTGGTCTACCTTCTTACTTCTTGCCCTTGGGCAACCGTGACACAAGCGACAGGTTCACATCAACGCCTTCGATCTGGAAGTGCGGCCGCACGAGCATCTCGACGTTGTAAAAGCCCGGATTATCTGCAATATCGGTCACTTCAATGTACGCCTTGGAGAGCGGGCAACGAGCCTTCAGGTCCGGCCCGGGATCCTTCATCTCGGTCACGAGGGTGCCGATCCAATTCTCGAGCTCCTTCTGCAGCTCGTCCTTCTCCTTGGCCGCACCGATGTTCTCGCGCTGGATCACCTTCAGGTAGTGCGACAGTCGCGAGACGAGGAACAGGTACGGCAGCCGAGCCGACAGACGGCTGTTCGCAGTGGCATCGTCATCCAGGTACTTCTTCGGCTTCTGCACCGAGTTCGCGGAGAAGAAGCATGCGTAGTCCTTGTTCTTGTAGAACGACAACGGGATGAAGCCGAGCTCGGCCAGCTCGAACTCCCTCCGGTCCGAGATCAGGATCTCGGTGGGAATCTTCATCGCAGTCTCGCCCGCAGCCTCGTAGTAGTGCAACGGCAGGTCCTCCACGACACCGCCGGACTGCGGTCCGCGGATGTTCACGCACCAGCCGTGGTCCGCAAAGCTCCGCGTCAAGGTCGACGCAAATGCGAAGCTCGCGTTCCCCCACAGGTAGCGATCGTGGGTCTCGCCGCTGACACCCTCCTCATAGTGGAAGGTCCTGGTGGGGATGGTGTCCTCGCCGTACGGAGTGCGCAGCAGGAACCGTGGGAACGTCAGGCCGACGTAGCGAGAGTCCTCCGACTCCCGGAACGACCGCCACTTCGCGTACTCGCTTTTCTCGAAGATCGGCGCCACGTCCGGCAGCAGCGGCATGTCGGTGACCGACTTGAGCCCGAAGAACTCCGCACCGACGGCGCCGATGAACGGCGCGTGCGTTCCAGCAGCGATCTTCGAGACGTTCTGCAACAACGCCAGGTCTTGCGGATGGTTGCGAAACTCGTAGTTGCCGATCATCGCGGCGATCGGCTCGCCGCCGGGCTGGTCGTACTCGTCCACGTACACGTGCTTGAACAGACCCGACTGGATCGGCTCGGGCACCTCCTCGAAGTCGCCAGCCAGATCGTCTTTGGAGACGTTCAGGACCTCGAGCTTGACGTTGCGGCGGAAGTCGGTCCGAGCCACGAGGAACTTCAGCGACCGCCAAGCGGACTCGAGGTGTTGAAACTGCTCGTTGTGGAGGATCTCGTCCACCTGCGCGCTGATCTTTCGGTCGAGCTCTGCGATCACGCTGTCGATCAGCACCTTGTCGACGTGCTCGACCTCACGGCCCGTCTCCGTCACCGATGAGATCAGCAGCCGCAACGCCTGCGAAAGCTTGGCGCTCGGGCTCTCGAGATCCCCCGCTTTGGGAGGCGTCATGTCGACCTTTTCGAACAGCGCATCCAGTGCGGAGGTCTCCTCCACTGTCTGCGCTTCCGCCTGCTGCTGCTCTTGCTTCTTTGCCATCGCCGTCTCCTCCCCTTACTCGCCCGACTCGTCGGACACCGGGGCGATCCGGTCCAGCTCGGACATGATCGCCTCCACCTGGCTCTTGTCCTTGACGATGTTCTCGAGGGCAAGGCGGAACTTACGGTTGGTGATGACCCGCGCCTTGAGATCCGACAGAAGCTCCCGAATCTCGATCATCTTCTTGAGCTCGGGAACGTTCTGCACGATCGAATCGGGGTTGAAGGCATCCAACGACTCGATGTCCAGATCCACCCGCATCTCGTCGCCTTCCCTTCCCGAAAGCTGGTTCGGTACCACCATCGAGAGCTTCAGGTTCTGCTCGCGCATGACCGCCGCGAAGTTGTCCTTGTTGATGCTGATCTTCTTGCGCTCGTCCAGCGGCGTGTCGTCCTCGCGCAGTGTGTAGTCGCCCAGCAGCAGAAGCTTCAGGGGCAGCTCCACCTTCTCCTGGGCGCCTCCGGTGTACTTGACGTAGCGGATGTTCACCCGCGACGGCGGAATCTCATTCTGAAAGCTGCGTTCCCGGGCCATGAAGCTGTACCTCCCCTGCGTCGTTTCTCAGTAGTTCCATTCTCTCCCCAAGGTCTCGAACGAACCCGTTGAGGCTGATTCCCTGAGTCGAGCTCAACACCACTCGCATCCCCTCAACGGCACTCACCGCTCAACCTCGGCCACGACCGTACGGTCCTCTTTTCAATGGAGCCAATGTGGTTCCCACCTCGGCAGATAGCAGTGACGTTCGTCACGACTCCCACATCGCCCCCGGGCGTTCCCTCGTCAGTTTGTGAGCTAGCGCATCCTTTTCAAAGGTAGCACACACCGCAAGCGCGGTCAACGCGACTGGATCTCAGAAGTGACCGGTTCGCACGATGCGGCCGGCTGCTCGCACCCGGGGTCTGGACAGCACCCAGAGCGAGTGGACACGTTCGTCGAGAACCCGTATCATGAAGCCGAAAGTCCGATACGACGTAACCCGCTTGCGGAGGCGCCGTGCAATCAACCGCCGGAATCGGATCGTGGTTGCGCGGTCGCGGCGAGCTCGCTGCTTGAAGGAGGTCACGATGTGCGCTTCCATGGATAGTGTTCGCCTGGCAACCCCAAACCCGGCCAACGCGACACCGAGAACGGACCTGACTCTGAGGATCCTCGTGTTGTCGGACCTCGCTGCCGGCGCCACGCAGTCGGGTCCGCCGAAGGTCGTCGACGCAAACGGGATCGATCAGCTGATGAACGAGCTCGAGCCCCGGGTCAAGATCTCGGTGACTGATCACATCGGGCTCGGGAGGCCACCGGAGCTCGACGTCGTCCTCGAGCCGCGCTCACTCGAGGACCTCGCGCCGGACGGCCTCGTGTCCACCATCGCACCCCTCCGCCGAGTGCTCGATGCACGCGCGGCGATCGGGCGCTGTCTGGCCGGAGAGACCCCGCTGGAGGAGCTTCTCGACGCCCTTGCAGAGGCACTCGGCGACGGGCCGCTGGCCAGCTCCCTCAAGGAGGCGATGGCCGCCGCGGGCGGTCAAGGCTCTGCAGAGCCCACAGCGGCGTCGGCCGCAAGCGATCCTGTGGCCTCCATCCTGGACAAGGTCGATGTCCCCGGTCCTGCTGCGTCGTCCAGCGTCCCTGCAGCGACCACATCGTCCCTCGTCGACGCGATCGCGCAGGTCGTCGCACCGGCGACCACGACCGGCGCCGACCGGCAGCGACTCGAACCCCTCCTCGAGGACATCGATCGCAGGCTGACCCGGCAGGTGGATGCCGTGCTCGCACACCCTGCGGTACAGGAGCTCGAGCGCGCATGGCGATCGCTCGCTTTCCTGCTCCGGCGGACGCTCCGAACCCCGGCGCGGATCGAGGTGCTGGCCGGGCCCACCGGGGAGGCACTCGACCTGTTCTTCGACCGTGTCTTCCATCAGGAGCACGAGCAGTCGTCAGACATTCCGTTGACCGCCGTGCTGTTCGACCGTCCGTTCGGACGCTCGCCAGCGGAGGTCTCCGAGCTGCAGGCGGCCGGGCGCCTCGGCGACAGCCTGGGGGTGCCGTTCATTGCCTCGATGGCCTCGGAGTTCTTCGGCATGAAGCAGCACCGTCGCCTCGCCACGCTACCTGATCTCACCGGCAAGGTGACAGGCCCGGAGTACGCCAAGTGGCGCGCTTTCCGATCCGACCCACTGTCCCTCTGGGTCTGTCTGACGGTGAACCGTTTCCTCCTGAGAGAGGCATGGGGCAGCCGTACGGACCGGGTGCGTTCGTTCCGCTGGACGGGCTCGGACGGATCGCCACTATGGGGCGAGGGCTCCTGGGCACTGGTGACGGCCGTGCTCACCAGCTTCGCGGAGGAAGGGCTCAAGTTCCTGTGTATCGGCCCACGATCCCCGGGTGCACTCAACGACCTGCCGTTGACTACCTACACCACGGGCAAGGACGAGCCGGTCCAGTTCCCGCTCGAGGTCCGCCTCACCGATCAGACGGCGTACGACCTCCGACACCTCGGTTTCGCCCCACTGATGGCCCGGTCCGGCTCTGACTCCGCCTACTTCACCGCCGCTCCAACCGTGCACGCCCCGGCTCGATACGACAGCGACGAGGCCACGCACGCCAGCTTCCGCGCTGCCACCCTCCCGTTTCAGCTGTTCGCCGGCATCGTCGCCCACCTCGTGCAGCGGATCGGCCAGGAGATCCCTGCCGGCATGACCGCCCAGGAGCTCCAAGACGCTTTCCAGGGGCCGCTACTCAGCCTGCTCGCCACCACCGAGCCCGATCCGCAGCCCGAGGAGGTCGACATCGAGACGTCGGATCACGAGGACGATCCGGGCGTCATCGACGTGACGGTCCGCCTACGCCCGTCGTTTCCGCTGTACGGTGGTGAGGTCGACCTTATCGCCGGAACGATCGTTCCCAGATAACCCGAGGCGCCGCGGCTCAGCACAATGCCATCCAATACCATCACCTTGCTTCCCAACACCCCGTCCCCGTTCACGGTGCGGCTGGTGCTCGCATCGTCCAGCGGCAGCTCATCGGACCCGTTCGAGAGGGTCGGCGAGACATCCGACAGCTCACGCACCTACCGAGCACAGCTCGTGGCCCGCACTGGCGCCATCGTCGACGAGCTGGTCGTGAAGCTCCCACCGGTTGCGCCGTGGTACGACGAGGAGGACGAGCCGCTCACACATCGTGACCTCGAGGCACGCTGGTCGGCCCGCCGGCGCGACATGATGCGGCTCCAAGAAACCCCAGAAGCATTCCTCGAGCTGCTCTTGCCGGCCGAGTCCGCAGACGACAGCGCTCCGCTCCGGCTGCCGGCCTTACTCTACTGCTCCTCAGCTCAGCAGCTGTTCCGGCCGATCTGCCTGGACTGCCTCCAGCCACTGGCGACCTGCCGCGATGATGGGCTCCTCGCCCGCTACGACCTGCCGCTGTACTCCACCAGCGATCATGCCCTGCTGTTCTGTCCGAGCTGCGTCGCCCAGAATGGGAGCGAGCAGGACTCGCAGCCATTGTTCGTGGCGACACGAGGAACCCGCTTCGATCTCCCGGACAACGGCTGTACGGTGCTCGACCTGCCCGAGTACATACAGCGGCTCGCCGTCACTCTCTCCGAGGCCTCTGAGCCACCATCGACCACGACCGCCGGAGCAATCCCCTGTGCCGCTTGCTCCGAGGCCCCGGCGTGCTGCGGCACTCCGAAGGGCGCGAAGACGTCGCCCAAGTGGCACGTGTTCCTCGATGCAGAAACACCGTACCTTCTCACACGTCGCGCGGAGCTGGGGTTCGACGCACTGGTTGACAGAATCGGTGGCGCCGATGATCGCCACGAACGCCGGCTGTTCTCAGACAGCGGAACCGGGCTCGACGCAGTCGAGGTGCTGCTCTTGAAGATTCGACTGCTCCAACAGGTCGTCCGTGCCCTGCGTGAGTCGTACCGCCTGCTCGGTCTGCCGCATCTGGACCTCAACCCCAGCCACCTGGTCGGAGACAGCGGCCACCGCTCGAGCGATGGGCTCCCGCGTCAGTGGCAGTGGCAGGTCCGGCTCCTCGGAGGTTCGTCTGCGCGGCTCCGTACGCTGTCCGATCAGGTTCAGGTCGTCGTGCCCCCACGGCGACCTGAGGCCCCGTTCTATAGCCCCCGGGTGCGCGACTTCCTGCTCACCTCGTCGCGCTCAGGCCAGCTCGTCCTCGACCGCGTGGTGCGCGATGGTGACACCGGGCTGTGCCGGTTCGAGGCCAGACTGTCGGACCCGCATGGCGTGTTCCCACAGCCGACGACGGAAGACTGGATCTCTCTCAACTGGCACGAGGACCCGATCGGTCTCGGAGTGCGTTCGATCGTGGCACGCGTCGACCCACGGGCCGCGCGCAAGCGATCCGCACAGCTCCCCCTCACCACCGAGCCCGTCGCCATCGATGCGGAGGTTGCCAAGCGCCTCGAGCGAGTGCGAGGTGCGACGATGCCGGCGGTCCGCTACCGGGTCTACCCGGTCTTCGGCCTCCGC
>CAZEJK010000107.1:0-16733 GCA_964512045.1 uncultured Thermoanaerobaculia bacterium
CGGATCCGGGCGGAGTGCGGCGCCGGACAGCGCCGCAACCGTCAGCGGACCCGCCCCACCGCGACCCGCTGAACGCGATCGCAAGATCAGGCACAATGGCTGCGCCAGTCAGCTGCGCGCCCGCCAGGGATGCGGACCGTCGGACTGAGAAGGAGAGCAATGACAACGACTCAGAGCACAGGTTGGCGTCGATGGTTCCCCCGCCTCGCGGTCGCGGTGATCGCTCCGTTGCTCGTCCTCAGCGGCGCTGAGGGGCTCCTGCGGCTCGTCGGAAGCGGCTACCCGACGCGGTTCTTCGTCGACGCCGGCGATGGCGTCCATCTCACCGGCAACGACCGGTTCGCATGGCGGTTCTTCTCGCCGGACCTGGCGCGCACCCCGCCGGAGCTGTACCTTCAGCGCCACGCCCCGGACGGCGCGTTCCGCATCTTCGTGCTCGGCGGCTCCGCTGCGATGGGCACGCCGGAACCGGCGTTCGGCCTTGCCCGGATGCTCCAGGTGCACCTGGAGTCGCTCTACCCCGGGCAGCAGTTCGAGGTGCACAACGTCGCGATGGCCGCGATCAACTCGCACGTGGTCCGTCTCATCGCCTCGGAGTGTGCCCGACTCGAGCCCGATCTGATCGTCGTCATGCTCGGCAACAACGAGGTGGTCGGACCGTACGGTCCGGGTACGGTGTTCCAGGGCTACCAGCCGAGCACGGCCGTGATCCGGCTCAGCGTGTGGGCCCGCAGCCTGCGACTCGGCCAGCTCATCGAAAGCGCTGTCGGCTCGGTGGCTCGCGAAGCGCAGCCTCCAGGGAGCTGGCGTGGTCTCGAGATGTTCCTCGGCCACCCGGTACCGGCCACCGATCGGCGCCTGGAGCGGATGGCCGCCAACCTGTCTGAGAACCTCCACGCCATCGTCCGCACATCCGCGTCCGCGGGAGCGCCGGTCCTGCTGAGCACGGTTCCGGTCAACCTCAAAGACTCACCGCCGTTTGCGAGCCTCCACGGCGAGCAGGTCGATGATGATGCGCGACGTCGGATCGAGCGTGCGATGCGGACCGCCATCAGCGCTGAGGTCACCCTCGATCAGGCGCTCGTGGCCGCCGAGAGCGCCGTGGCCGCTGACCACCAGTTCGCCGAGGCCCACTATCAGTACGGCCGTTTGCTTGCCGCATCCGGTCGGCTCGACGAGGCTCGGATCGAGCTCGAGCGAGCCCGGGACACGGACGCTCTCCGGTTCCGCGCCGACTCCAGGATCAATGCGGTCATCCGGCGCGTGGCAAGCGAGCACCCCAACGCGACGCTGGTCGACGGCATCACGGCGTTGCAGCACGCTCCGGAGAGCATCGCCGGCCTGCTCGGATCGGAGCTCTTCTGGGAGCACGTCCACCTCCGGTTCGAAGGCACCTACCGGTTGGCCGCGGCCATCGCCGAGGCCGCTGGCAACGTGCTGCCTGTGCGCGCCAAAGGGGCCCTACCAACCATCGCGCAGTGCCGTCAACGGCTAGCGTTCACCAGCTGGGACCATCTGCAGATGGTGAACACGATCTGGCGAATGACGCGCCGCGCACCGTTTGCGATCCAGTCCAACCACGAGCTGCGCACCCGCGTGCTCGGCCGGGAGCTGACGGCTGCTCGCGCTCGGCACGATCCGGATGCCTCGCAGGCCACGCTGACCGAGGCCGTCGAGCGGGCGCCACACGACCTGTCCCTGCGGGTACGGCTCGCCCGCCTGCTGCAAAGCTCCGGACAGCTCGAGGATGCCATCACGCAGTGGCGACGGCTGCTGCAACAGGTCCCGGAGCACGTGGCATGGAGAACCCAGATGGCGTTCGCGCAGCTCGATGCCGGCCAGACCGCCACCGCGGTCGCCGAGCTCGAGCGTGTCGTGCAGTCGCGGCCACAGCGGCCGTCTGCGCACGTCAACCTCGGCATTGCGCTGCAGGCAGCGGGTCGCGTCAGCGACGCCCGGCAGTCGTTCGAGAGGGCGCTTACGCTCGACCCGGTGTCCACTCCGGCGCGGCTGAACCTCGGCGCGTTGCACGCCGCCAACGGCAGGCTCGACGAGGCGGAGGACAGCTACCGCGCCGTGGTCACCGCCGACCCCAGATCCTCCGAGGGGCACTTCCGCCTCGGTGAGATCCTCGCGGCGCGGGGCCGGTCAGAGGAGGCCGAGACCGCATTCCGGACGGCGTTCGAGCTCGACCCGGCGGATCCGCGGCCGGCCGCTGCCGCCGCTCGTCTCCTCGTGGAGAGCCATCGGGCCGGCGAGGCGATCACGATGCTCGAGGCGGCAGCGGCCATGGCGCCGGATGCCGCGTCCGTGCTGGCGCACCTCGGCGACCTCCGGCTCGCGACCGGCGATGCGGCGGGCGCCGCGCGCGCGTTCCGAGCGGCGCTGGCACAGGCGCCGCGGCTCGCATCGGCCCGCATCAACCTCGCGGTTGCCTTGCAGCTGCTCGGCCAACCCGCCGCAGCGATCGAGACCTACACCACGCTGCTCGAGCACCATCCGGAGCACGTCCACGGACGTCTCGGCCTCGGATGGTTGCTCGCCACGTCCCGCGACCCCTCCCTACGCGACGCCGAGCAGGCTCGCCGGTTGCTGGGCGAGGCGCTGCAGCGCGTCGGCGACGATCTCAACGCCAAAATCTCTGCCGCGACCCTTGCCGAGGCCCTCGGCGACACGTCCCGCGCTCGCCAGATCCTGACGACGGCGCTCGACCAGGCCAGCGCGCGCAACGACGAGCGGGCGCTCGCCGCCATCAGCGAGCGGCTTGCCGCCCTGTCAAACGGGACGTGACGATCGCCTCGGCCAGAGCACGGCAACCGTCACCCGAGCACGCACGAACATCGGCCAACTGGACCACACGCGCCTTCCCAAGCCAACGACACGCACGAGACGAGATGACCCGGCCAGCGGGCCGGGTCATCGGGCCGCATCGATGCCCGAAGCTCGCAGAAGCAATAACGCTTCTGAGCAGCCCGGCCCCGGCCCCGGCAGCCGGATCCCGGCCATCCGGCCCCAGCACAGTATCCACGCGCTGTGCGAAACTGCCAGGGTGAACCGCGGCGAACCGACCTCCGAGACGACCTCGACCTACCGGCACCCTTCGCCTCCTCGGCTTGGGGGAACGCTCGCACGCTTTCTTCTGTGGAACCTCGTCGGCTTTCCGGCGTGGTTCCCGATGCTCGTCCTCGGCCACCCGGGTCTGGGCGCCATCGCCGGCTTTGTGGTGGTCGGCGGAGGCTCGTGGTGGCTCTGGCTCACACTGCACACCGTTGATGCCGTGCGCCTCGGCGCAACCACGATCGCAGTCAAACGACGCGGTGCATGGACCGAGATTCCGCTCGAAAGCGCCTGGGCTCGACCCTCCAAGCTGACCGTGTTCACCTCCGGTGGCGGGTTCATGCTGCGCTCCGAGACGCACACAGGGCTCTGGTTCGTCGCCAGGGCCACCGACGGCTACCTGGAGCTGACCGCCCGCCTCGCGATGTCCGTTCGCGGCGGCACAGCGTTCTCGAGCGCTGTGTTCGCAGACCGTCTGGAGCGGCGGAAGCCGGACTCCGACGGTCAATCGTCAAACCAAGACTGAGCCCCCCGACATCACAGCTCCTCGAGAAGCTCGATCTGCCGATCCACCTCGGCGACCCAGTTCCAGTACCGCGAGCTCTCGTCGATCTGCCCGGAGTCCGCCAGGGCCTGCAACCGCAACCGTGCAGAGCGGAAAGCCCGCAGTGCGGCCTGGCGATCCCCATGCTCCAGGTTCGCCTCCCCCAGCTTGTACCAGCTCACCACCTCGTCCGTCTGGGCCAGGAGATTGTCGGGCGAGGCCCTCGCGACGCGAACGGAAAGCTCGGCGCCACGCTCGTAGGCACGGATCGCCTCCGCGGCCCGACCCATCTGCAGCTCGAGATCCCCCAGCCGGTTGTGACAGATGAACAGGTCCCTCTGGGCCTCGAGACTCGATGGGTTGAGCTCCAAGATCTCCTCTGCCACAGCCCGCGCGTCCTCGTACAAAGCCAGCGCCGCCGACTCGCCTCGAGCATCGCGTTCGAGATCGCCCAAGGTGAGCACCGTTGGCAACAGGTCTCGGCGGTGGTTGACATTCGATGGGTCCGACTCCACCAGCGCCTGCTGAATGGTCCGAGCGCGCCGAAGGCGCTCCGCCGCCGCGTCGTAGGCGTCTGCGGACGCAGCCATGTGGCCAAGGTCGAACCACAGTAGCCCCTGCAACCGCAAGGCGCTGGGTTGATGGCCAGCTGCTGTGGACGCCTGCTGCGCTCGGCTCAGCGCATCGGCGTACACAGCCTCGGCCATCTCGGTGTCGCCGCTGGCGAGGACTGTATCCCCCAGACGCTGCTGCGCCTCGGCAAGCCCTTCCAAGGTCTGTGACCGCACGAGGCTCTCGTCGCCGACCGCTTCGAGCTGCCGTTTGCGGACGTCGACCGCGAGCTCCGCAAAGGCACGAGCCTCGTCAGCCCGTTCGAGATCCACCAGAGCATCGACCATCCCAAGGTATGCGGACGCCAGCACCTCCAACGAGGTTGCGTCCAGATCCTCAACGCCGTGCTCGCCCTCGGTGACACGCTCGATCGCAGCCCGGTACCATTCCAGAGAACGACCGACGTCTCCCATCGCATAGTCATGGAGAATGTCGGCGAGCAACCTCTCAGCGTTGGCAGTATCTGCCGGCGCCACCTTCTGCTCGGCGTCAAGCCGACGGAGGATCTCTACCGCCCTCCTCTGGTGGCGCTCCGCTGCATCGCGCATGCGCGCCGAGAAGAAGATCCTGGCCAGGCTCGAGTGCGCAGCAGCCAGGCTCTCATCCACTTCGTGCAGCTCCTCGGCGGAGTCCACAGCAGACGCAACGCGCTGAAGACCTCCGATCGCGTGGTCCAGGAGGACGCGACGCAGCGGCTCCATGGCAGGCCGACCTTCTAGCTGTGCGTCCACCTCGTTCACAAGGGTCTCGAGCGTACCGAGGGCGAGGTTCCTCTGCTCCGCAGCGTGACGCTCTGCGACTCGCGCGCGATCTCGAGCGTTCACGATCGTCACCATCGATACGGACACCGTCACAACCACCGCGACGGCGAGCACGGCTGCCACGTGTTTCAGACGGGATACCATCCTCTGGCGAGAGTCTCTCTGCAGCCGCGCCCGCTCGATGGTTCGCAACAGGTCGCGCTGCGAGTCCTCGTTCGGGCCGATCAAGGAAGCCGCGAGGTCCAGGTCCTGTCTGGCAAGTGCACACCGCGCATACCTCGTACGCGCCTGCAGCGCTCCCTCTCGAGCGGCGCGGTTCTCCGGCCAGAGCTCGAGCGCCTCCTCGAAGCCGTGCACAGCTCGAGCATACCCGTCGTAGCCCGCCTCATCCGCGGCCCCGTTGAGCACCTCGGCCGCTCTCCGCGCGAGCAGCTCGCTGTCAGCGTGGCTCTGCGCCTGACGGATCGCCGACTGTAGCTCTTGGACCGAAGCAAAGCGGTCAGCAGGGTCCGCAGCCATCGCCCGCCTCGCCACCTGCACCAGCTCGCCAGTCACCTCAGTCTGAGCAATCTCGTTGCGAGCTGCAGCGCTCAAGCACTCCAACACTGAAGCTCCAGGATGCGGACGCTCGCCTGTCAGCACCTGAAACAGGATTCCACCGAGCAGGTAGACATCGGAAGCAAATGAGATAACGTCCGCTTCCCCCCGAGCCATCTCTGGCGCCATGTACGCAGCCGTACCCGAGCTCGCTTCTCCACCTTCTAGCCGGCGAGCACGTGCGCCTCGCTGGACTGCCACTGCCAGGCCCCAGTCCACAACCACGACCTCGCCGTACTCCCCCAGCATCACGTTGTGCGGCTTCAGATCACGGTGCACGATGCCTCTGGAATGAGCGAACGCCACAGCGTCACAGACCTTGAGCAGGATCTCGAGGTTCTCGCGCTCGCCGCGAGTCGCAATCACGTCGCTCCACGGGACGCCACGGACCCAACGCATCACCGACAGCAGTGAGCCGTCAGCGGTCTCGCCCACCTCATACACGGGCACGATATTCGGATGCTCGAGACCGGCGGTCACCGCAGCCTCGTCGAGGAACAGACTCCGCACCCGCTGCGAGTCTGACAGCTCGGGACGCAGCATCTTGACCGCCACCTCGCGATCGAGCGACATCTGCCGTCCGGTCACCACGACGCCCATTCCGCCGCGACCGATCTCGTCTTCGAGCATGAAGTCCGCAGACACCTCGGGCGCGAGTCGAACCCGACGGGGACGCAGCCCGATGAGATCGGCAACCGGTGCCTCCCGTGGCAACTGAATGGTCTCGTCCGGCAAGGCCGTTGCGAGCTCGGCATCGCTCCACGGCACGTCGTAAAGCCAGGTTCCTTGCGCTGAGGAACCGGACTCCTGCAGCGCCTCCGGACGGTCTGCTTCACGCTCGTCGCGCGCCACGTCGACCTCCCAGCTCGATCACTCCTTCGCCTGCTCGGCCCACGCACACAGCTCGTCCTTGAACCGTTCGATGGTCTCCGGATACCTGGCGGCGGGCAGCTCCACGGTGCACGACCTGCACACGATGCGTGCCGCGGCTCAGCGGCCCTTGAGGGTGGCTACTGCACCACACAGAGGGCACCGGAGAACCGGTCCGTGCGAACGTCGGTTCTCTTCCAGCATGTGGTCAGCATACACCGTCCAACGCAGCCAACAGCGGCGCGCAGAGCATGGCGTTCTCGCCGGATCAGACGAGCGCATCGATCCGCCGGAGCGCCTCCAGCGCCGGAACGCCGAGGGAGATCTGTCCCGGAGGCGCCGATGCCTCGCGCGTGTTGATCCGGATCAGGCTGCCGGTCCCACCCTGCGCACTCCGCTCTGACATGGTACGGACCGTCGGTACCGCCGTACCAGCTCCGATCTCCACCACCACCATCTCACGCTCCCCGACCCGAGTCAGCCAGTCACGCAGTCTACGGTGCTGCGCCGAGCTCCGGTGGGCCACCCAGGCCCAGTCGCCGAACATCAGGACGTTCGGTCGCGCCATCCTCCCGCAGTGCGGACAGGCCGGCCACGGCTCGGCGGCCTGCAAGGTCTCCTCGTCCACCGTGATCTCGGTGCCTTCTGCACTCCAGATCTCGTCGATACACGGTACTGCGCATTGGAGATGGTGAATCGAGCCGTGGCACTCGACGATGCGCTCCTCGTCGAAACCTGCCCGTTGGAACTGCCCGTCGACGTTCGAGGTGAACACGAACAGCTCTCGCTGCTGCGTCGCTCCCCATCGTCGCACAATCTCGAAGCCCTCGTGCGGCAGGGTCGCCCGGTACAAGTTCAGCCGCTGCCCGTAAAACCCCCAGGCCACGGCAGGGTCCCGATCGAACCACGACGGGTTCGCCATCTCCACGAACGAGAGCCCACGCCGGGCCAACGGCGGATAGGCCTTCCAGAACCCTTGATGACCGCGGAAGTCGGGAAGCCCGGAGTCCACTCCGATCCCGGCGCCTGCCGTGACCAGGATGGCCTGCGCGCGTCGGACAGCGCGTGCAGCTCTGTGGAAACGATCGCCCTCGCCCGTTCTGGCTCCCCCGGAAAGCTCAACCAGCCTCCCGTCGATCCAGAATAGCGCGCCGCACCGCGAAACGGTAGCCTCCGTCTGAACGGGCGCAGCCTGACGGCTTATGGTTCGTCAGGTAGGTGTCGATGGAGAGACAGGAAGACGGGTACACTGGGGTCGTGCAGGCATCGCTGAAGCTCAAGCCGAAGCTGGAACGGAGGACGCAACGGTGGGTGATGGGCGCCGTGCTCACCTGCGTGCTCCTTCCTCTGGGTGCTCTCAGCTCGAGTGTGTTGTGGCTGCCGGATCATATCGAGTACATCTTTGATGGATCGACGCTGACCATCGAGACCGGACGTCCGTGGTGGCACGACCGGGAACGGATCGATCTCGGTGAGGTGGCGGATGTCTTCGTGGCCCGTCTCGAGGACAGGATCGTCATCGATGGAGTCGAGCTTCCTGGCTATGTCGTGGGTCGCTTCGCCTACCGCGGGCTGGGAGAGGTTTGGCAGGCCACGAGCGGGTCCCACGAGGTCATCGTGCTGGATATCGTCACCCGGCCCCTTCCGGTCATCGTCTCTCCCGAGGAGCACGCCACGTTTCTGTGGGCGATGCGCGCCGGCCGCTCGCTCACCCTCAGACCGCCTCGTGTCGACCACCGCTTCGGCTGGTGGATCCTGCGTGGAGTCAGCGTCCTGCCTTTGCTGCTCACCCTTGTCGTACCGGCCATCTTCTTCGTCGCGCCCGCCCGAATGCGGTACCGCCTCGAACAGGACGGATGTATCGTCATCACGACCCTGTTCATGGGCCGCCCCAGGTTCGACCTGTCTGGCGCCACGGTTCAGCGACGCACGCCGCGGCTCAGACCGCGCGGCCTCGCCATCTCGATCCCGGGGTACCACGTCGGCCGCTTCTCCGACGCCGGCGAGCCGACGTCGGTCTTCGCGACAGCGGCATCCGAGGGAGTGTTGCTTCAGAGTCCCGACCGCAGTCTGCGTCTGTACATCTCTCCCGAGGAGCCGCAGCTGCTACTCGACCACCTCGCTGGAGACCTCGCAGGCGACACGACCGGAAAACACGCAGAGCACAGGTGACGGTCTGGCGCCAACGCGGCCGCGGACCGCGACCAAAGTGGAGCTTCGAAGCTGCCGTCTCCAAAAAATCCGGTCGTTCGTTGCGGTTGCCGGTCCCACGCCGCCGGAGAGTACGGTACCCTAGTGAACCGGCGGCAGCCGAGAGTCGAGCGAACGATGACGAAGAGAGGGCTTTTCCAGCGACTGAGAGCACGCTTCCGACTCCGCCTGGTGTGGGACGTGTTCATGGTGTACGTGGCGTTGTTGAACGTCGCGCTGATCCTGTTCGACTTCACCTACCTGTGGCTGCGACCCTTCTACTTCGAGCACGTCCCTGCACTGACCCGCCTCTATGACCAGGTCAAGGGGATCGAGCCCCACCCGGTCACCCAAGCATACCTGGAGAAGGCGCATCAGCTCTCCGAGCTGGTTCACGACGGAGTCGAAGGCGAGCCGATCGAGTCCGCGCTGGCCGAGCTCCGCGAGGCATCGGAGCGGCTGATCGCAGAGGAGCCGTTCGTCCGCTCGGGACAGAGCAAGAGTCTCAGGAAGATCCTCGCCATCGCCCGCAACGAGGTATATGGCGAAGATGCCGGCCCGACCCCGGGAGCACGCGGTCAGATCCAGACGCTCAAGGAGTACTGGACTCCCGGCCCCCATCAGCTGGGCAAACGCCTCGAGCTGTTCCGTCAGGAGATGCAGCCGCTGCTCGAGCGGAACTACCACCGGGAGTACGACCTCAGTGGCGACCTCGAAGATCACTTCTGGCTTCTGGATCTGCCGTTTCTTCTGCTCTTCGCCACGGAGTTCTTCGTCCGCTGGTTCCTGGCCGTCCGGCGCCGCACCCACGCCAAGTGGTTCATGTTCCCGATCCTGAACTGGTACGACCTGCTCGGTATCATCCCGTACACACAGTTCCGCTTCTTCCGGCTGTTCCGGCTCGCCTCGATCTACGTACGCCTGCGTTCCTCAGAGCACACGGGAATCGGAGAGGACTTCATATCCCGCTCGGTGGCCTACGTCAGCAACATCATCACCGAGGAGATCTCAGACCTGGTGGCGATTCGGATCCTCTCCGGATACCAGGAGGGTGTCCGGGACCGTCTCCACGTGGACATCGTCCATCGGACGTTGAAACCCCGACGTGAGCAGCTCCGCAGCGCCATTCTCGACTCCCTCAGACGGGCCCTGGCCAGCGGGACCGTCGGCGAGGACCTCCGCGAGCTCTTGACCATCGCCCTCGAGCAAGCGATCGACCGCACCGCGACGCTCCAGTCGATTCCACTTCCGCGGAGGATCCTCAAGCCACTGGCGCACGGTATCGGTGTGGCACTGTTCGATGCTCTGGTGGAAACCCTGAACGTCACCCTCGACAGCGAGACTGGCAGCGACGTCGCCGAGCAGATCATCGATCAGACCATCGACGGAGTCGTCGAGAGCCTGTTCGAAGGCGAGCTGGATCTGCTCATCCAGGACCTGACCGTGGACGCAATCGAAGAGATCAAACGGGAGGTGGCGGTCAAACGCTGGGCCGAGGACAAGAGCACACCACCCACCATCCAGAGGCAGCTCGCGCAGGGCGACGAGCCGGGTTGAGGGAGGCCTCCGGGGCACCGCCTCACGGGCGGCCGTGGATCTCCACGTCACTCGTCTCGTCGGCGGTCACCGAGACCACGACCGGGGCCTCACCGCCGACGCCTCTCGCGGGCATGCGCCGGCGCCGTACTCCCATGGCGAGCTCGCAGCCAACGACCTCGACCGCTCCAGGGTCGACACCAGCTCCATCCGATAGTCGTACCTGACAGGGGGTGGACACGTCGACCCGCGACCGGCTGTCGCCTGCGAACTGCAGAGCCACGCTTCCCCGAACGCCGGTCAGGTCCAGCCGAACCTCGCTATCGACCGCAGAGAACCGCGTCAAACGCTCGAGACCGGTTACCGCAACGTCAGATCGGACCGCGGAGAGCGCCAGCAAACCTCCACCGTCGAGGGTCAGCTCGCCATCCTCCACCGTAACGGCGACAGCACGGTGCACTCGCTGCAACCGGCCACGGGCACCGTTGGACAGGTCGAGGTTCACAGCTCCGCTGTCAACATCCCTGACGTCCACATCGCCATTGTTCGCCGCAACCGTCAGCTTCCCCTCCAGCCCGGAGCCCTCCAGGCGACCACCGATCAGCTCGACCTCAACAGCTCCCTGCACCCGCTCGAGCTGAACAACAGCCTCGGTGGACGCCAGCTCGAGCCGACGCACCTCGGAGCGGCGAACCGACAGCGCACCGCCCACACACGAGATCGTACCGATCACCGACCCGTCCTCCAGGTCCACCCGCGCATCGGCGAACTCTCCCTGAAGGGTTCCATCCAGCCCAACGATGCGCACCCAGCCGCCGCGTGCCCACCCGGTTACATCGGAGCCCACACCTTCGACGCTGAGCTCGGTGGCCTCGAGCTCGAGCTCGCAGCTCCCGGTCAGCGACCGAGCTGACGCAAACGAGCGGTTCAGGTGCAGCACGACTCCGCCGTCACACCGCTCAAGCTCAACGGAGGAGTCGCTCGCTGAGATCTCCAGCGGCGTCGCAATACCGGACACCGAAACCGTCGAGGTATCGGCCGTTATCATCAGGGCCGGCTGTGTCGCCTCCTGCCGCAGTGACGGCGGACGGAGCGGGTTACCGAACACTGTGGACTCCTCGGCACGTTGCCTGGCCGCCTCCTCGAGACGCATCCGTTCGAGCGCCTGCTCGCGCTCGACCGGATCCGCGATGGACGCCACATCCTCCGCCTCGCGTTCGAATGCGTGCTCTGCAGATGGTTCGTCGATCTCGACGGCCACTGCGAGCACCTCGACGTACAGGTCACGACCAACGATCTCGACGCCGCCGAGGGTGGGCAGCTCCAGCTCCAGGTGTACCCGGCGCTGGCTGTCCGAGGTTCGCAGCACAGAGACGCCAGCGGACGTCCGAGCAACTTCCACGGCCGGTGCGAGGGACTCCTCAGCCACAAGCTCGCGCAGCACCGCTGTACCGTCAGGGACCTGGCGCACCGTCACATCGCAACGGTCGAGACGGATCTGGACAGGCTCTGTCGGTAGCTCGACGACAGCAACCGGCACCGACTGCCCTTCGGCGACGGCTCCGACGAAAGCAACCAGCAGAGCTGCGGCCTGCCTACTCGGTCGCCTCAAGAGTCACCTCGAGCCGACGCTCACGATCTCGCCCGTCGCGCACCGTCAGCTGAACCTCGGCGCCAACCCCCGCGTCCTCGAACCGGTACAAGAGGTCATCCAGGCTCTCCACGGGCTCACCGTCAACCGCCACGATCCGGTCGCCCAGCGCTACCCGGCCACGCCGATCCCGTTGCAGGCCCTCCAGACCGGCTCGATCAGCGGCACTGCCACGAACCACATTGCGAATGATCACGCCCTCCACACCGATCCGACCCGCCCAATGGTCCGGCAGGGGCACGATCCCGATCCCGGGTTGGATCGGTCGTCCGTGCTCGATCAGCTGTGGGACGAGCCTGCGCACCGTGTCGACCGGCACTGCGAAACCGATGCCCGCAGAGGTCCCACTGGGCGAGAAGATCGCCGTGTTGACGCCCACAAGACGACCGCTGGAGTCCAACAACGGACCACCCGAGTTTCCAGGGTTGATCGCCGCGTCGGTCTGGATCACGTCGCGGATGACACGACCGCTGGGCGACCGCAGCTCCCGTCCGAGGGCACTGATGACACCGGTGGTCAGCGTATGGTCCAGGCCAAACGGGTTTCCGATCGCCAGCACCTTCTGGCCGACGACCAGAGCTCGTGACGTTCCCAGATCCAGTGGCACCAGGTGGTCGCTGGGAGCATCGATGCGCAGGACCGCCAGGTCCTTGCTCGGCGCCACACCGATAACCTCCGCATCCCACTCGGTCTGATCGGCAAGGGTGACCTGAAACCGGTTCCCTTCCTGAATCACGTGATAGTTGGTGACGATATGCCCCGCCCCACTGCCGGAGTCCGGTCCCTGCCACACGAAGCCGCTGCCGCTGCCCTGCGGAATCTGCAGAACATCCAACGACCAGAAGTCGCGCCGCAGCGCAAGCGTTGTGATGAACGCCACAGATCTCGACGCCCTTCGGAACACCTCGATATCCCGGATCTCTTCCGGAGTCAGACCCTCGGGAAGTGGCGACGGCGAGAACGTCGCGTGCTGCCCCTGAGCCGGTCGCCCCGCAGCTTCGTCGTTGGCGACGGTGGCAACCCCACTGGGCCGTTGGATCCACGGGATGACCTGTCCCGCAGCGAACCCCAACACCAGCACGCCAATCATCTGGATGACTGTCACCGGTCGCATACCGTCTCCACCTCCTCCGTCACTGTACTCGATCTGGCGGTGACCGGGGAACGTCAACCAGGCGTGAGCACACTCGCCGGCGGTCCGCAGTCCAACAGCAACCGCTCTCGGCTCGCCCGCCTGAGCTCGAGCCGCAGCTGTCGCGCAGCGCCCGCGACCGACGCGCCCTGACCACCGCTCCACTGCACCGCGGCATCGATCTCGATCCATCCGTTGCCACCGTTCACGCCGAGGCTCACTCGGCCCGCCTTACTGAGCGTCGAGCGGTCCTCGGCGCGCGGGCGACAGTCGCCGTACCCATGCTCGATCCGCCAGCGGGCACGGTACTCCGCAGGCCACCTCCCGAGATCATCCAGCTTCCGCGCAAGCGGCTCCGGCACGCGAACCGCGATCCAGCGATCCCCACGGCGATCCACCCGGAGAAAGCCCGCAAGCTCGAGCCGAGCGGTGAGCTCGACAGTCGGTACCGCGCGTGCAGGAGCCCTCCACGCACTCTGGTCAAGATCGCTCGCGAGCGGCAACCCGGTCGACAGCGCCTCTCGGACGAGAGCAGCTCGGCGCGCCGGTGCGCTCCGCTCGATGCTGTCGAGCCATTGCACGGCGGAACGCCCAGTCAGCGTGAGCGCGACATGGCCACGCAGCACGCCATCCTCTTGAACCTGACCGTTGATCCGAGCATCCCAGCCATCGGCCTGACGCACGTAGGGAAGCTCCACCAGACCGCGAGCCTCGCCATCCACGGGCAGCACCCTCCGGCCCTGGACCGCCGGGTTGAGCCACTCGATGCCTCCGTGCTCCACGGTCGGGTCGTAGAACAGGTAACCGCCGGCCACCGAGTCCTCGTCGGAGACGGAGAGAGCGTGAACCGGCACCGCGACGATCGTGTGGTTGAACTGCTGTGGCGAGGGAAACAGTGGATCGACCGTCCCCGATTCACCGGCTCTCGCCAGCGCCAGCACGCTCGGGATCTCCACCGCCTCGAGCAGCGCCTTCAGGAGCATCGACTTGTCCTTGCAGTCGCCCCAATGGCGCGCGAGAACCTCCTCGGGCGGGCTCGGGATCCAGCCGCCGGGACCGATCGAGACCGCCTCGTAGCGCACGTCCCGGCTCACCACTCGGGCCAGCCGCTCGAGACACTGCCGGCGACCACCGGCACCGGCGCACGTCTCGCGGGCAACGCGTCGCACGGCATCTGACCGCGGCACTCCGGCCAGCAGTCCGCCGTACCAGCCGGCCACCGAGGACCATGTCGGAGAGGGGTGCCAGATCAGCTGCACCTGGGCACTGCCGCCCTCAGGAATCGAGGTCCGCGAACGTACGGTCAGCCGCTGCGCCCCTCCCTCGCTTCCGTCGGTCTCGACCCGAAACTGCTCGTGCGCCGCGACCAGACGCCAGCTCAGCTCACGGTCACAGATCACCTCGAGCTCGACGAGCTCCTGGGGAGCAGCGAGCGACAGCGCAACCCGCATCGACGGGTACGGCATCCGGGCGTTCCGGACATGGCGGATCCATAACCGCTGTCCTGGGCGAACAAACTGCAGTGGCACCACGCGGCGCCAGCGAGATGTGTACAGACCAAAGCCCACCGACTCCTCGCGCAGGTAGCTTGCTGGTGGAACGGTCAGCAGCTCGGAGCCATCACCCGAAAGTACACGAGCCGTCAGCGACTCCAGCTCGATGTGCTCGTCCATCTCGATGCTGTACGAACGCCACCTGACGACATCCTCTCGAGAGGCCACCTCCACCAGGATCTCCTCGGTCTCGCGGACAGTCTGGTCGTTGATCGCGAGTGTGAGCTTCCGCTCGAGGACAGTCGAGTGCGCCACGTCGACAGCCGTGAGCACCACCACCAGGACCACGATCCAGAGGCGCTTCACCGAGCCTCCCGAGAGAGGTACATCCATTCGTCCTCGAACGACACGGCCTCGTGATACAGCTCGCGCAGGTCAGGGTACGCAGCCGGCTCGACCCGTGTCTGCTCGATGGTCAGAGAGCTCGTGATCTTCAGCTCGCGGAGCTCTGCGACAATCTCGACGGCCGCTTCCATCTGCCCGATCGCCGAGGTCGAGAAGCGTGAAGATGGAACGACGATTGGCTCCCAGCCAGCGCTCCACCGCAGCTCGAGCTCGGCTCGATCCACGCTCGCGAACTCCAGCACCACGGGCATCGACCGCTCGTCACCACGTTCCAAGAACGGCATGCGACCGAGCGCCAACGGTCCGGCCACCGACACGGCCGCCGTCTCCGGGGACACCAGACTTTCGTCCAGACTCATCGTCCAGCCGAGCGACACCACTTGCGCCTCCGCAGTCTCCCGGACACTGAGCAGCTGGACCGACATGTCGGGGTAGCTCTCCGCGAGCCAACGGCGGGCCGTTGCGGTCCGTCCGGGTCTGGAGGCCACACCGTTCAGCCAACGCCACGCATGGTGCCCCTCCAGCCGCAGCTCGCCGGTACCGCTGACGGCACCGTCGGAGGCAACATCGAAGACCGTTCGCACCCGTCGTTTCGAGTGGTTCGCGGGACTGAGGGGTGTGACGATCCAGCGTCCCGACGCTGCAGCCTCCCGATCCGGAGGCTCCATCACCAGGCACTGAACCCCCTCGAGGTCCGGCGCGAGCGCCGCAAACGGCAATGTTGGATCCCACGGCTGCAGCACGACCGGACCGGACTCCAGGTCCAGCACGACCAGGACGCTCTCGAACTGTGTCGGATCCACGAGGTCGCGGCGCACCGGACCGTGCGTGCGTCGGCGCGCCCAGGCCACGGTCGCAGACAGGTCCGCCGCCTCCAGCATCATTTGCAACAGAAGGGCCTGCTCCGCAGGGTTCGCGACGCGGTCGTCGATCAGTCTCTCGGCATCCCGGCCAGTCAGACCGATGCCTCGGGGCCCCTGAGCTTCCAGGTGATCGCGAACCCAGCGGTAGAGACGCTCTGCCCGCTGACGAGGAGACGCGACCTCTGCCGCGATCTCTCGTCCCATCCGCTGGACCTGCCCGGCCTCCCGCACGAACCTCCCGTAGCCACCGCGCCGTCCCATCACGTGCTCGACGACGTCGGACCAGCTCTCCAGGATCGGCCGCCTGATGAGCATCCGCAGCGCGGTGGGCAGCACCCGCACGGAGCCGGCACGCTCCTCGAGGGAAGGTCCGGCAGTCTCGTTGACGAGCGGCGCGAGGTTCGACGCGACGAACTCCAGCTGACGGCCGCCGCGTTGCCGACGCTCCTGTCGCTCGAGCTGAACATCGTCTCCCGCCATGACATGCTCGCTCACGTCATAGAGCTTCGGAACCTCGCACCGGTACCGCGAGTGCACCACCGGAAGCTCCTGCTTGAGGTACCACGGCGGTATGAAGTAGAGCGAGTCCAGGTACAGCCGGTACCGGTAATCGACGATGGCGCCGACGATCACCGAAGACAGGGCAAACGAGATCTCGCCAGAAGACCACGACCTCGCCGAGGCCGTTCGGAAGATAGCGTCCGAGTCCAGCTCGATCACACGGCCGTCGGGGACGACCGTGCGCGCCTCGACGTCCTCGACCCGCCACAGACTGCTCGACGGCAGCACGACCGACCCGTACGATGTTCCGCTTCGGGTCAGGATCTTCGTCCTTTGAAACACCTCGAGGAACGCCTGACCGCCTCGGATCGGCGAAAGCCGGAGACGTCCTTCCCGGCGAAGAATCACCGCTGGCGCAGGCACCGCCACCGAGTCGGCGGTCAGAGCCCTCTCACTCGCTGTGATCTCCGGCCACGGCTGATCGGCGGCTGAGACACCGCCCGATACGACCGCAACAGCCC
>CAZEJK010000108.1:0-16676 GCA_964512045.1 uncultured Thermoanaerobaculia bacterium
CCTGTACGCCTCGGCGTACACACGGCTGTCTCGCGGAACCTGGAGCAAGAAACGCTCGGCGTAGATCCGCAAGACTGCCGGCTCGTACACCAGGGCCGAGTTGAACATGACATCCGCCTGCTCCTGGAACGGGAAGATCCACCGACCCTCACCGCTGCGCACCTTCTCCCACAGCTCCAGGGTGCGCTCCGCCGAGAATCCGCGGTACTTCCGATCCCGCACGATCCGACGGATCAACCGAGCGTCCGAGGTGAAGATCCTGTTGTGGTCGTCGATCGCCAGCTGTGACAGGGCGGAGATGTAGATCCGATAGACCTGCTCTCGCGGCACTGCAGCGGTCAGGCGATCGTTGAGGCCGTGGATCCCTTCGATCAAGAGCACCTGATGCCGCTCGAGACGCAGCGGATCCCAACGGTCGTTGCGACGTCTCCCGGTCAGAAAGTCGTAGCGCGGGGTCCGCACCTCGCGCCCCGCCAGCAGCCCTGCGAGGCTCTCGTTGAACAGCTCCAGATCCAGCGCATCGATCGACTCGAAGTCCGGCTCGCCGTCCTCACCCTTCGGGGTGCGTTCCCGATCCACGTAGTAGTTGTCCAACGACAGGGCGACGGGCTCGATCCCGTTGACCCGCAGCTGGATCCCGAGACGCTTGATGAAGGTGGTCTTGCCGGAGGACGAAGGACCCGCGATCGTCACCAGGCGCACCTGATCCAGGCGTGAGGTGATGGCATCGGCGATCTCAGCGATCTTCTTCTCTTGAAAGCCCTCCGCGATCCTCAGGATCGATGTCACCTTGCCGTTGGTGGCCAGACGGTTGAGCTGGCCCACATGATGTGTGCCGAGGATCTCCTCCCAGTGTCGCGTCTCCAGACACGTGCGGAACAGCAGGTCCTTGGGGTGGAACTTGGGCAGATGATCCCGGTTCGAACGGCGCGGAAACCGAAGCAGCAGACCGTCACCGTACGGCACCACACCGAAGGTGGGCATGCAGCCGGTGTGGGGCGCGTACGGGCCATGAGCAATGTCCACGAACTCGCCGCACGTGATGGTGTGGACCGTGGAGCTGCGACGCGTACGGAGCAACGCGAGCTTGTCGTCCATGCCCCAGCGAGCAAAGTGGTCCTCAACCTCCTCCAACGTGACAGTCCTCCGGACGAACGGCCTGTGCTCCTCCACCAGTCGCCGCATCGCCTCTTCGAGCGCGACCGCCATCTCCTCGAGAGGAACCGTCGTCCCGCGAACCTGGAAGTGATAGCTGTTGCCCAGCGACTGGCCGATGATCAGCCGAGCTTCTGGGTACAGGCGCCATCGCGCCTCATACAGCATCAACGACACCGACCGTTTGTACACGTGCTCGGCCTCGCGGCTACCGTAGTGCACGAGCTCGAGGTGTACTCGACCTCTGAGCGGAAAGTCGAGCATCACCTGGCGGCGGTTGACCAGCGCCGCCAGCACCGTATCCGGAACCTCGCCGAGCAACGCCCGGAGCAGATCGTCCACTCGCGTGCCAGCCGGCACTCTGTGGACCTCGTCTCCGAACGTCACCTCGACATGTGCATCGTTCATCGTCACCCCGTCTCCTCAGGTGATCTCAGCTGCGGACGATCTCCGACATCAGTGGCTCCAGCTCGAGAGCGCCCCAAGCAGCCCGTGCGAGCTCGCCACCGACATCCCGCCACCCAACGTGGATGACCCGCACCCCGCGATCGACCAGGTGCTCCACCACCGGCACCAGCTCCGTATCCGACGTCACCACGATCGGCACGTCGCAGCCACCGCTGTCCACCATGTGCAGCATGTCGAGAATCATCCGCGAGGTCAAACCCTTCGCCGCTGTCGCAGAGTACGGCTCGCCGCAGCAGGGGCACTCCGACACCTCCTCGCCACAGGCAGCACACCGCTGCGATCGATGACGGCGCAGCATGCGTACGGTGCGAACACGGAAACCCGGTTGGCGGTCGAGGAAGGTCGACAGCCAGCTCGTGAGATTCTCGTTGGAGGGCTCCACGGAGGCGTAAATGTTGGTTCCACCGTACGCCAACGGCGCGATCCGCACGCTCTCCTCAATCGCCGACAGGACCCTGCCGGGTAGCGCGAGCCAGTCGCAGCGGGCCTCGTTCGCCCGCTCGTTCCAGTTGAGCTGGAAGTTCCAGTAGTCAATGAATAGCCTCGCAACCTGCACCATCACCCCTCCCAGGTTGCGAGGCATGAAGAACGGACTTCAGGACGCGCCTGACCGGAGACCTCGCCCTCCGGAGCCCAGGCCATTCCCATCGCTCGCGAGGAGGCGTAGCAGCATACCATCACATCCATCGACGCGCTCCATCCACCGCCTGATCATCGTCCGACGGCCAGCCTTTCGGATCGGACGATCATAGCGGTGGTCCACGACACCGGCAACTGATCTGCGCCGCCCTGGCCGACGAGTCTTCTTGCATGCCGAGACCGCGATCGGCAATACTCCGGCCTGACCGATGGGACGTGCCACCGGAGATGGAATGATGCAGGTATGGCGCACAGCTCGCCGCAGGCTTCGCCGTCGCTGGCGGCGGTTGTGGCGACGACTCCGCTCGCGTGCGGGTCTGACCCAGTCGCCACCGGCGCTTGCGCCGCTGTCCAGGGCACAACGTCGCCGCAACCGGCAGCAGAATCGGTCCGGATTCGCCTGGGCTCTGAGGATCCGGTCCGAACGGCACACGGTCGCCACGCTGTCCACAAACGATCCAACCTCCGCCCTCGAGCTCCTGGCGGAGGCACTGCACGGGCAGAACGATATCCGGCCCGGGTGGTCGATCTCCCTCGAGCACCTGCCCTCCGGAAGATCGTTGCCACTGGAACGCGCGCAGGTGGCGTCGTGGCGGCTCCCGCTGACGATCGAGCAGATTGCACCGTTCCTGGCACAGCTCGACGACGACCTCGCCGCAAACCTCGACGGCTACGCGAGCTCGTCGAGCACCATCCAGACGGTGGGGCCCCAGCGCACGTTCGTCGATATCGAGCAGGCCATTCACCAGGCGCTGGTATCACACAGCTGAAGCGACCGAGCGCGAGCGGGCTCACGACCCCAACAGTGGCGGTGATCGCAGGACCTGGCTACACTCGACCTCCGGAGAGGGGGTGGTGTGATGCTCAGCAACATTCGCACCGTGGTACGCCCACGCTCGGTCACAGAGGCCGTCGAGCGACTCCAGGAGTCGGCAGGACGGCTCGTCCCGATGGCGGGCGGCACCGCCACAAGCCTGTTCAAACGACACCAGATCGAGGGGATCGTGGACCTCTGGTCAGTACCACTGCGAAGGATCGAGGTGAGCTCCTCCGCACTCCGCCTCGGCGCCACCAGCACCATGGGCGACTTGGAGCGCTCCCCCCACGTGCAGCAGTGGGCTGGCGGGGCGCTGTGGGAGGCCGCGTGCGCTGTCGCTTCCACACCCCTGCGCAATCTGATCACGGTCGGTGGAAACCTCGTCGGGCTGTATCCATGGTCGGACCTTCCGGTGGCACTCATCGTGCTCGGCGCAACTGCGACGGTTGCGGGGCCCGATACGGAGTACACCGTCGAGGAGATGGTCGCCGGACCGCCTGCCCACGTTCTCCCGCCGGGAGCACTGCTCACCGGGGTGACGGTGCCGACACCCGCTGCGCGATGCGGATCCGCCTACGAGACATTCGCCGAGTCCAAGTTCGCATACGCCTGGGTCAACGCCGCCGCAGCTATCGAGCTGGACAACGGCGTCTGCCGGCGCTGCCAAGTTGCCATCGGAGCGGTGGAGCCTCGCGCCCGCCGGCTCGGCGAGATCGAAACGTTCGTACGCGGCTCCGAGTGCAGTCCGGAGCTGCTGTCGGAGGTCGCCGCTGCGGCAGCTGCGGCCGTTGATCCGATCGCCGATGCCCGTGCCAGCGCAGACTACCGGCGGAACCTGACAGGGGTGCTCTGCCGTCGGGCCGTCGAGCGTGCCTTTGTCCGCGCCCGGGATACGGAGTGAACCATGGATATTGACTGGACGCTGAACGGCGAACCCCGCCACGACGTTGCTCTTCCCGGCGAGAGCCTCCTGACGATGCTGCGTCGTCTCGGCTTCTACGGCACCAAGAACGGCTGTGGCTCCGGAGACTGCGGCAGTTGTACGGTGCTGCTCGATAGCCGTCCGGTACCGTCGTGCCTCCTCCTTGCCGCACGGGCCGACGGCCACGAGGTCACCACCATCGAAGGGCTCGGCAGCGTGGGTCGACCGCACCCCCTGCAGCAGGCGTTCGCCGAGACCGGAGCAGTCCAGTGTGGCTACTGCATCCCCGGCTCGATCCTGTCGGCGGCAGCGTTGCTCGGCGACACGCCAGCACCCAGCGAAGCCGAGATCCGGCGGGCCCTCGATGGCAACCTGTGCCGCTGCACCGGTTATGTGAAGAAGATCGAGGCGGTCGAGCGCGCCGCCGCGGCAATCCGGCACGCAGAAGACGGCAGCTCGGAGGTCCAGCATGAGTCGTGATCCGCGCCGTCTGACAGTAGTCGGCCAGTCCGTGCAGAAGGTCGACGCCCTCGCATTGGCGTGCGGCCACGCCCGCTACACCGACGACTTCTCGCTCCCCGGCATTCTCCATGCGACCGTGCTGCGCAGCCCCCATCCGTTCGCGCGCATCATCGCCATCGACACCTCGGCAGCCGAGGCGATGGATGGCGTCGAGTGCGTGCTCACCCACGTGAACACACCACGGGTCATGCGGACGACTGCGGGCCAGGGGTTTCCGGAGCCGTCACCGTATGACACCACGACGTTGGATTCGATGGTGCGATTCGTGGGCGACAGGGTGGCGGCGGTCGCCGCACGTACCGAGGAGATCGCCCGGGCGGCTCTGGACCGGATCGAGGTCCGCTACGAGGTGCTCGAGCCGGTGTTCGATCCCGAGGCGGCGCTCCAGCCGGGCGCACCGATCATCCATCCCGAGCCGGACGCCCGGCCGGCGATCCCGGTGGAGTACGCACCGGAGCGAAACCTCGCAGCCCACGTCGAGGTGGTTGTGGGCGACGTGGAGGCAGGCCTCGCCGCGGCGGACACGGTGTTCGATGAGCGGTTCGAGGTCCATTACGGCTCCCATGCCATGCTCGAGCCGCCGATTACCATCTGCTACCTGGACGATGTCGGTCGGTTGGTGGTCCGCACCTCGACGCAGGTGCCGTTCCACGCCCGGCGGATCGTCGCGCAGGCGCTGCAGATCCCGGTGCGCTCGGTACGCGTCATCAAGCCACGGATCGGCGGCGGCTTCGGCGGCAAGCAGGAGATCCTGACAGAGGATCTGTGCGCCATGCTCACCTGGCGGACCGGCAAACCGGTGCGGATGGCGATGACCCGCGAGGAGGTGTTCATCGCCGCTAGAACACGCCATCCCATGATCCTGCGACTCCGTGCGGGGCTCACGGACGGTGGCGACATCACCGCCATCGACCTGACGACTGTCATGAACAGCGGAGCCTACGGAAGTCACGCCCTGACGGTGGCGTGCAACACGGGCAGCAAGACGCTGCCGCTGCTCAACAAAGTTCCGAACCTCCACTTCGAGGCCTCCACTGCCTACACCAACCTGCCAGTCGGAGGGGCATACAGAGGCTATGGAGCCACGCAGGGGTTCTTCGCCCTCGGCGTCGTCGTCGACGAGATGGCCTGCAAGCTCGGCATCGACCCGGTGGAGCTGTACCGCCGCCACCACATCCGCGCCGGCGAGTCATCGCCGATCTTCGAAGCTCTCGGCGAAGGGACCGCCGGTGTTGCGATGACCATCGACTCGTGCGGGCTCGGTGACTGCTTGACCCTGGGTGCGGAGCGGATCGGCTGGGAGCGCCGCGGGCGGCGAGAGCGCGACGGGGACAGGGTCCGCGGCCTCGGCATGGTGGCGCTCATGCAAGGCTCGTCGATCCCGGGCGTCGACATGGGCGCCGCTTCGATCAAGCTCAACGACGACGGCTCGTTCAACCTCCTGGTGGGCGCCACCGACCTCGGAACCGGCAGCGACACCGTGCTCGCGCAGTGCGCGGCCGAGGTCCTCGGGGTCGCCACCGAGGAGGTGATCGTCACCTCGTCGGATACCGACGTGACGCCTTTCGACGTCGGCGCCTACGCATCGTCGACCACCTACCTCTCCGGCAACGCGGTCCGTGCCGCAGCCCACGATGCTCGCCGACAGATCCTCGCTGTCGCGACTGCAATGAGCGCGGTCGCCGCCGAGCAGCTCGAGATCGTGGAAGGAACGGTGGTCGATCGCACCGGCCGGACGGTCGCGACACTCGCCGACATCGGCGTCCGCACGCTGTACCAGCACGACCAGCACCAGATCATCGGCACCGCCTCGCAGCTGTCCCAACGGTCGCCGCCACCGTTCGCGGCGCACTTCGCCGAGGTGGAGGTGGACACTGCCACCGGACTCGTCCGGGTCGTCCGCTACGTCGCCGCGGTGGACTGCGGCACCGCCATCAACCCGCGCCTGGCCGAGGGGCAGACCGAGGGCGCCGTGGTGAACGGCATCGGGTACGCTCTGAGTGAGCGCTACCTGATCGACCGCGGGCGTGTCCTCAACCCCAGCTTCGGGGGCTACAAGATCCCGTGCGCCACCGACTTCGGCTCGGTCGAGACGATCCTGGTCTCTACCTGGGAGCCGTCCGGTCCGTTCGGCGCCAAGAGCGTATCGGAGATCTCCATCAACGGCCCGCTGCCAGCGATCTCGAACGCGATCTACGACGCCGTCGGCGTTCGGCTGCGCACCTCGCCGTTCACACCAGAGCGGGTGTTGGAGGCGTTGCGCACACCGTAGCGGCTTGAGCAGCCCGCATCTTCGAATGCTCGAGGCATGCGCCGGGGACCGGATGACCGGGATTCGGCTGTCGGGGCCTGGTCCGGGGCGGGTCCGGGCTGCGGCGTCGTCGCTCCTGCGAGTCAGACTGGGTAGAAGGAGCTCAACGCCAACGTCGAATCACTGACAGCTGGGCGGCCGTGGGACCAGCGCCGCCGGAGCATCACTTTGGTTACGGCCCGCAGCCGCGTCGGCACTACAGCAGGTGCACAGCCCCCCAGTTATCGGCGGTCTCCTCGGCATGGTCACTCCGGTAGACGGCCACCGCCGCGGGCAGGGAGTCCAGAATATCCGAGGCCACGACGCCATCCTCGCCGAGCTCCTCGGCGGCGATGTCGCCGGCGAGGCCGTGCACCAGCACACCTGCTCGAGCTGCCTCCAGGACATCGAGCCCAAGACCGTACATGGCAGCGATCGTACCGGTGAGCACGTCTCCGGAGCCGGCGGTGCCCATACCACAGTTTCCGGTCACGTTGATCCGGACATCACCGTCGGGCGACGCGATCAGCGAGTGGGCGCCCTTGAGCACGACGATGGCGCCGGTGTCACGGGCCAGGCCCATCGCCGCCGCGATCGGATCGGCCACGACCTCAGCTACCGAGACGCCGCGTAACCGCGCCATCTCTCCCGGATGCGGCGTCAGCACCGTCGGTTGGTCGCGATCGGTGATCAGACCGAGGTTGCCCACGAGAGCAGAGAGGCCATCGCCGTCCAGCAGAGCCGGCGCCTCGAGGTGGGCCACGAGCCAGCGCACCAGCTCGGTGGTCTCGGAGTCGAGTGACAGCCCCGGGCCCACAACAGCGAAGTCGACCGAGCCGCCGAGCTCCGCGAGCCGCTCGCCGGCGGACCGCGCCAGGCTTCCCTGCTGCGTGGACGGCATCGGTTGGAACACGATCTCCGAGCCGGGCGCTGCCAGGTGGGGCACCACCACGTCCGGCGCTGCCAGGCGCACGTAGCCGCCACCCGCCCTGAGGACCGCGCCCGAGGCCAGCACCGGCGCGCCGTAGTAGCTCGCTGCTCCCGCCACCACCAGCACATCGCCGAACGTCCCCTTGTGCCCGTGCGCCGGTCGCGGCGGCAGAGCCGCTGGCAGATTCAGCGCGACCGATATTCCTGCCGAAGCGACCAGCTCCGGCGAGAACGAGATCGGCGTCACCCACAGCTCGCCGCACTGGCCAGCACCCGGGTACAGGAAGCTCCCGCGCTTCGGAAGACCGAACGTCACCGTGTGCTCGGCACGAACCGCACGGCCGCAGATCTCGCCAGTGTTACCGTTCACGCCGGACGGGATGTCAACGCTCACAACGGGACGACGACCCGCACACAGCATGTCGATCACGTCGGCTGCACGCCCCCGAACCTCGCCGCTGATCCCGGTTCCGAGCACGGCGTCGATGACCACGTGGGCCCGGTGCAGCATCGATGGAAGATCGTCAGGGTTGCCGTCGACGTGAACGGGCACCCCGCAAGCGGAGGCCATCTCGTAGTTCAAGCGTGACGTCTCGCCGAGACGATCCACCGGACCGAGGAGGAGCACCTCGGGAACGCCCCCGGAGGCCTTGAGCAACCGCGCCGACGCCAGCCCGTCGCCACCGTTGTTGCCGGTACCACACACGACGGTGAACCGCCGGTCGGCAACACCGTACACCTCGCGGATCACCCGGTAGACGCCGTTGGCGGCGTTCTCCATCAGCAGCGGCTCCGGAACTCCCAGCTCGGAGACCGCCCGCTGATCCAGCTGTCGCATCTCGTCCACAGTGCTCACGCGCATGGTCACCTCCTCGAGCATTGTGGCACGTCATGTCGAGCCGCCGGTCGCTTTCACCTCCGCTCCCCGGGACAGGAGGAGTGCGGTACCATCAACCAAGAAGGCGCCGACGCGGCGCCAGGAGGTTCGTATGCAGCAGCACGTTCAGCTCACACAGCGGCTCGCGATGATCGCAGGCATCGTGGTCGCCACGATCCTCGCGGGTCCGGCGACGGCCGAAGAGGCGACGTTCAATCAGACGATCTCCACCGACAGCATCCCGCCATCGGTGACCCAGCAGTGCGGCACGATCACGGAGGGCACGGAGGTCGTGCTCACCGTCACGATCACGAACCCGAGCACGAAGCCGTTCCATCTCGGCACGGTTCAGTCGTTGTGCGCGTGCATGACCGCCGAGCCGTCGGCCACGACCATCGCCCCCAGCGGCAGTGCGACCATCACGCTCCGCCTGGAGACCGAAGGGTATAGCGGTCCGACGCAGGAATCCGCGCTCGTACAATGGGTGGACAGCTCGGTCGCGGTCACGCGGATCAACCTCGAGCTCACCGTCCAGCCCGTACTGGAGGTCACACCCCGACGGTTGGTACGGTTCCGTACAGACGCCGGCACGGCGGCCACCGAGGAGATCCGGATCCGCACGCCCGACGGCAGTCCGTTCGCGCTCCTCGCCGTCGAGCCGAGCAGCGACATCCTCTCCGTTTCGCACACGGAGCAGGCGGACGGCTACGCGATCAGCATCACCGTGTCCGATCAGGCTCCTCCCGGCATGCTGCGCGAGAGCATCACCGTGAGGACCGACCTCGCAACGATGCCGGAGCTCGTGGTGAAGGTCACCGGCGTGGTCCGGTCGAGCGATTGATCCGAATCGTGCAACGCATGGTGCGGCGGTGAGCGACCGATCGGTCGACCTTCTCGTGGTCGGCGGCGGACCGGCCGGCCTGAGCGCTGCGGCGGCCGCCGCGCACCGCGGAGTCCACACCGTGGTGGTACACCGCGACCGCGAGATCGGCCGACCCGTGCGCACCAGTGGCGGAAGCTGGCGCGGTGCGCTCACCCGGCTCGGCATTCCTGAGCACCTCTGGCACCCGGTCACCGATTTCCTGGTGGCAGGCCCCTCCACCCGGCACCGGGTCCGGTTCAATGACGAGCAGCCGGTTGTGCTCGATGTCACCCGAACCTACCAGTATCTCGCGGATCAAGCACGCACAGCCGGCGCCGAGATCCTGACCGAAACGCGGTGCACATCCGTACGCACCGCAGCTGACAGTCGTTGGCGCGTCACCCTGCAGCGCCCAGGTTGTCAGCAGGAGGTCACGACGCGCTGGATCGTCGATGGCAGCGGATGGCGACGCACGGTCCTGACGCTCCTCGACCATGAGGTCCCGTTCCCGAGGTTCGGCGTCGGGTGCGAGCACGAGCTGGCCACGAATCCAGAGGATGACAACGAGCTCTGCGTCGTGTTCCTCGGCGACCGCTGGGCGCCCTCCGGCTACGGCTGGGTGTTTCCCACCGGACGCGGCTCCGTGTGCGTCGGCGTCGGCGTGCTGCGCCCTGACACCGGCGCCTCGCCAGGCGTGCTGCTGCGCCAGTTCCTCTCCTCACCCCTCGCGCAGGAGCTGATGCTCACTCCCGATCAGACGGTCATCGATCGCCACGCCGGAATCATCCCGGCAAGCGGTCTCGCCCGGAGGTTCGTGTTTCCAGGCGTCGTCGCCGTAGGTGACGCAGCCGGCCAGGCGTTGCCGCTCGTCGGGGAAGGGATCCGGTTCGCGATCCTCAGCGGTCAGATGGCGGGAACGGGCGTGGCAGCATGCATCGCTGGTACGGCCACGGCTCAGTCAGCGTTCGCGCCGTACCGCAGGTGGTGGCGCCGACAACGCGCCCGGTTCGCCCTCGCCCAGGCCGTCAACCTGCGCCTGGCGCGGTTCTCCGATCGCTCCTGGGACGCTGGGGTGCAGGCTCTCCAACGACTCGACGGCGATGGGGTGGCACGGGTACTCCGTCTCGAACCGACGGTTGCGGATCTCTTCCGGCTGGGACCAGGGACACTGCTCAAGACTGTCAGATCCCTGCTCACGGGATGAGCTCCGGATCACTCCCCCGGCGCGCTACGCTGCCGGCTTGCTGACGACGCCTTCCTCGTCACGGAGCCGGACCGGACCGAACCCTCCAGGATACTTGGCTGAGGCCCGCGTCATCAGTGCCGAGCGGATCATATCCATGTCGTCGGAAACGTCGCCGGTGGGATACAGCGTAACGGCAAACCCAGCCGTCCGTCGCTCGTAGTTCACGAAACCCAGCACGATCGGAACACCAGCGGCCTGGGCAATCCGGTAGAAGCCGGACTTCCAATACCCTGCCCGGCTCCTGGTTCCTTCTGGACAGATCGCGATCACCAGCTGGTCGGCCGTACGAAACCGTGCTGCGAGATCCTCCACGGCCCGTTCGGCTCTGCTCCTGTCCACCGAAACCCCGCCCAACCAGCGCATGACCGGACCGAACGGTCCCTCGAACAACGTGTGCTTCCCGATCCAGGAGAGGCGCACGCCGCAGGCCATCGTGACAAGCAACAGAACCACCAGGTCCCAGTTGGAGGTGTGCGGAGCGCACGCCAGCACATAACGGTGCTCCGACGGCCGCTGGCCAACGCAACGCCAACCGAAGCACCACAAGATCCACCGAGCCAGTCGAGCCTTCACCAGCACCTCCTCAACCAGTCTGCCACCGGAAAGCGCGCAGACGCGGCGAGTCATCCCGGGATGGCTCAACTGTGACCGAACGCTGACATTGGGCAGATCACACGCGCGGACCGGCCTCGCGTTGGCCCGCGAGGGTATCACTCCAGATCGAGGTGCTCGGCCACCTGGCTGAAGTAGCTGTCCAGATCCACCTCGACCAGATGGACCCGCTCCGATCGGCGGATGGCAGCTGGCCCCTGGTTCACCACGACCACAGTCCCGCGCGCATAGGACGGCAAGAACGCCGCCGGGTACACGGTCAGTGATGAACCAAGCACCAGGAGCAGATCCGAGCGCGACACCGCCTCGGCGGCCGCCTCCAGCTGGTACACCGGCTCACCGAAGAACACGACATCCGGCTTGATCACCCCGCCACAGGTGCATCGAGGCACGTCGGCGGCCTCCAGCAGCATCCGAACCTGGTCCAGCGCGTACTCCCGGCCACATTGCAGACAATGGCTCGTCCAGTAGTCGCCGTGGATCGAGAGCACCCGCCGAGAGCCGGCACGCTGGTGGAGTGGGTCGACGTTCTGCGTGATCAGAGCCTCGATCATGCCAGCGGCCTCGAGCCGCGCGAGGAACCTATGGGTCAGCGTCGGTTCGAGCCCGTCGATCACTCCGAGAAAGTCTCTGGTGAACTCGAAAAACGGCAATGGATCCCGCCGAAATGCGGCAATATCGAACACCGCGTCGGGATCGTATCGGCGTGTGACATACAGCCCTTGCGGTCCACGAAAGTCCGGAATGCCCGCTGCCGTGGAGACCCCCGCCCCGGTCAAGGTCACGGTACAGGACGAGCTCTCGAGAGCGCGTGCGCACGCTTCAGGCGTGAACGTTCCGTCCGCCATCTCCGCCTCCCGACCTCCCATTGTACCGCCCTGCCGTGTTACCGAGCGCCTCCGGTCTGCTTGAGCACCTGCTCCGAGCGGGCTATCATCGCCGCAACGTCCACCCGAGACGGGCTCGCGCGACGGAGACCGTACGGGCATCAGGCCGGGCCGGAGGATGCTGCATGTCCAGTGACAGTCCGCGACTTCTCGTCGTCGATGATGATCCCTCGAGCGTCGACCTCATCATCGCCCACCTTGAGGAGTTCGGCTACGAGTTCACCGCAGCGTACAACGGTGCAGAGGCCTGGACCATCCTGAATGAGCATCCAGCCGACACATTCGACTGCATCCTGCTCGATCGCAACATGCCGAAGATGGACGGTATCCAGCTCCTCGAGACGATCAAGCGCGACGACGAGCTCGCCTCCATCCCGGTCATCTTGCAGACCGCGCTGAACGATCGAGAGGAGATCTTGGAGGGCATTCACGCCGGGGCCTTCTACTACCTCACCAAGCCGCTCCAGCGGGAGATGCTGGTATCGATCACCAAGGCCGCTGTGGACGACCGTGCCCTGTACCGCTCGATGCAGCAGCAGCTGAGCGAGGACGCGGGAATGCTCGCCATGATGACCGACGGGGTCTTCGAGTATCGGACGATCGAGGAGGCGACGCATCTCGGCACCTTCCTGGCCAAGGCCTCACCCGACCCCGAGCGAGTCGTCATCGGTCTCAGCGAGCTTCTGTTCAACGCCGTCGAGCATGGAAACCTGGAGATCACCTACGAGGAGAAGTCGGCACTGGGTGACCATCGCTCGTTGGTCGCCGAGGTCGAGCGCCGGCTCCGTCTGCCAGAGTATGCGAACCGAGTCGCACGGGTCCGCTTCCAACGGTACGATGACACGATCCAGATCGCGATCGAGGATGAAGGCCCCGGGTTCGACCCCGAGCCCTACCTCTCGATCGATCCGAACCGGGTGTTCGACACCCACGGTCGCGGGATCGCTCTGGCGCGATTGATGAGCTTCGATGCCCTCAGCTACGATCACGGCGGCCGGCGGGCCGTTGCCACCATCCAGCTGACTGGGTACGGATCGTGACCTCGGGTTGCACTCCAGATTCTGCAGAACCTCGCCCTCGGAGTACCGTACAACGAGGTGGAACCGCAGTGCAGGAGCTGGCTGTTTTGTGCGAAGGCGGGTCGCGGATCGCTCGCGCTGCCCCTCGGCAGCCCAGGCTTCGTGCGTCCGTGTCGCTGACGATCTGTCTGCTCCTGATCTGTCTGGCTGCGAGGAGCACGACCGCACGCACCCGAGAGACGGAACGTGGCGTTCCGTACCTCACGAACTACGAGCCGAAGATCGACAATGAGTCGATCGGCTACCAGAACTGGGCCGCGGTCCAGGACCCCCGCGGGGTCATGTACTTCGGGAACACCGCCGGGGTCGTCGAGTACGACGGCGTCGAGTGGCGCCTCCTGTCTCTTCCCGGGCGATCCACCGTGCGCTCGCTCGCGGTGGACGCTCAGGGCACCGTGTTTGTCGGAGGCCAGGGGACCTTTGGTTTTCTGGCACCGGGCCCCCGCGGAGCGCTCACCTACATCCCGCTCGAGCAGAGAGTCGCAGATGAAGACCGCCACTTCGCAGACGTGTGGAAGGTGCACGTTCGACGCGACGGAGTGTACTTCCAGACGTTTTCCCATCTGTTCCGTTGGGATGGCACGGCGGTGACATCGCTGCGTGCAGAGCCGCAGCTGCACTTCTCCTTTGCAGACAACAACGAGCTCTACGTCAAGCAAGACGGTGTGGGATTGCTCAAGGTGGCGGGCGATGAGCTGAGGCCGGTGGCCGGTGGTGGGGAGTTCGCCGACGATCGTGTGTACACGATCCTGCCGCTCGGCGAGAACAGCGTGCTGGTGGGAACCAGAGAGCGGGGCCTGTGGCGGCTGCACCGAGATGGCAGCGCCGAGCCTTTTGCGACCGAGGCGGACCGGTATCTGGCCGAGAACCAGCTGTACCACGGAGTGCTCCTGCATAGCGGCTGGATGGCACTGGCCACGTTGCGCGGCGGAACGGTCATCATCGACCGCGAAGGCTCGTTGCAGGAGATTCTCGATCGCCGGATCGGGCTGCAGGACTCCACCGTCACATCGGTGTTCGTGGATCGAGACGGCGGGCTCTGGATGACCATGGATCGCAACGTCTCCCGGGTGGAGACTCCGGCTCAACTGAGCACCTACTCCGAGCGCAATGGCCTCGTCGGCGCCGTCCAGTCGATTCTTCGCCACGACGGCCAGCTCTACGTGGCCACCACCCAGGGTGTCTACAGGCTTCGCCCGCCCGCCACTGACAGCGGCACCGCCCCATCGGTGGTTCCGAGCTTCACGCCAATCAACGACATCGCAACGCAAAGCTGGAAGCTGGTATCTGTCGGAGCCACCGTGCTCGCCGCCACGAACGATGGTGTCTACGCGATCCGCGGATCGCGTGCCCGTCGCATCAGCACGGACAAGGCACTGACTCTCCTCCCGTCCCGACTCCATCCAGAGCGCGTCTACGTGGGTCTGTTCGACGGTCTTGCAACTGTCGAGCGAGATGGCTCGGGAAGATGGGTGCGAGGTACGGTGATCGACGCGGTCGACGATCAGGTTCGGACCATCGCCGAGCACGCGAACGGGGCCCTCTGGCTTGGAGTGCTGTACCGAGGGCTGCTGCGGGTCGAAGAAACTGCAGCCGGCAGCTGGACTGCGCAGCCACTGACCAATGAAGCATCGGCGCTTCCCCCAGGCTACGGACGTGCTCGGGTCTTCTCCGCTGGCGAGGAGATCCTCGTCGGAACCGACATCGGTCTGTACCGCGTTGACGATGCCACCCGCTCTCTCCAGCGCGAGCCCTCCTCGGCAGACCGGCTCGAGATCTCCTGGGAGCACAGGCTCGCGAACGAACGACACGATCAGATCTGGCTCGTGTCCGGCGCAGGCAGCGGAGTCGGCGCGGCGCTCCGACGGCCAGACGGATCATTCTACTGGGAGTACATGCCGTTCGACCGGATTCCAGCCAGAACCGTCTGGGAGGTATTGGCCGAACCGGACGGTGTCGTTTGGTTCGGAACCTCCACCGGTTTGATCCGATTCGCACCGGATGTCGTCGCTCCATCGGAAAAGCAGCGCTCCACGCTGATCCGATCGGTCACCGCACCGGGTCCGACGCCGGTGTTTCGGGGGGTTCATGTCGGACCGAACGGCGAGGCCCGAACGACCCAGTACCTTCTCCCAAGTCTCCGGCCACACGCCAATGATCTCCGGTTCGAGTACGCTACGCCGTGCTACGGCGCTGAACGATCCATGCTCCACCAGACGCGGCTCCGCGGCTACGACACGGATTGGTCGGTGCTTTCAACCGACACCGTTCGCACCTACACCAATCTGCCGCCCGGCAGCTACACATTCCAGGCACGGGCGCAGGTGCACGGCGGCGGTCTCTCCGAGCCTGCCCAGTTCCGGTTCTCGATCCTGCCGCAGTGGTACCGCACATGGTGGGCGCTGAGCCTGTTCGCTCTCCTTGGAGGCGCCGCCATCGTCGCCAGTGCCCATGCGTACGCGGTCTGGACCCGTCGCAGCGCCCACACCCAGGCCGAGCACCGCCGCAGAGCCTCCGAGCTGTGGCACGCCCGTCAGATTCAGCGCAACCTGCTCCCAAGCAGCCCGCCGGTGCTCGAACGCCTCGACATCGCTGCAGTCCACCTCACCGCAACGGAGGTCGGTGGGGACTACTACGACTTCTTCCCGCAAGACGATGGCACCCTGTTCGCAGCCATCGGCGACGCCACCGGCCACGGCCTGGGGGCCGGTCTGATGGTCTCGGCAACCAAGACCGCCCTGCTAACCGTCAGCTCGAGCAGCCTCGAGAGCATCGCACATCAGCTCAACAAGGTGTTGCGTCAGGTACATCTCGGCAAACGTCTCAACATGGCATTGACTCTGCTCGCCCTCGATCCCGACGAAGGGGGAGCAGGCTTTCACCTGACCGCCTCTGGTGGCGGTATGGCGCCGATGTACATCCTGCGCAGCGATGGAACAGTGGACGAACGGATCGTCGCCGGCGTTCCTCTGGGTGCGCTCGATATCGCGGAGTACTCCACCCTCACCGACTATCTCGTCCCGAACGACACGCTCGTTCTGATGTCTGATGGAGTCCCCGAACGCCAGAACGGTGAGGGTGAAGTGCTCGATTATGAGGGGGTCCAGTCGATTCTGCTGCGGCTCGCGCAGTCGTGCGAAGCAGCCGACCACACGGTCAATGCCGCCACCATCCTCGAAGCGATTCTGGATGCCTGTCATCGGTGGGCGGGACGTCACGATGTCAACGACGATCTCACCCTGGTGGTGATCAAGGTCCTCCCTTCGGCACCACGCTCCATGCGGTAGCGGCTCACGGAGCCGTATCTTCGAAAACTCGAAGCAAAGCTCCTGAGTTGAGTTCTCAGTTCTCAATTGGTGGATATCCCCGG
>CAZEJK010000109.1:0-16613 GCA_964512045.1 uncultured Thermoanaerobaculia bacterium
GTAACACTGACTCCGACCTCAGCTCAGGTCCGAGACTGTCACATCCGCAGCTGTGTTGAGAATCTGTGGCTGTGTTCACCTTCCGGTACCCGCTTGGCGACTGAAGACCGGCACAGCTTGGAAAATGGCAAGGCATGATGGTCGGAGACCGGATAACCGGAATCCGGCCGTCGGGGCCGGGACCGGGGCCGGGCTACGGCTTCGTCGCTCCTGCGAGTGAGACTGGGTGGCTTGGGTCGCGAGTACCCAACGTCGAGATGCTCACCGCTACGCGGGCGCGTGACCGGCAGCCTCGGAGCATCACTCTGGTTTCGGCCCGCGGCCGCGTTGGGTTGTCAGGGAGTGGTTACTCTCCCGGTCCCTCGTCGTCCGACTGCGACGTTGCGGCTTCCGAGGGTCGGGTCCGCGACGTTCCTCTGGAGGCCAGCTTGTGAGCGGCCTCTCGAATCTCGGGATTGACGTCCGGCCTGGTCGCGATCGCTCGCCTATCCGACGGTCGGAGCTGCACGAGGGCGCTGAGAGCCACCGGCACTGGTACTGCCCGAGACTCGGCGAGCCGGAACCTGACCTGGTAGCGTGTGCCCCACTTGTGATGACGGGCAATCTCCTGGAACACCTCCGGCGCCAGATCCTGCTTGCCGATCATCACCAACACGTCGGTCTCCACGAGGCGTGGGTTGTCGAGCATCGCGACGATGACACGGGTGTCGTTCGCTCGGGTCAGAGTGGGAATCAATGGACGATGAGCCAACCGAGCCAGCGCGACCTTTTCGCCCAAGCTCATGTCGACCATCCGTTGCAGGAGCTTGCGCTCCGACTGGCGACGGATCAACGGCGGAGTCTTCGGCGCCTGTGCGATGTGCAACAGCGAAAGCCATGGGAGCGTCGCCAACAGGTTCATCGCTCGAGCGGCATTGATGTTGCGGAAACCGGCGAGCCGCTCCCGCACCACGTGCGACGAGAGCCACCGGGGCGTGTCGAGGATGCGCTCCGCGATCTGCACTGTACAGAACGGGTTGCGCAGGACCTCGAGGACCTCCTCGGGTTCCAGGTGGCCCGTCTCGACGACAGCAGCCAGCTCCTCGGTGCTCAGCTCCGAAAGCCGACCGTGTCGGGGCCGGTCCGTACGATCGCTCTCACTCACAACGCATCAAACAGCATCCACACCACCAACGCCAGATCGGCTGCATCCGTGACCCCATCATTGTTGGTATCTTCCTCGGAGCAGGCACCTCCTGGGGCACCGAAGATGTAGCTGGTCGTCGTGACCACATCTGCGAAGGTCAATGTTCCGGAGCAGTCGCTATCCCCTGAAGGATGGCTTCCCTCGGCCGTCACAGGACCGTCAGTAACGGTGTTCGAGTCGATGTGGCCAGCTCCATCGAGGGCGCGTACGCCAAACCAGTAGTCGTGCCCGGGAGTCAGGCCACCAACCTCGGTCGAGAGCTCGTCGGTGGAAGCCACCGGGACGTTCCAGTTGACGGTGGCCGAGGTTGTCCCCGCGTACACCTCGTAGTCGATCGATCCAGTGCCGCAGGTGTCGTCGGCAGCACTCCAGGACACACGTGCCCTCGGTTCCCCACTGAGCGCAGCTGCCGAGGCGATGCCGGCGAATGTCGGACCGCTGCACGGACACGGCTCTGTGGTCTCGAGGCGGATGTCGTCGATCCACCAGCCGGGTCTGCTGACCGAGTAGTCACAGACTAGACGAAACCGGAACCATACCGTCGGCTTTCCAGCCAATGCAGACAGGTCCACAGTGACCTGCTCGACACCGGACGACACTCCGTTCCATGCATCTCGGTCTGCGATCGGGGACTGGGCATAGCTGTTGATATGCCCGTTATAGCCACCAGAAAGAAACTCGCCACCGATGGCTGGATCTGTCACATCAAACCATGAGGATCCGGCTGGATCCAGCGCCACCTCGAGAACCCCACCGTCATAGCCCGGCTCGAACTCGAAGTGATGAGCGAGCTCAAGGGTCGTTGTGCCGGATCCGATCTCGTGAGGTCCCGCGACAAGCCGGTCATCCTTGTCGGAGTCGTCGTCCGAGGAGTGCCAGGCGTGGGTGGGCGAGGGCGCGAGCGGATCCTCGACGATCGACCAGTTCGTGCCGGTACCGGGAGACACGTCCGTGTCAACGGTCCAGTTGCCGGGACCGACCTCGACATTATCGTCGATCAGGAGAGAGAGATCGAGTGTCGTGAACGGAGCGCTCGGTCCGCCCACGCTGGTGTTCCCTGTCGCATCGGACGAGGCGACGCTCACCGTGTACTGAGTGCATGGCGTGAGGCCGTCCAAACTCAAGATGTGGCTCATGGTTCGATCCGTCGACGTCGCCACGATTGTGCCAGGAGAAGCCTGGACCTCGGAGGACGCCGGCTCATCGGTGGACCAGCTAACCATTGCGGTTGTAGCGTCGACATCGGTTACCGACAGACCAGTGATAGCGGGGCCGAGGCAGTCGATCGTGGCGGCGGCTGTCTTGACGACGTTCGCGCCTCCGAGGCCGTCGTCGGCGTCCACATACGTGACGGTGATCTCATCGTCATGGTTGACTGTCAGGTTCCCAGGGTCGTCCCCGAGGTGGAACGTCCCGTTCATTCGGCCGCTTCCAACCGGATCCTCGAGGAGCGTCAGGTCGAAGCCTCCCCCTCCTGACGAAGAGACCGAAACATCCACAGAACCCGCGGCGACCAGATCGGCATCTGCCACCTGAACGGCTGCGCTGCCAGTACACGGATACCTGGTGGAGTCCAACGTCACCGTCCCGTTCGGATTTGCACACTGACCCGGCCCGCGGACATTGGTGACGGTGATGTCATCGAGGTAGAACCCCTCGAACTCGGCGCCAGGATCTGTGGAAAGGCGCCAGCGGATCTGGACCGTGTCACCGGAGTATGCGCTCAAGTCCGAGGCGTGCTCGGTCCACGGCCCCAGACTGCCGTTGCCGGTCGGCCCGTTGAATGCGCCGTGGCTCGCGTTGTACCCGCACGCATTGACCGGTGGGTCCTGCGTCTCTGAAAAATCTCCCGGGTACCCGCCGCTGGGAGGCAGATCGAGCCATGTCGCGCCACCATCAGTGGTGAGCTCGACGACGACCCCATCCCAATCGAGCTCAATGTTGTAGCGGGTCCAGTAGCGGAGCTCATGAGCCTGCCCAGCCTCGAGCACGAGCGGAGGCGTCATGACCCCCGCACAGGTCCCCGCGGGATAGCTTTCTCCCTCCACCGCCGAGTGGTAGGAAAACGCCCCACTGCCTGTGTGATTCTGCTGACTGGAGATCGTCCACGGCCACTCGAGCTCGAGCCACGCAGCGGTATCGCCGCCATCATCAACGAAATCCGTGACCTCTGTTGCCGTCCCGACCCAGGGCGTGCCCTTGAGACGGATCAGGTTTGACTCGACGTTGCCTGCATTCGGGCCCGTACCGTCGCCGGTGGAGTCCTCCGCTCGGACCAGGTAGTAGTATGTGTGACCACTCTGGACAGAGAGATCGGTGAACGACGTGGCGCCTGTTGTCGAGACCAGCGTTGCCGAAGATGGGTCGAACAGGGGGTCTGTGCTTCGATAAATGTTGTACTGCAAGTCCGGCCAGCTCGGGCAGCTGGAGGCGCCAGGGCGCCATGTCAGCTCCAGCGCGCACTGAGCGATCGAGGAAGGATTGCCGACGCCTTCGAGCCCGGCAAATGCAGGCTCCAGCGTGCAAGGTCCTGTGGATGTCGCCGCTGCACACTCGGATCGGGCGGAACGGTTGCAGCCGTTGTCGGCGACGACGCGGTACGCAGCGGTGAACCCACCGTAGGTCCGATCGTCCACGTACGAGGTGCTCGAGGCTTCACCGAGGTATGTGTAGGCGTCGGCCGGGCTGCTGCAGCCATCGGGCGCAACGTAGACGTGATAGCGCGCCGCGCCGGCCACCGGATCCCAGACCAGCTCGATTCCTGAGGCACCGTTGTCGGTTGCCGCGATGCCCCCTGGTGTCGCAGGGATATTGTCTGCGCACTCCCCTGTCGAAGCCGCCACAGCGTAGCCCTGGCGCAGAGAGTTCAGTGCGATTCCGGTGCCGGGCACGCTATGCCCGATCACGCGGATGGTCCAGACGCCCGGCTCCGGGGTCTCCAGCCGGACGCTTTCAATCGGGTTGAGCCGGTCCGCACTTCCCTCCGTGACCGACCATCCCCCGTTGAAGACGTTGCCACGGTAGACTGCTCGGCTGGTTGGGGAGATCACCTCCAGGTCGAGGTCGTTGACCAGGTTGAGGGCCGCAGAGGTGGCGGACGGAGGATCCGACCACGCCAGAGCGACTCGGAGCTCGTCGCTGCCGGCCGGAACGTCGACGTGCAGCTCTGCCGACTCCGCCGTCTCGAGGCCGTGGCGGTGGCGAACGTCCCAGTAGCGCACACGATCGGCGTCACCGGCGAAGTAGAGCGAGCCCTCGAGAAACGTCCGGCCCCAGCCCTGATCATTGGACGGGATGTCGGTCACCGTGCCGGCGCCATCGCTGCCGCTGATCTGGCCGAGAGGGGTTGCACCGCAGACCAGCACGGCCTTCATCAGGGCGCCGGACGGCGTCTGCTCGTCTTCTGTCGACTCCACACCGAGGCGGGCGTAGCCCCTGGTGAAGTACTCGCGCAGCAACGCCAACGCACCTGCGGTTGTCGGCGTGGCCATCGATGTGCCGGTCTTGGTCGTCGTCGAGCACGACGATCCGCCATCGGCTGAACGGACGGACATGGCTGGCGTCACGACGTCCGGCTTGAGTCGGCCGTCGGCGGTGGGACCGCGGGACGAGCTACCGTACATGGCATCGGCGCGGGTTGCGGCACCGCCGTTGGTCACACCGCCCACGGAGACGATGTTCTTGGCTGAGGCCGGCGATCCCACCGAAGAGTCACCGGGAGAGCTCCCGGAGTTGCCCATCGCGACCGTGAACACGATGTCCTCCAGCCGCCACATGATCTCGTCCATGTCCTGGGAGTCGCTGGTGTAGGTCGGCGTATCCGAACCCCAAGAGTTTGTGTGAACTCTCGCGCCTGTGGCGTACGCTTGCTCGAGAATTGGTGTGAGGTCCCCGCTGAGCCCTGCCAGGGAGCAGTTGAATCCCGAGGCTGTTCCGACATCCTGCATCACCAGCTGAACGCCGGGGGCCATCCCGTCACCGGTGTCGGAGTTGGCCAGGCCTCCGGTAGGATCCACCAGGTTCGCCCGATTATCACCGCCCACCGTGCCGGAGACGTGAGTCCCGTGGTAGGAGCAGGCTCCCTCGTCTTGCGCTGTAGCACCGGGTATCACGTAGTAGGCTGGCACCTTGGCAGCTGGATCGATCGTGCCAGTATCTGGTGGCACCAGAGTTTGTGGAGCTGGGAAATCGCCTGAGCTGTACTCGAAAAAGCACATTGTGCTGAGTCCTGAGTCCGCAACTGCGACGATCTGATCGTGACCGTACAGCCCGTGTCCCCACACCGTGGCGGACAACGGATACTGTCGCGGAACGGAAGCACTGGCCTCGGTCGGGCCGTTGCTGACGTCGTACGACTGCACCACCCACACCGAGTTGTCGTTGAGCAGTCTCGGTTCCGGCCGGTGCTGCACAGAAACCACCCTCGACTGCTGTGCCATGGCCGATGCCACGGTCTCGGCTTCGGCGTACGGAGCTATCAGGCGCACCAACGTTCCGTGAGCCCGAGGGTAGATGCCCGTGACCTGAAAGCTCACGTTCGCCAGGGCCCGGGCGGCGCGCACCGTTTTCACCGCATTCGAGCCGGGCAGAAGCTGCACGTCGAGCGTCACCGGCATCTTCGAATCGATCGGCGGCTCGGTAACCACTGGGGACTGTCGCTTGTACTCCGGAAGGTACGGACCGACCCAGCGGACGCGATCGAGTGAGCGTAACGTCAACGGCTCACCGTCCGGCAGCTCGACCAGATAGGCGTTGTTCGGAAGATAGTGATGCACTCGCGCCCCCTGGATCTGCAGGAGCTGCACGTCCGTGGCAGTGGGTGCGGAGCGCAGCTGCACGATGACTATCTCCGTTCCACTCCGAGCAGGGGGGATGCCGCCATCCACCGGATCGAATACCGCACCTATCAGCGCCACTGTTCCGGGGTCCGATGCAACTCTCGACATCGCTTCGACGGTCTCGGCCGCTGCCGGGCGAGGTGCGACTGTACCCTCACCCCCAAACAGGATCGCGACCAAAAATGACAGAGAAAACACCGACGTACGACTCAGCCCCATGGCCCCTCCGGCGCACCAGTTGCTCGCCCGAGTGTAGCATCGCGGAACGTCGCAGCCGGTGCGTGGGATCACGTACGACCCTGGCTCGGACGACGGATGCGCGTACGCTGGCTCAGGCCGTGAGCGGGAGAACGAGCTCCTCGCCGTGGAGGGGATGACGCGCAAACCAGTCACGGACCTGAGCAACGTCGTGGCCGATCTGCTCGGTCAGCTCGGTGACGCTCTCGAACCTCCGCTCCCCACGGATCCGGTACAGGAAGAAGAGCCGGACCTCCTCACCGTACATGTCCCGATCGATGTCGAGGACGTACGTCTCGACGCTTTCCTTCTGATCCTTGCTCACCGTCGGGCGGACGCCGATGTTGGTCACAGACGGCAGCACGTGGCCGAGCGAAGGAACGTAAGTGGCCGTGACGTAGACACCCGTAGCGGGGACGATCTCGTTCAGGATCCGTAAGTTGAGCGTTGGAAAACCCAGCTTCCGCCCAAGCCGTGCGCCCTCGCACACTCGACCGTCGAGGAAGTACGGACGGCTCAGCATCTCACGGGCGTGGCCGGCGGAACCCTTGACGAGCGCTTCGCGGATGCGGGTTGAGGAAACCGGCGCGCCCTGCCAATCCACAGACGCTGCACCGTGCGCCTCGAAGCCGAGCTCGTCGCCGAGGGAGCTGAGGAGGTGAACGGTGCCTTCGCGGTCGGCCCCGAACCGGAAGTTGCTGCCGATATGCACGCTCTGGATGCCAAGAGAGTCCACCAGCACATGTCGGATAAACCGCTCTGCGGTCATGCCAGCAAGAGTGCGCGTGAACGGCATGACCAGGGCCCAGTCGACATTCTCCGCCGCGAGCAGCTGCAGCTTCTGATCGAGATTGGTGAGCAGCCGGGGCGCCACATGCGGCCGGAGAAGGCGAACAGGGTGCGGATGGAAGGTCATGACCGCGACCGGAGCTGCGAGCTTCTCAGCCTTGGCTCTCGCTCCGCGCAAGATATGCCGATGGCCCAGGTGCACACCGTCGAAGTTCCCGATGCTCAGCACCGCCCCACGGGGAGCTCGAGGATCACCGACTGGGTCTCGCGAGATCAGCACGGACACCTCACACTGCGAAGCTACCGAGAGTCGGTCGGCCTTCGCGGATCGTCCGGACAACCGTTCCAACCAGATCATACGGGTGTGCCTCGGTCACCTCGACCTCCACCAGAGACCCGGCAGGCGCCCAGCCGTCATTGATGATCAGCCGGCCGTCGATCTCCGGAGCGTGACGCGCCAGACGCCCCTGTGTCAACAGCTCCATCTCTGGTAACGGACCCTCGACGATTGCGGGCAGTCTTCGGCCAATCAGCTCGCGGTTGCGCGCTGCTGAGATCCCCTGTTGGAGCTCCATGACGGTGTTGCGGCGCTCAACCTTGATCGCCTCGTCCACGGGATCACCGAGCGCGGCGCCAGGGTTTTCCTCCTGCCACGAGTATGTGAATACGCCGAGATGGTCGAGCTGAGCCGCCTCGATGAACTCGAGGAGCTCGACGAAGTCCTGATCCTCTTCTCCCGGAAACCCGACGATCATCGTCGTGCGAACGGCGAGCTCCGGCACCTTCGAACGTGCATGGGCCAGCATCTCGAGGAAGCGCTCACCATGGCCGCCGCGACGCATCGCCTGGAGCACGCGACGGGAGGCGTGTTGCAAAGGGATGTCGAGATACGGCAGGAACCGCGGCTGCGTTGCCATCAGATCGAACAATCCCAAGTCCAGGGTCGTCGGATAGGCATACAAGAAACGGATCCAGGGGATGTCTGTGGCGTCAAGTAGAGCGGAGATCAGTCCGCGAAGCCCATGACGAAGGCCGAGGTCCTCGCCGTAACGAGTGGTGTCCTGCGCGATGAGCACGAGCTCGTTGACCCCTGCGCGCTCCAGCTGTCTCGCCTCCGCCACGAGGTCATCCACCGGACGGGAGCGGAAGGCGCCACGCATCTTCGGGATCGAGCAGAACTGGCAGGGGTTGTTACAGCCTTCAGCGACCTTCAGGTATGCATAGCCCGCAGTGGTCAAAAGGCGCGGCCTGAAATGGTCGTACACAGCGAGCGAAGCGCGCTGGTCGGGAACACCGCCGCGTCCCTCTTGGTGGACACGCTCGACGACGTCGTCGAGCTCGTCGAGCCCAACGAAACCGTCAATCTCGGGGATCTCGTCAGCGAGCTCGCGCGCGAACTGCTGTGCCATGCAGCCGGCCACGAGGAGCCGCTGCAGCTGCCCGGTGCGTCGGCGCTCCGCGACCTCGAGAATGGTGTCGATCGACTCTTGCTTCGCATCTGTGATGAAACCGCACGTGTTGACGATCACCACGTCCGCCGCGTTGGCATCGCCAGTGATCTCAATCCCATCCCGTGAGAGGGCGCCCAACATCACTTCGCCGTCAACCCGGTTCTTTGCGCAACCCAGGGAGATCATCCCGACTCTGATGGAGGCTCGACGCGTGCTCATCCGCATCACCCTTGGGCCAACAGCCAGCGCCACCGTTTCGATTCCATCGTTCAGCTGCTCCGCATATGCTCCAGCACGGCTCGCGCGGCACGCTCGGAGGCGCCGGGGCTGCCGAGCCGCTGACGAACCGTGGCGAGCACGTGTCGCTGAGCATGGTCCCCGCCCGCGAGAAGGCGTTCGGACTCCTCGATCAGGTTGGCGGATGTCCATGCGCTCTGGATCAGCTCGGGTGCTGCCCGCTGACCCGCAATCAGGTTCGCGAGCGCTACGTGCTCAACCCGCACCAGGAGACGCGCCAGATGGTACGTGACCCGGTGCAGGCGGTACCCCACCACCATCGGAACGTCGAGCAAAGCACACTCCAACGTCGCCGTACCGGAGGCAGTCCAGGCGACACTGCTCCCCGCGAGCTGGTGGCGCCGCCCTGGACCGGTTGCCCGGTGGAGACACGACGGAGCGCGCGAGGCTTCGCGCAGTACTTCGTCAACAGCATCGGAAACGCCGGGCGCTTCGATCAGCGCGACCTCTTGGAACATCCCGGACTCCACGAGATCGGTCGCCGCATTCAGCATCTCTGGCAGGAGGGAGCGCACCTCCATGGTGCGCGATCCGGGCATCAGGGCGAGCCGATGCGTGGAGCTGCGTTCGCGCTTCGGAGCCGGTACCAGCCCCTCGCGCGCCAGATCGTCGAGCAGTGGATGGCCGACGTAGCGCGCCGGCACCCCATGCCGATGGTAGAACTCCACCTCGAAAGGGAGGATGCAGAGCACCTCGTTGGCAACACGACGAACAGTGCGGACCCGCCCTCGTCGCCAGGCCCATAGCTGCGGAGAGACGTAGAGCACCACTCGAGCTCCCGTGGCTCGCAGGCGGCGCGCCAGTCGCAGGTTGAAGTCCGGAGAATCCACGAGCAGTGCGACCCCGGGCTCCCGTCTTCCAGCCTCATCGGCAACCCGGCGCATCAGAGCGCGCAGCCTCGGCAGCTCCCGCACGACCTCGGCCAGGCCCATGTGTGCGAGCTCGCGGATGTGGGCAACGGGCTCCACACCCGCCTCGAGCAGACGGTCGCCAGCGATACCGAACACCTGCAGCCCAGGGTTGAGGACGAGCAGTCTGTCCACCAGGTTGGCAGCGTGCAGATCGCCCGAGACCTCACCCGCAACGACGAGCAGCTGGTTGGCGTCCACCGAATTCACAATCCGCGTCCTGACCAGCCGTCAGGGAAACGGTAGCATCAGCCATCCGAGTGCGACGGCGCCGATCAGCATGATGAGGAACATTTTCAAAAAGAGGGTACTGCGTCCTCTTCTGTCATTCCTCCACAAGAACGCGAAGAACACCGAGACCAACAGAGCATGCCAGGTCATGAGAAGAAAGTGGTCCATTACCCCTCACGTCTTCTTGTTGGTGGCGATGTCCGAGACGTCGAGCACGAGCAGTAGGTTCATCAGCCCGGAGGTTACCAAGAAGGTGTTCCCGTAGGAAAAGCCGGCTCCGGTGGGCTCGCCGCTGCCGAGTGAGAACAGCTTGCCGAAGATGTACAGGGTTCCGTCTCCGAGACAAGCGAACGTGGACAGCCAGGAAAACGGCGATCCTGGACGTGGTACGGGCAGCTCACCGCCCAGCAGTATCCCGGTGACCCAGCCTGCGACCACGACGGTCGCGAACACCGCCGCACGCAGCCTCTTCCCCAAGAGCAAGTGGCCTACTCCCGGTACCAGCCAGGCTGCGATCAGCAGAGGGACCGGAGCGCTCTCCTGGCGTTGCTCGTTGTCTGCGCGGCTTTCATCCCGATCAGTCACCTTCGCCTCCAGAGCACACCAGCCTCATGTCGGCGCCGTATACCCGCTGGGAGACCGCTCGCGTGGAGGAAGGACACGATCTCGGTACCGGTTCGGTGGCGTGACGCGTGCGGGTCTACTGCTTCAGCAACCGCTCACGCAGATGTTTCCCGGGCTTGAAGTACGGGATGCGCTTCGGAGGCACCTGGACCTTCTCACCGGTCTTCGGGTTGCGACCAATACGTGAGCCCCGCTGCCTGATACGGAACGAACCGAAGCCACGGAGCTCCACCTTCTCGTCCCGGTGGAGCGCTGCGATGATGCTTTCCAGAACCACCTGGACGATCTCGTCCGCTTGCTTACGCGGGATATCGGCATGGGTTCCGACCAGCTCGACCAGGTCGGCTTTGGTCATCGTCATACTCCTCTCCTCTGCTCCCTACCTATGCGTCCTCTTCGGGCTCTTCCGGAGCTCCTCCCGTGGCGATCTGATCCTCCAGATCCTTTAGCAGGTCATCCGAAGCGGTCGCTCCAGTCGGCTCGGATTCGTCCTCAGTGCGGTCCTCATCGGTCGTGTCCTCGTCGGTGTCGTCCTCGTCGGCAGCTGACTCGGTTGCGGGCTCCTCGGATGGGGCCTCGTCCTCGTCAGCAGCCGACTCGCTCGCGGGCTCGGGAGAGGCGTCGTCTTCCTCAGCCTGATCTGTGGCGTCGGTGTCCTCGCTCTCCTCCGCCGCTGTCGCTTCTTCGCGATCTTCGTCCGACTCGCCGTCCCCTGAGGTTGCCTCTACCTCTTCGCTCACGACTGTTGGCTCAGCCTCCTCCTCGGGCTGATCGGCCTCCTCAGCCTCTGCCGCGCTGTCTGCGTCGACCTGTGGTTCCTCGGCGATGACGCCGCCCCGGGCAAGAGCCTGTGCCATGGCGGTCTGGCTCTCCGGGGGTGCCGCGGCCGCCGCAGCGGCGGCGGAGCCAGCACCAACGGCGCCTGCAGATGGCTCTGCGCCCTCCGTATCGTCCTGGCCGATACCATGCATCGAAAGACCAATCCGATTGTCGTTCCAGTCGATGCGGAGAATCCGACAGCCAACCTCTTGCCCAACCGAGTACTCGTCCGCGAGGCTCTGGCTGGGATCGCGGTCGATCTCTGAGATGTGGCACAGCCCCTCGACGCCAGGCGCCAGCTCGATGAACAGGCCGAAGTCGGTGATGTTGGTCACCGTACCTCGCGTCTCATCGCCCACACGATGGGAGTTCGCGTACTCCTCCCACTCGTTTGGCATCAGCTCCTTCATTGACAGCGAAATGCGCTGATTCACCACATCGATCGAGGTGATGACCGCATCGATCTCCTGGCCCTTCTGGACGACATCGGACGGATGCTGGATACGCCGTGTCCACGACATGTCGGAGATATGCACCAGGCCGTCAACGCCGGGGACGATCTCGACGAAAGCGCCGAAGTCTGTGAGGTTGCGAACGATACCGTGAATCTCGCTACCGATCGTGTAGGTCTCGGCAACCGTCTCCCAGGGGTTCGGCTCGGTGGCCCGCAACGACAGGGACAGGCGCCGCTTATCGGGATCCACCTCGGACACGACAACGTCCACCTCCTGGTCGATCTCGACCATGGAGCGCGGGTTCTTGACCTTCTTCGTCCACGACATCTCGCTGACGTGGATCAGCCCCTCCACACCTTCTTCGAGCTCCACAAAGGCGCCGTAGTCGACGATGCTCACGACCTTGCCGCTCACCCGCTTGCCAATCGGGTACTTCTCAGGCACCAGTGTCCACGGGTCCTCGAACCGCTGCTTGTAGCCGAGCGACACACGCTCCTTGTCGCGGTCGAACTTCAAGATCACAACATCGACCTCATCACCGACCTCGAAGTACTCGTTGGGGTGACCGACCCGGCCCCACGAGATGTCCGTGATGTGCAGCAGACCGTCGATACCACCGAGATCGATGAACACGCCGTAGTCTGTAATGTTCTTGACCACGCCGGTCATCAGACCGCCCTCTTCGAGGTCCTCGAGGGTGGCTTCCTTGGCGACGCTCTGCTCTTCTTCAAGGATCGCTTTGCGCGACAAGACGACGTTCGAGCGCCGCCGGTCGAAGTTGATGATGCGTGCGCTGATGTCCTGGCCGATGTAGTCCTCGAGCCGACGGTTCGGTCGCAGATCGACCAATGAACCTGGAAGGAAGGCGCGAACGCCGATATCCACCGACAGCCCGCCCTTGACACGTTCGATGACCTTGCCCTCGACGGGCTGCTCGTTCTTGTAGGCTTGCTCGATTGCCTTCCAGATCTGGAGTCGAGCCGCTCGGTCGCGGGAAAGTCGGATCAGCCCTTCCGCCTCGTCGAGCCGTTCGATGAAGACATCGATCTCGTCGCCGACGTTCGCTGTGATCTCGCCGGTGGCTCGATCCCTGAACTCTTGCGCTGGAATGATCCCTTCGGACTTGAAGCCGATATCGATCATGACGCCGTCGTCGTCGACCGCAACGACTGTACCCGAGACCACCTCTCCCTCACGCAAGGTTTGAACGGACATCTCCACCAGCTCCTCCATTGAGAGCTGGTCCATGCCGTCGCCGTTTGTTCCATTGTTGTTGGCATCAGGGTCGAAGCTCAAAACCGTTCCTCCTCTGGAGCGCGGGCGCAGGTCATGCCTCACGATCCATCGCAATTTCGTGACTCTATTGGCTCTTCCAGTGAGCTGTCAAGATCCGACCGGGAATTGGAGGAGCTCGAACGCAGCGCGGCCACGATTCTCTCCACCACCTCCGGTTGACTCAGCTCGGAGGAATCGAGCACCAGAGCGTCGGTCGCAGCAGTCAACGGCGAGTCCTCGCGCGTGCTGTCGCGGCGATCTCGCTCGTCCTGCTCTGCCCGTACCGTCTCCAAAGAGACGTCGAGCCCGCGCTCGATCAGCTCGATCCACCGCCGTCGGGCACGGATGTCGGCAGCTGCGGTGAGGTACACCTTCAGCGTCGCATCCGGAAGCACGACTGTACCGATGTCCCGCCCCTCGACCACACCACCGTTCCGCTCGGCGATCTGACGTTGTTGCCCGACGAGCGCACGCCGGACGAAGCCGAGCTCCGACACGGCCGAAGCCATCATCGATGCTTCCGGGGTTCGCAGCTGCTCGGTGACGTCCTCGCCATCGATGAGCACACGTACCGTGGAGTCGGTCAGCTGGACATCGAGCTGGAGATCAGCGATGAGCTCGCGCAACTGCGCGGCGTCTGCATCGTCCAGCGGGGGCCTCACCCCGGCGCGGAGTGCAGCAACTCCCACCGCGCGGTACATTGCGCCAGTGTCGATGTACGGAATCCGCAGACGCTGAGCGAGCTGACGGGACACGGTTGACTTGCCGGAACCGGACGGGCCATCCACTGCGATGGTCAGGGTTGTGGTCTCGGAGACGGCAGGACTACTGGCAAACGACTCGCTCATCGGAGCGGGTATTGTAGCCGATCCAATTCATAGCGCAACTGAATCGAGATCTCCGAAGCGCAGCTCACCTCGAGCTTTCGTGGAACTGTGCGCAGCCGGTGTGACGGCCTCGCAGGGGGCTCGACATTCCATCCGCGTTGGCAACGAGCGCTGCGTCTGCGCAGCCTCGAGGCCGCGGAAGCTGCCTTCATGCCTACTCTCCGAACCCTCCGCCGAGGGTTGCCCGCGTGGTTTTCGTGCTCGTGCCCGAGTTCGTGATCACGACCCGCCCGGAGCTCCGGTCGCGGATGAGACGTACCGGGTTCGGCCTGGAGGTACTCCACTCGAACGGCTCGCCAGTGTACAAGCGCATGATTCTCGACACGTACTGCCGGGTTTCGCGATAGGGAGGAACGCCTCCGTAGCGGAGGACGGCGCCCTCTCCAGCGTTGTAGGCGGCCAGGGCCAGCACCACGTTGCCGTTGAACCGTTCGAGAAGACGACCCAGCCATTGCACACCGCCACGAACGTTCTCCTCCGGGTCGAACGCATTGCTGACGCGCAGTACTCGGGCCGTTGCAGGCATCAGCTGCATCAATCCCAAAGCTCCCTTCGGACTGACCGCACGCGCGTTGTACCCGGACTCGACGGTCACCACCGAGTGCACGAGCTGTGGGTCGAGACCGTGCTCGAGGCTCACCCGTGTGACGAGATGGTGCAGCTCCACTCGTCCCATCTCCCGGCTGGCAAGCGCGACCTCCGCTGTCACGCAGCTCAGCGTCAGCGTGACGAAAGCCACCGTCCAACGCGGGAATCCCCCTGCCTTCATACGGTTATGATACCACGAAGGGCTCGCGCTGTGGTGGGCAGTCGGTCAGGGCGTGCTTGAGCTGGGTTCGTCTCTCCGGTAGTTTGGCTGCGGGCGCCAGAAGCCAGCTCGGAGAACCGGTCGGCAAACGCGCGCCGCGGAGGGAGCCGAGATGACGAGCAGAGCACGCGACTCAGTGATCGAACGACTGCAGGCTGGAGATGTTCCCTTTATCGCGCGCAAAGTGTTCCTGCTGCATTGGGATCGAGTTCACGAAGGCACCAGGGGGGAGATCCCTGAGGCCGAGATCTCTCCGGTGGTGGAGCTGCCGTCGTTCTCGGATCTTTCCGACTACCAGGCATCCGGTCGCAGTGCCCGAAGCCGGGTGGCGCTGATCAAGCTCAACGGAGGGCTCGGAACGAGCATGGGCCTGGAGAAGGCGAAGTCGCTGCTGCCGGTCCGCGGCGACCTGACGTTTCTCGACTTGATCTGTCAGCAGGTGCTGGCCCTGCGCAACGAGGGAGGCCACGGGGCACCGCTCCTGCTCATGAACAGCTTCAACACCGAGGAGGAGTCTCTCGCCCACATCCGCGCCCACCACCCTGCCCTGCTGGCCTCCGAGATCCCACTGAGCTTCCTGCAGCACCGTGTCCCCAAGATCGACGCACAGACGCTCGAGCCTGTGAGCTCCCCAGAGGATCCGGAGCTGGCGTGGTGTCCTCCGGGGCACGGTGACCTCTACACCGCGATGGTGACGTCCGGGATCCTCGATCAGCTCCTCAGCTCCGGCTACCGGTATGCGTTCGTTTCAAACGCCGACAACCTCGGCGCACTGATCGATGATGCACTCCTGGGATACATGGTCGCCGAGAAGCTCCCCTTTGTGATGGAGGTTGCAGAGCGCACAGAGGCTGACCGCAAAGGCGGACACCTCTGTCGGCTCGCCGACGGTCGTCTCGCTTTGCGTGAGGCGGCACAGGTTCCTGAGAGCGAGGACGAGAAGAGCAGCTTTCAAGACATCGAACGTCACAGATTCTTCAACACCAACAACCTGTGGCTCGACCTGAAGACGCTCGCCACCCATCTCGAGGACGGCAGCGGCGTCCTCCCGTTGCCCACGATCGTGAACCGGAAGACCTTGGATCCGAGAGATCCGAGCTCTCGGCCCGTGTATCAGCTGGAGACTGCGATGGGTGCCGCCATCAGCGAGTTCCCGAACGCGGGTGCGGTCGAGGTGCCACGAAGCCGCTTCTCTCCGGTGAAGACCACGAACGACCTGCTGGCTGTCTCGTCGGACGCCTACACTTTGACCGACGATGCGTGTGTTCGTCTCGATCCGTCGCGTGAGCGACCGCCCACCGTCACTCTGGATCCGCGGTACTTCAAGATGGTCGATGACTTCTTCGCGCACTTCCCCGCCGGTCCGCCATCCCTGGTACGCTGCGAAGTGCTGGAGGTCGCTGGCGATGTTACCTTTAGCGCCGGTATCGAGGCCCGTGGACGGGTTCACGTTACTGCTTCAGAGCCGATCGTCCTTCCCCCTGGGGCGGTGTTGGAAGGCACGGTGACGCACGAGGAGTAATGGCGGCTCAGCCGGAGAAGCTCAGGTCACGAGCCGGGCCGACGAAGCGTACCCATCACGGGCTCTCTCCCCGCTCCCTTCCCTGGCCTGGATACCGGGCTCGATGGCGCGAGCGAAACCCGACAGGGTTTGAGATGCTCCTCACATCCCAACGCGGTCGCGGGCCGCAACCAAAGGGATGCTCCGATGGCGCCGGTCCCGCGCCCGCGTGGGTGTAAGGTATTGCGGTTAGGTATGAGCTCCCCCGCCCACCCATCTGCCCTTGCAGCGAGCGTTCCCCGCACCC
>CAZEJK010000110.1:0-3687 GCA_964512045.1 uncultured Thermoanaerobaculia bacterium
CAGCACCAGCTCCTCCTCGTCGTTGTTGGCCGTGTCGTGCCAGGCGAGCCCGGCAGCGACAAGCTCGCGCCGCAGGTCCAGATCGCCGACTCGGACGATGGCTGGTTCGCCCTCGCCGACGCGTTCCTCGATCTGCAGCTGAGGTTGCGCCACCACGTCCTTCCCGAGAGCCAGCTCCCCGAGGTGTTGCTGTGCCTCGGCGCCAAACGGCTGGCCCACCTCCGGTGCATCGATGCCCCAGAGGTTGAGGAGGACGCGATCACCCGCACGCTCGACCACAATCGAGTCTCCATCGACGATCTCGACGCACGTTCCGGCCCACTGCTCTGCACTCCCGGCTTCCTGCGCGAACACCACTCCGCAGACGACAATGGCACCGATGTACCGTGAAAGCTTCATCTCGCTCCCCCTCCCGGCTCAACCCCCGACCGCCGCCGGCTGAGCATCGTCGTCTCTTGGATATACCATTCCCCGTATCTTCCGACCACCGTCAGGGACCAGAAAGCGCCCAACGCGATCGCGCGCCGTAACCACGTCAGCTCTCCGGCGGCGCCGTTCCCGCGACCGCGTAGCTGTACACCATGGAACGTTAGGTACGAGCTCTCCCACCCACCCAGCCTGACTCGCAGGAGCGACGACGCCACAGCCTGGCCCCGGTCCTGGACCCGGTCTTGGCCGCGACCGCTGCCGAGGCCGGAGCGCCATCTACAGCGCCTCAGGGCGAAAGATCGCCTCCCGCCCCGGCAGTCTCGGTGAGAGCCATCAGCTCCGCGCGCACGCCATCTGTCCCCCGCCTCGCCACGGCCTCGCCGAGTGCGACCGGCAGCTCGGCAGAAAGTGAGCCGGTGAGCCTGGCGTACACCGCCTGCTTCTCGTCCGCAGCCACGAGCACGAGATCGCCGATGGCGTCTCCGGCCTGCCGCACCAAGACCAGGGTGGATCCGTTCTCCCTCTTCGCACGCACGGTCGGCTCCCAGCCGCGGACCGTCATCCGCGTGAAGTCCAGGTCACTGGCAGATGCCGGAAGTCCATAGACCGCCAGCTCGAACCGTTTCAGACCCGCGAGAGGCAGCGTCCCGTCAGAGCGTTTCCCGATGACGGTCCGCGCCAACCCCAAGGTCATCCGACCCAGGTTGACCTCGAGCATGCTCGACGGATCGGCGCCAGTCTGGCGCTCGATCTCGGCCCGGACGGCCTGGGGTGAGAACGTTGTGGCGCACGCCAACGAGCCGGCGAGAGCCAGGAGCACAGCGATCCGGGCAGCAGGTGTCGACATTGCAGACCTCCGAGGTAACGATCCTCGGCCAAGGGTACCACCAAGGACGATTCCCAGCGGAGCCCGAAGCCGCGAAGGCGGCTCTCCCTGTGACCCGACTCCGCGGATGGTACGATCCGGCGGCCATGTCGTTTTCTCTTTCAGCACTCGCGGCCCTCGGCACAGCACTGCGGCGTTCACCGCATCGGATCGCCCTTACAGTGCAGCGCGGCGGCGATCTGCAGCTCAGCGATACGCTCGAGAGGATCGCTCGGACGGTCTGTACGGGCGCCGGTCCAGCGCTCGGCCTTGGTGTGATCAACGGTGACAACCCAGCCCTCGTGGTCACGTCGAGCCACCGCCCACCCGTCACCTACCGGGCACTCCCGGAAGGAAGCGAGGCGCAGGTGTTCCTCGACCTGCTGCTCGCGCTCGCGGAGTCCAAGGCCTCCGGCGATGCAGACGGCCCTGCAGCGCCGGTCCACCTGCTGGTGTTCATCGCTCCCGGTTGTCCAAGCTGTCCTCACGCCGTCCGCGCGGCAGCACTGCTTACGGCGTCGTCTCCAGCCGCTCAGCTGACCGTGGCCGACGCCACGCTCGTCACTGACGTGGCCGAACGACACAGAGTCCGAACAGTGCCCACCACGGTGATCGACGGCGAGCTGACGGTCACCGGCGTGGTCTCGCCGCGCAGGCTGAACCGTCTGATCCAGGAGCGGGCGACGCCGGCCCACCGGCGCCGGGTGTTTGCGTCCCTGCTGGAGACCGGCCGGTTCCAAGAGGCAGCCAGCCGGCTGATGGAAGATCGTGATCTCCACGAGCACTTTGCCGCCCTCTGGCGATCGAGCTCGCTGGAGAGCCGGCTCCGCCTGATGCTCGTGGTCGAGGAAGCAGACGCCGCTCGCCTGGCCCCGCTGGCATCCCTCGTGCGTCCCGTGCTCACCGCGGACAGCGCACCGCTGCGCGGCGACACCGCAGATCTCATCGGCCGCATCGGCGGCGGCGAGTCCCTGGCGATCCTCGAGTCGCTGCTCGCCGACTCTTCCGAAGAGGTCGTCGAGGCTGCCGAGGCAGCTCGTGCCACGCTCCGAGCTCGCCTCCATCACGGCGCCGGGCCAGACCCCAGCGACACGAGCAACGGCTGACCTTCGTGTGCCTTCGAAGGCCAGGAGACGACCGCTCCTGTCAGTCGGAGCCGCCGCCGTACTTGGCGAAGATCTCGGCGCCGGTCATGTTGTGGGTCGCGTTCGCGAACTCGTAGTACTCCGGCTTCTCGTCAATGAACACCTGGTGCTCGAGCACCAGCCCGTCCTCGCTGTCGAACAGCCCCGGCGGCATCATGTACTGGCCGTTCGCCTTGAGCCGGTAGAACAGGTGCGTGCCACACCGGGAGCAAAAGCCACGCTCCGCCCAGGCTGAAGAGTCGAACACCGAGATCGCCTCCTCACCTTCGAACCGGACGTTTGGACCGCAGTCCAGAGCGAGCAGCGGTCCGCCACCCCAGGTTCTGCACATCGAGCAGTGGCACGCTCCCACCGAAGTGCCCGTGTGCGCCGTGATCTGTACCGCACCGCACAGACAGCTGCCGTCGCGCTGTTTCGTCTCAGCCATCTGAAAACCTCCATCTCCGATCCGTTGGCTTGCACCTTGCCAGGCATCATACCGCGAACGGCTCCGGATCTCTGAGAGAAGCTACGAAGTGTTGAGGATTGTCGGTGTGAGAGCGAGTGCGTTGATCGGCCTCACGACTTCTCCTCGCCGATCGTGAGCCGGCTGATGATCTCGGCGAGCTGCATGAGGTCGGTGACAGTCGCAGCTCCGGGCGCGGGCTGGGGCTGGCGACCGCCATCGTTGAACAACACGGCCTGCACGCCGGCTCGTCGAGGGGCCGCAACGTCGTGCTCGAAGACGTCACCGACCATGACGATCTCGGCCGGCGGAATGCTGAGGTCGTCGGCGACAGCGCGCCAGAACTCCGGCTGGTCCTTCCTACAGCCAATCTCGGTGTAGCAGAAGATGCGGTCGATGTAGCGCAGGAGATCGACCCGCTCGAGCGCCCGCTCGATCATCGTCCGATCGGACTGTCCAGCGTTCGTCGCGATGCACAGTGGCACGAGACCGTTCAGAGCGGCGAGACACGCTCTGGCGCCCGGCACGACCGTCACCGCGTCCCACTGGTACATCGGAACGCCTTCGGGCCCATCATCGACCATCAACGTCCCGCCCCAGTCGAAGCACACCGCGCGCACGGGTGGCCTGATGCCGGGGAGGACGAACCGCGACTGTGATCCAGTCTGTGTCATCGCGGGCTCCTCCACGTTGTCCGAGCTCCGGTCTCTGGTCTTCGCCTGCAGCGTCCTCGCCGGCGACGCCACCGCCCGAGCTCCGCGAGCATTCTGTCATGCGCTCGACCGTCTCAGAACACGATTCGG
>CAZEJK010000110.1:3697-16585 GCA_964512045.1 uncultured Thermoanaerobaculia bacterium
ACCATCGAGACATCTCTGCCAGGGAGCGGCGCCTGGTTCGTGATGAACGACACGTGGTTGTAGGCCGCTTCGTCGGTGAGGTTGCGGAGCCGCAGGACCAGCTCGTGGAGCACTGTGCCCGCGAACAGCTTGTAGCCCAGCGAGGCATGCAGCATCTCGTGACCGGGCGTCCGCGTCTCGTTCGCTGCAACCCGATCCTGCTCATCCACCCACCAGCCCTCGATTCGCGCATCCCAGCGCTGATCGAGGTAGACAAGGGCGATGCGACCACGCCGCGGCGGGATTCTCGGCAGCGGATCACCGCTGTCTCGCAGCTTGGCCTTGACCTGGTCGTAGGAGAAGCCGAGATGGAGGTGACCCGCAGCCGTGTGCACGATCTCGTAGTGGCCATGAAGCTCGAAGCCGACGAACTCGGCGTCGTCCTGTGCGAACTGCAGCACATCGAAGCCATCGAGCTCGTCGCCGGTGTCGGCGAGGTAGATGAAGCCGTCGTAGCGGTTCGCAAACGCAGAAAGAGTGGCCTCGAAGCGCCCGAGCTCCGTGCGAAGTGACAGCTCGAGGCCGTTGCCGACCTCCGAGTCGAGGAACGGATCGCCGATCTCGTAGGCGAACGTAGCGGCGTGGGGTCCGTCCGAGTAGAGCTCCTCGGGGGTCGGTGCTCGTTCTGGACGGTTGAGGCTCGCACCGATGCTCAACGCTTCGTTGAGCTCCCAGATAGCGCCCACCGAGGCGGTCCACGTGTCGAAGTCACGGTCTGGCAGCTGCGGATCGGACGACTCCGTCTCCTGCTGGTCGACACGAAGGCCGACCTGGAGGTTCACCGGCCCGGCGGACGTCTCCTGGAAAAGGTACGCCCCGAGCCGAGTGGTATCGGTCGGCAGGACGAACGCCTCCTCACCGAACGCCGAGAAGTCACGGTTGACGTAGTGCACGCCGAGCGTTCCGGTGAAGCCGAGGAACGGCTGATTGGTCAGATCGAGCCGCGCCTCGTTCCACTGGTTTGTAAACCTCGTGCCGAGCTCGTCGGCCTCGATCTCATCGTGCTGGTAGTCCCTCCAGCCCGCTGAGAACCGCACGGTGGAGAAACCGCTGAATGGGTTCTCGAGCTGGCTGTGGAGGTCCACTCGCCGTTGCTCGAGCTGCGATCGAACGCCGCCCTCCTCGTCGTGATGGCCGTCGCCATGGTCATCTTCCGTGGTGAGGCCCAGCAGACTGTGATGGTCCTCCTCCTCCTCCTCGCCGTGGTGATGATGGTGGCCGGGAATGCCGAGCTCGGAGTCGTAACCGCCGATCGCGACGCCGATGTAACCGCGTTCGGTCACGTAGGAAAGCCCCGCCGTGGCGCCCTCGGCGCTGGTGAAGGAGCTGGGAACGGTGCCTTTTTCGAAAGCCTCCTCGTGCGCGTGGTCGTCCTCTCCCTCGTGCTCGCCGTGGTCGTCCTCGTCGCCCTCGACAGGCCGAGGCGCCGGGCTCTCGTAATCGTTCTGGTCGCGGGCGTACGCGTCGAGGTGCCAGGCCCAGCGTCCCCAACCCCCATCGATCTTCGCCGCGCCGGCCACCTTGTCCGCGTTCGATCCGTACTCGAGCTGGACGGTCCCGGTCACGGGCACACCCGCCGGCCGGTCCGGAACCCGCCCGTCGAGCACGTTGACGACGCCACCGATGGCGTTCGCCCCCCACAACACCGTCGCCGGGCCGCGCACGACCTCTATCTGCTCGGCAGCCAGCGGGTCCATTCCGACCGCATGATCAGGGCCAACCGACGACACGTCGCCGGTGTCCAGCCCGTTCTCCAGTATCCGGATCCGGTCCTCGCCGAGGCCGCGAATGACCGGGCGGCTCGACCCCTGGCCGTAGGTCGTGGCAGTGACCCCAGGCTGCTGGGCAAGCGTCTCCCCGAGCGTCGACTGCCGACGCAGCTCGAGCTCAACGCCGGTGAGCACGTCCACCGGGTTGACGACCTCCTCGAGACTCCGAGCAATGCCGGCGGCGGTCACCGAGATCTGGCCCGCATGCACCAGCTGATCGAGAGTGAGGCGAATCTCCTGTGCGTCGCTTTCGGCCACAATGCGCTGCACGGCGCCGCCGAAGCGCTTGGACTCGACACTGATCAAGTAGCTGCCCGGCGACAGATTCGCAAAGGCAAACCGGCCGTCGTCATCGGTGACTGTCTCGCGCCGCAGCTCGGCGAGCACGACCACGGCGCCAGCCACCGGCTCTCCGCCGGCGGACAGCACGGTTCCTTCGATATCGACCGGTTCGTTCGCGGCAACACTGCACGGAACGACCACGACGAGGGCCACAACGATCGTCACTACTGTGTTTCTCACGGATGTCCTCCTGCAACAGCTCCTCTGCCACGTCTCCACGCGGCACTCTGACAGTCAACGGGGCGGGAACCTGTCAGTCAGGCGGTTGCAGGAGGTCCGCGGACAGCCGGCTCGTCCCGGCGCAACGACGCATCGGGCAGTGCAATCGTGGCCCGACGGGCCATCACCGTTGCAGCCGCGAACACCACCGGCCGAACACCGGCCTCGGAGAACACCAGGCCGTGGGCCGAGCACGCAAGACACGGTTTCGTCGCCGAGGGCTCAACGAGCCGGTGCAGACGCTCGTCGATCGGAGAACCGTGCCGGACCTCACCGCACACCTCGCTGCTGCACGAGGACAGCTCAGGGGCGTGGGTATGCGGAACGACAATCACCAGGCTCTCGACGGCGACCGCAGCAGTCAGGACCGTCGAGCCGAAGAGACGCAGAACGTCGCGAGCCAAGGTCAGGGTGATCATCACGAGCAACGATTAACGTGGACACACCACCAAACCAACCGGAGCGCTCGATGCATTTCCGGAGTCCGCAGAAGGCTTGCGCATGAGCGACTGGACACCGGCGCATCTTCGAAAGCTCGGGGCATGCGCCGGGGACCGGATGGCCGGAATCCGGCTGTCGGGGCCGGCCTGGCATCCCCCGAATCGTTTCCTTCCGCAATACAGATGTGTCCTATGATGGTTAGGAGTGATGTAAAGGATGTCGACATTGGCCGAGGTCGATCCACTTCGCGTGATTGAAGGCTCGCCTTTCTTCAAGGGGTTGGAGCGTGAGGAGCAGGTGTTCCTGGCCCGGCAAGGCCGAGTCACCGTGCACAACCAAGGGGAAGCTCTGTTCAGGCCGGGGGACTCGCCCAGAACGCTGTGGATGGTCGTCAGCGGGATCTTCGAGGTCTCTCGAGAGGAGGATCCCGAACGCGGGTTCGATGCCGTCGCGTACCTCGGGCCTGGCCATCTGCTTGGACAGTCGAAGATCATCACCGGCAACCAGTTCCGATCTCTGGGGCGCTTCCCGGACGGCGGTACGACGGTCCAGTGGCCACGCCAGATGCTGCTCCGCAGGTTCTGGAGCTCACCCGCGTTGTCGATGAACTACCTCCAGAACATGGCACGACGGCTCGAGGGAATCTTCGCCGGCATTGGCCGCGCAGCCTCGAAGCTGGAGGGCAACCTCGATCACTTCGACCTGGCAACAATCGTGCAGACTGTGGTCGATTCGGGGGCCACGGGCGTGATTGAGATCCTCGACCGCGAGGGACGCGTATTCGGTACGATCTACACCGCCGACAAGCAGGTTGGACCGGTTCTCTGCGGCACGCTCGACGGCGTGGAGGCCTTCTTGGAGATCTTCATAGGTCAACCCGAGCACGGGCGGTTTCGCTTCGACCCGCTCCCCCACGCTCGCCAGACTGACGGGCAGTTTCTGGTCTCCCACCTGCTGCTGGAGGTCGCACGGATCGCCGACGAGTACGAGAGCTTCGCCAGCTCGCTACCAGCCGAAGCTCGGTTCGTCCTGACCAACCAGAGAATTCCCGAGGTCGTGGACACCGTACCGCACATGCAAAGCACGATTCTCAGAGCGCTCGCAGACCGCCCGACCGGCTGGCGCGACATCGCTCGCCAGCTGCACGTCAGCACGGCGCGCATCGCCCTCGAGCTCCGTGACCTCCTGGAAAAGGAGTATGTGCGGGTGCTGTAAGGAGCGATCGGTCGATCGAACTCGTATCACGTTCATCATCGCGCCAATGGGTTCACCATCATGCCAGCGGTGCGACGCTTTCCTCGTATCCAGCCTGCCCCACCCACCTCGGGATCGCCGACATCTTTCGACCTCACGGAGGCACCACGGTGCGTGTGCAGACGTCGAGAATCGGAACAGCGAGTTCTGATCGGACCTCGGTACCGGGCGTGCTTGTTCTGACCTCGCTCGAGACCCCCTGGGAATACCTTTGTGGCGCGTGCAGAGCTCCGACGGAAGGCACTGTAGATGGTACGTCGATTGCACGCGCTGTGCGCAGAAGGATGGGCCCGGTGCGGTCACCCGCCAGCGGTGATCGAGGAGGTTCGGTGTTCACGATTCGGCGTATATACGACGATATCCTTCCGGCAGATCGGGCTGCTCTGGCCGAGGCCCAGGAGATTCTGCGTCGCCAGCTCCCCGATCTCGACCCGGACGAGGTCGGCAGGCTCCCGGACACGCTGCGGCGACCAGCCAGGCACGGGTTCCGTCCAGTGATGCTGGTCGCTCTGTCGGCGCGCGGCAGAGTGAGCGCCTTTGCCATGCTCCTTCATGAGCCCGAGCTCGGCTTCGCTTACCTCGACTACATCGCCGCACGGCCAGGACGTTCCGGCGGAGGTGTTGGCGGCGCCCTGTACGATCGAGTCCGCGCCGACGTCCGGGAGCTCGGCTGCTACGGCCTGTTCTTCGAATGTCTCCCGGACGATCCGAACCTCAGTCCCGATCCCGCGCTCCGGCGCCAGAATGCGGCACGGCTCCGGTTCTATGAAGGGTTCGGCGCGCGTCCCATAATCGGCACCGCCTACGAGACACCAGTCGAGCCCGGTAGCAGTGATCCACCGTTCCTGGTCTTCGATGATCTGGGCAGTGGCGCGCCGCTGTCACGTCGCGCAGCGCGCGTCGCCGTGCGTGCAATCCTGGAGCGCAAGTATCGGCATCTCTGCTCGCCCGCCTACGTCGACCGGGTCGTCGCATCGTTCACCGACGACCCAATCAGGCTCCGACCTCCGCGCTTCGCAGAGGCCGCGGCCGTGGAGCCCAGGCTCGCGGAAGCACCGCGCCCTGAGCGGCAGATCGCCCTCGTCGTCAACGACCGGCACGCCATCCACCATGTGCGCGAGCGGGGCTATGTGGAGGCGCCGGTCCGCATCGCCTCTATTCGCACGCAGCTCGAAGCCAGCGGACTGTTCGAGGAGCTTCGGCCGCGGACCTTCGCGGAGAAACACATCCTCGAGCTTCACGATCCGGGATGGGTGCGCTACTTCAAACGGGTGTGTGAGCGGATCGGCGAGAACCGATCCGTGTACCCCTATGTCTTTCCTATCCGGAATCAGGCCAGGCCTCCCAAGGAGCTGGAGGTCCGGTCCGGCTACTACTGTATCGACACCTTCACTCCCCTCCATCACAACGCCTACCGAGCTGCGCGGCGAGCGGTGGACTGCAGCCTGACTGCGGCGCAGGCGCTCGTCGATGGACGCCGCCTTGCGTACGCCCTGGTACGCCCTCCGGGCCATCACGCGGAGCGGAGGTCGTTCGGGGGCTTCTGTTACTTCAACAACGCAGCAATCGCCGCCGAGCTCCTCAGCCATCACGGAAAGGTGGCGATCCTCGACCTCGACTTCCACCACGGCAACGGTCAGCAGGATATCTTCTGGGAACGAGCCGATGTGCTCACCCTCTCGATTCACGGCCATCCCAACTTCGCGTACCCCTACTTCAGCGGCTTTGCCGAGGAGGTGGGCAGCGGCGCCGGACGCGGTTTCAACCGCAACTATCCGCTGCCCGAGGAGGTGGATGGCACGCTCTACCGCGCGACCCTCGAGCGGGCGATCGAGCGAATCCGACGGTTCTCCGCTGAACTTCTCGTCGTCGCTCTGGGACTCGATACCGCACGCAAGGACCCAACCGGCAGCTGGAGCCTCGAGGCTCGCGACTTCCACGCCAACGGCAGGCTGGTTGGCGGCCTCGGTCTGCCCGTGCTGGTGGTGCAGGAAGGGGGGTACCGTGTGCGGAGCATCGGCGCCAACGCGCGCCGTTTCTTCACCGGGCTGTGGGAAGGATGCTTCGTCCCCGCGACGACCGTTGCGAAGCGCGGAAGGGCGCGGCGCTCCTCGGAGTAAGGTGCTGTGCTGAAGTCACTTCCTGCGACCTCCGCGAAGCGCGCATCACACCATGAAGAACCACTGCGCCAACCCTCTTGACAATCACAGAACCGGGTGTACTTTCTCCGTCGTGGAACAGGGAGTGTCCACCGACGAGCCCCCCTCTCGTAGCGGCCATCCAGCCGCCGCAGGGTGCCGGTCCACGTGGCCCGCGTCGGCAGTGGCACTGACCCTGACCTCCCACACACTCCGTATCCCGATCCTCAGGAGCGCTGCGGTGCGCGCTGAGGTGATCGGGGCCGCCCACGGATCCACAGACTAGAGACAACCTCATGCGAATCTGGCCCTTCGGGGGCAGCCGCCACGGGCTTGAGAAAGCCCACGACATGGCCACGTCCGGAAAGCGGGCTGCCATGGCCCACGGCGCGCCCTCTCTTCAACCGACCGCAGATGGAGGAACGTCGTGATTCCAAGCTCGAACGCTGAGAACGACTCGCTGCTGATGCAACCTCGGCACCGAATCAGCCGCGCCATCGGCGCGCGCTTCAAGCCGGAGCTCTGGAGCGACTGGCAATGGCAGATGCGCCACCGCCTGACCCGTCCCGAGCACTTCAAGCGCGCCTTCACTCTAACCGCTGGCGAGGAGCGTGCCCTCGAGATGGCATCCGGACGTTTCTCTGTTGCGATCACCCCCCACTTCGCGGCGCTCATCGACCCGGACGATCCGTCCTGTCCGATCCGCCGCCAGGTGGTACCGCGCGACGAGGAGCTCCTGGTGAGCGCGGGAGACATGGTGGACCCGTGCGGCGAGGACCACGACATGGTGGTCCCCGGTCTGGTGCACCGCTACCCGGACCGCGTCCTCCTCCTGGCCAGCGACACCTGTGCCTCCTACTGCCGTTACTGCACACGCGCCCGGCTCGTGGATCAGGGAAAGCTGTGCTCCCTGTCGCGCAGGCTCGACCGAGCTCTGGCATACCTGCGGGCGCATCGTGAGGTGCGCGACGTACTTGTCTCTGGCGGCGATCCGCTGCTGCTGTCGGACTCGCAGCTCGACCGCCTGCTCGCCGCACTGCGCTCGATCTCCCATGTGGAGCTGCTGCGTCTCGGCACACGCGTACCGGGCTTCGTGCCCCAGCGCATCACCCCAGAGCTGGTCTCGATCTTGCGCAGTCATCGGGTGTGGTTGTCCCTGCACTTCTCACACCCTACAGAGCTGAGCGACGAGACGGCGGTTGCGTGCGATCTCCTCGCCGATGGCGGGATTCCACTCGGCAGTCAGACGGTGCTCCTGGCCGGAGTCAACGATGACCCCCAGGTGCTCAAGCGCCTGTTCCATGGGCTGGTGAAGCTCCGCGTCCGGCCGTACTACCTGTACCAGGCGGATCCGGTGGTTGGCACCGGCCATCTCCGCACCTCCATCGCAACCGGTCTCCAGATCATGTCCGAGCTGCGCGGCCACACCAGCGGCTACGCAGTGCCCACCTACGTGGTCGACGCCCCGGGTGGCGGCGGCAAGATTCCACTGCAGCCGGAGACGGTCGTTGGCCGCGACGACGGTGTCTGGCGGCTGCGCAACTGGGCGGGGAAGGTCTACAGCTCCGTCGACCCGCCTGCCGGGAGGTGATCCGTGCAACCATCGATCGCTCTGTGCTACGACCTCAAGATGGACTACCTGGCAGCCGGCTTCTCGGCGGAGCAGGTCATGGAGATGGACGACGAGGAGGTCGTCTCAGGACTGGAAGCTGCGCTCGGTCGCCTCGGCTACTGCGTTCACCGAGTCGGCCGTGGCGTCGAGCTCGCGCGGCGGCTGGTGAACGGCGAGCGCTGGGACCTCGTGTTCAACATCACCGAGGGGGTGTGTGGTCGGGGGCGCGAGGCGCAGGTACCTGCGCTGTGCGAGCTCTTTGCCCAGCCCTACACGTTCTCCGACCCCGTGACGTGCGGGGTCACCCTCGACAAGGCATGGGCCAAGCGTGTGGTTCGCGACGCTGGGATCCCCACCGCGCCGTTCGCTGTAGTGCGCTCACAACGCGACGTCCGACGGGTCGCGTTGTCCTTTCCCCTGTTCGTCAAGCCCCTGGCCGAGGGCAGCTCGATGGGCGTCTCCGGAGCCTCGCTCGTGCACTCGTCCCGGGAGCTGGCGACGCGCTGCGCGGAGCTGCTGCCGCGTTACCCGGCCGGCATCCTGATCGAGAGCTACCTTCCCGGCCGTGAGGTGACGGTGGGCATCGTCGGCAACGGCGACGCACGGGTCGTGGCAGTGATGGAGGTCCTGTTCACGGCGCGGGCCGAGACCGCAGCCTACACCGCGCTGAACAAGGGTGAGTACCTGGACCGGGTGCAGTACCGGGTCCTCCGCGGCGGTCGCTTGGCCCGCCAAGCCCAGCAGCTGGCCCTGGCTGCCTACCGTACACTCGAGTGCCGCGATGCCGGCCGTGTCGATCTCCGCTGCGATGCCGAGGGCACGCCGTGCTTCATCGAGCTCAACCCTCTGCCCGGGCTGCACCCCGTGCGGTCCGACCTCCCGATCATGGCACGACTGGTCGACATCGACTATGACGAGCTGCTGGAGGCCATCGTCACATCGGCCTGGACACGCGTCATCACGAACGAGGGTGCTGTGGCGCGACCGTCGCGGCTGGAGACCGTCGCGTGATGAGCCAGGACGTTCTGGTGATGCACAACGCCGTGGGCGACCTCGACGACCCGTCGACTCGCGACGTCTTGGACCAGGTTGCCACGGTGTGCGAGGCTCTCGACACACTTGGCCTACCGCACACGACCTTGGCTGTCTCGGACGGCGATCTGGCACACGCTGTCGCACAGCTTGCACCCGCCACGGTCTTCAACCTCGTCGAGTCGCCACCGGGACACCCTCGCTTCCAGGTGGAGGCTGCCGCTGCGCTCGAAGCGGCTGGGGTTGTATTCACCGGCTCCCCCGCAGCGGTGATCGAGCGCACCACCGACAAGCTGACGACTCGTGCGGACCTCGCCGCGGCAGGGCTGACGGTGGCCGCCGGCGGTGCGCTCGATCCCGAGCATCCCGACCTCCTGGACACGGTGCCGCCTCCGTGGATCCTGAAACCTGCCCGCGAGGACGCATCTCTCGGCCTCGATGGCGACCTCCTGTGCACCGACCGGCAACGAGCGCTTGAGCGCGCTCGGCTCCTGCGCCGGCGATTCCCGAGCTCCCCGGTTCTCGTGGAGCACTTCCTGCCCGGCCGGGAGTTCAACGTGTCTCTGCTGGGCACGAGCAGCGGCGTGGTGACCTTGCCCGTGGCGGAGCTCGAGTACCTGGACTTCCCAGAGGACATGCCACGGATACTGGGCTTCGAGGCCAAGTGGAACCACGACTCGTTCGCCTATGTGCACACCGTACGCCGCTTTCTGACCGCTGCCGAGTCGGCACGAGCCGCGCATCTTGCAGAGCTGGCGACTCGCTGCTGGAAGGTCACCGGTGTGCGCGGCTATGCGCGGGTCGACCTGCGTCTGGATGAGAACGGAACGCCGTGCGTCCTCGAGATCAACGCCAACCCATGCCTCTCGGCTGACGCCGGTTTCGTGGCCGCCGCGGTCCGCGCCGGCATGTCGTCTGCCGATCTGGTGGGCTCTATCCTCGCTGCTGCGGAGACGGAGACAGCATGAGCACTCTCCCCACCCTTTCTCTTTCGATCCGTCGTTCGATCGAGCCGTTCGATCGAACGGCCATCAACGGCGTTCTCGAGGCTACGGGGTTCTTCAACGACGAGGAGCTCGCCACGGCGATGGAGCTCGTGGACGATGCGCTCGTCAACGGCTCAGCGAGTCACTACCGCTTTCTGATTGCCGAGCTGAACGGTCGGGTCTCGGGTTACGCCTGCTGGGGACCGATTCCGGGAACCGCGGACGCCGTCGATCTGTACTGGATCGCGGTCGATCCTGCCGCCCAGGGGCACGGTGTGGGCCGAGCACTGCTCGCCGCGGCGGAGTCGTGGACTCACGACAGCGATCGTCACCGCATCTATGTCGAGACCTCGTCCCGCCCGCAGTACGGTCCCACTCGTGGCTTCTACGTCGCCTGTGGCTACCGTGTCGTTGCCGAGCTCCAGGACTTCTATGCTCCGCGAGACGCCAAGGTGATCTTCCTCAAGGTCCTGGGCAGCGACTCACCGTAGGGCATACTCCGACCCCTTTGCGACTCCGTGGTGAGCAACACGCCTTGCGGAGATGTCCTGTATGTGCTGTGCCTCGGGATCGGTGGTCCGAAGCGATGATCCCGACTGCAGGGGACCGAACGTCGCCGGAAGTCCGATGGGCTGCAGCGGCGGCAGGCGCCATGTCTCCGAGTGGTAGCGCACTCCCTCCAGAAACAGGCCGGCTGCAGGGGCAGCGGGAAGAGGCGGCGGCTGCAGACCTCTGAGCCAAGCAGGCACATCCTCCGCACTCGCCTCGCCTCGGCCGATGGCCACCAGGCTCCCGACCATGCGACGCACCTGTCCCCACAGGAAGTGACTCGCCATCACCCGGATGAGCACGGACTGCTCGACTGGATGGATACCGCATGACGTCACCTCAACGAGGGTACTTCCCGCCTGTCGTGCCCGGCGGGTAAAGGCCGCGAAATCGTGGCGTCCGACGAACAGCTCCGCCGCACGCCCCATCGCCTCCAGGTCGATGTCCTTCCCGATCCACCAGCTGTACCGCTTGCCGAAGGCCGACCGACGAAGGGTGAGCTGATACCGGTAGGCGCGTTCCTCGGCGTCGTGACGCGCGTGAAAGCCGAGTGGCGCCGGGGAGAGGTCGAGGATCGCCACGTCCAGCGGCAGCATCTTCTCCAGCTTGGCGAGCGTGGACTCGACGGGAATGCGGGCCGAGCACCGCAGCGAGGCGACCTGCGCCAGCGCATGTACCCCGGCGTCAGTCCTACCGGCACCCTGCACGGTGAGCTCATCGTTCGGAAAATGCCGGCGCAACGCAGCCAACAGCACGCCCTGAACGGTCCGTTGGTGATCCTGAACCTGCCAGCCGGCGAACCTGCTGCCGTCGTACTCGACCGTCAGACGGTACGAGCTGAAGTCCGACGATCGGCTACACGGGCCTGGCTGCGGCTTCATCGCTCGCCGCCTGCCACGGGGCATTGCCGGCGAACGAGCCAGACGATTGCCAAGACGGTCGCCACGGAGACCACGGTAGCTACAGTCGCCTTTGTCACGTTCATGCTGGTCACTCCCAGGGAGCCGGCTCACAACGCCTCCCAGGGCTTTCATGAGCAAGAGTGATGCCCACCGAGGCGGCATGGTGCGGAATCTCAGGCGGCGCGCGACGGCCTCCGGACCGCTCTCCGCACGGTAGGATGCGCCCGGTCAGCTTCCGTTCGTCCCATTTCGGAACTCTCGCATCCGATCGCGCCGGAATCGTGACGTCCGACCGTGTTGGCACTCGGGCTCAAAGTGGCGCGAGCGCCATCCGACGACACTGGCATGGAGCATGCTACAGCAGGAGCACAGCGGAGGATTGCGGCCATGATTGAGACACGAAGGCCATCGAAACAGCACAGACAGCCCACCGCCACACCACCACGCAATCGCCCGGAGGACCAGGTCCAGCACCAGGGGCTTGGAACAGCTCGACAGAGCCTCTCGCAAGAGCACAGCGAGCTTCCCCTTCAAGGGAGTTCCCCTGATGCGCCACTCACGCCCGGCATGTTCACGCTCGGCTGGATCCTGGTCATCTTCGGGGCCTTACCCCTCGTGATGGCCATCCACGGCGAGGGTCGCCCGTACCTACTCGCAGCGGTGATCATGCTCACCACTGGTCTCTTCTTGATCGGTCTGTCCCGACGACGGAGGCCAGCACCGCCAGCGTAGAGCTCGACGCACCACGGGTGCCGCGGACCACACTCATACCACCCGCGGTATGGCGCATTCTCCATAGGGGATCAAGGTGGACGCCAGGTCCACACCATGCGAGCCGTTGCTGGCACAGAAGTTGCCCTTCCGAACGTGTGTCCGCAATGACACGCGCGATCGAGGAGGAGTCGATGAGCACGACGATGCGAGCCGCCCTGACGGTCCTGATGGCATCCGCAACAGCAGCATGCGGCCTGGCTGGCGCTTCTGGCAGCGACAACCCCGGACGCGCAACGAAACGGTTGGAGATCGTCTCCGCCGAGCGAATCACGACCCAGCGATCCAACGCCGCCGGCGGCCATTACGTCTACTGGGACGAGAGCGCTCCCGACGGGGGCTTGATGATCATTCTCAAACCAACGGCTTTCGATCAGACGGTCTTCTACAGCTCGGACTTCTCCCTCGCCTTCGAGTCGGAGCACGACATCCCACGCCGCGCCTGTCTCGGCCTGTCCATGGGTGTCGCCGCAGCGGAGTCGGTTCCCGACGCGACCTGGATGCTGGGTGGCTCCATCTCTCGCGCCTGGGTCTCGGAAGAGAAGCCCTACTTCGGAGTCCTCTTCGAGGTGCCCCGCAGCGTCAGCACCTACGAGCTCCTGCTCGCGCGTCCGCACGGCCTGCAGCTTGAAGTCACGGATGCCGGGACCCAAAAAGCTGCGGAGAAGGCAGATTGATTCGGCCAGGCCAGCCGTTCCCTTACCAGTTTCGCCGGACCAGTAAAAGCGCACCTGTCGATCGCCCGTGAGTCCGTTGGCAGCTCACGGAGCCGTATCTTCCAATCAGTGGAAATCCCTGGAGGTCTCGTGCTCAGTAGCCCTGAATGGGCGTTTC
>CAZEJK010000111.1:0-16567 GCA_964512045.1 uncultured Thermoanaerobaculia bacterium
AACCGACATCACGGAGGAAGGCACATGACGGTGGCCTTGGCCACTGGTGCCCCTCCGGCCGCCGTGTGCGGTGAGTCGGCTCCCTGTCGGTATCGCGAAGGCTGCCGGTCGAGGCCGGCAACCGGGTCGCCTCGCGGCGGCCTTTCGAAGTGCTTGAGCCGTATGACGGGAAGCTGTCACGTACGGTTCTGAGGGGGAAAGGGGCCGCAAGACCCCTGGCCTACCCGGCGCTCTTGACTCGGCGGCTCCCAACATGTACATTATATCTGTACAGGACTGACCGGAGGTCATTGTGCCAACCGTTACGACATACACAAACGCCAGGGCAACTCTCGCCGCTCTGTGTGAAGAGGTCTCATCAACCCGCGAACCCGTCATTATTCGCCGACGCAATGCCGCCGACGTCGCGCTCGTATCTGCCGATGAACTGGAAAGCCTGCTCGAAACCGCTCACCTCATGCGGTCGCCGAAGAACGCCGAACGTCTCCTAGCGGCGATTTCCAGAGCCAGATCCAATGAGCTGAAGCCGTCAACGATCGAGGATCTCCGAAGAGAGCTCGGCCTTGGCCAAGAAACGAAGTAGAACGAAGGCGACAAAGAGCCCTCGTCAATGGGTGGCTGTGTTCCAGCCAGAGTTCATCGAAGACATGAAGTACTGGGTGAAGACGAACCCAAAGGTCGCCCTCCGGGCACTCGACCTCGTTCAAGCGATATTGAGCGATCCGTTCTCAGGGATCGGGAAACCCGAACCGCTCAAATTCCTGCTGAGCGGGACATGGTCGCGACGGCTTACCGAAGAGCATCGAATCGTCTACCTGGTTGGCGACGGGCGGATCGACTTCCTGCAGGCGAGGTATCACTACTGATGTCCCCGCCTCACCAACTGGTTCCACGGGAGTGAAGTTCGCGCGAGCGCTGGTCCAGTCCGCTCATCTCGTGTCGTTAGTCGCGACTCGTTGTCGCGTTAGCGGCTCACGGAGCCGTATCTTCGAAAACTCGAAGCAAAGCTCCTGGGTTGAGTTCTCAGTTCTGAATTTTGAGTTCTCAATGCCACCCTCCCTCCCGGTAGTCTGCTCTGCGAGCCTCAGGGATCGAAAAGTGGTGGAGGCGCTTGCAGCAAGGGCCGATGGGTGGGGAAGCTAATACCCGCTAATACCTTACGGCTACGCGGGCGCGGGACCGGCAGCTCCGGAGCACCCCTTTGGTTGCGGCCCGCGGCCGCGTTGGTACGGTTTCCGTTCTCGGATCTTTCGCAGACCAAGCTTCGGCCCCCGCTTCTCTTGGCGGCCGTCGGGTCCCAGGACGCCCTGCTTTGTCAGATCACCAGCAATCCCTACGGTGATCCTCGGGCCGAAGCACTTTCCGAGTCGGACTTCCTCTCGGGTTCGTTGCGAACAACGAGCTTCGCGAGGCCAGGGAAGCTCTTCACAGCGAGTACCGAACTCATCGTGTCTGTGGTTGGACGGGTCAACTACCAGTCCTACAGGAGGGTGGCCACCGCTCTGGAGACCATGCTCGAGATCAGCGAAGATTTCCGACTCCTTGAGTCGTCACCTAAATATCAGGCTGGGAGATGATGCGTCGAAACCTGCCGCGAAGCGGCTTCGTCCAACAAGCCAATGCAGCTCACAGCCACTCCTGTCACGCCGGTTGCTGGGACAACCGTCGCGCCAGGTCGGCCTGGCGGCCGAACGCGGCTTCAGCTGATCGCCGGGCGTTAGTTGCACGCCTTCGTGGATCGCTCCTGAGTGGTAGAATCGTCGGTGTCGCCCTCAATCGCCCGCATCGGTCCATATCGAGTCTTCTTCTTTGCAAGCGATTTCTTTGAGCCCCCGCATGTACACGTTGAACGAGACCGTGCTGTCGCGAAGTTCTGGCTCGACCCGGTTGGCTTGGCCTACTCCAGGCTCTTCCCGGGTCATGAGCTGAGGAAGATCGAATCGATGGTGCACGAACATGCCGGTGAGTTCCTGGAGGCATGGGATGACTTCTTTCGCAGTTGAGGTACAGCAAGCGCTTGCATCCGATGTCCAAGTGACGGATGACGAACTCATCGTTCTCCTCGTCGACGGTCGTAGAATCGCAGCGCCCATTGTCTGGTTTCCTCGGCTATTGAGGGCTTCTCGTGAAGCGCGCGCCAATTGGCGTCTGATTGGCGAGGGCATAGGCATTCACTGGCCGGAGGTCGATGAGGACATCAGTGTCAACGGGCTGTTGAAGGGTCTACCCTCTGTGGAGTTCTACACGCAACGGGAAGAAGCCACCTAACAAGTCGTTCCAGCGTACCCCAACCCGCGCGTTGCGCGGCTCGGGTCCGCTGATCGCCGGCCGTTAGGCGAGCAACGCGTCGAACGGCACAATGGATCCATGGCAGCCGAGTTCGACGTCGTTGTTGAAAGAGATTCTGAAGGCTACTCCGTCGCCAGTGTGCCTTCGCTACGCGGTTGCCATACGCAGGCGAAGTCAATGGACGAACTGTTGGTCCGTGTCCGAGAGGTCATCGAGCTGTGCCTCGAGGGGGAAGAGTCTCCGCCAGAAGACCTTGAGTTTGTCGGCGTCCAACACGTCCGCATCGCCTCGTGACTCCTCGTCTCAGGCTGACCGGCCTTGAACTGATCAGAGCCCTTGAAAGGGTGGGCTTCGAGGTGGTCTGAGTCAGACCTAATCTGAGCGGTTCTTGCCGGCGATCTGCACCAATCTCCTGCGCTCCAGACACTTCGGAAAATGCTCGACATACCTCAGGGTATGCCTGTGCTTCTCCGAAGCACTGGAGCATCAGGATCTTGGCACATCTCATCCGGCAGGATCGCTCAGCTCAGGTTGGCGAATATAGGCGGGATTTCATGGCTCGTTCAATGTGCATTGCCGTTCTCTTCTTGCCCCTCGTACTCACGTCGTGCAGAGCTTTCGAGCTCTCACGTGCTTCTGTTCGCGACGCAACGGCACTCATTACGGTTGAGTACCCTACCGAAGCAGGAACCTACTCGCGTCGAGGGCAAGGAGTTCTCGTCCGCTCGCCATTTCGTTTTCCCGTACTGCTTGCCCCCATGCCACTCGTTGCCCCTGAGGGCAATGTGATGCCAGAGATCGCTGCCTTCTTCACCTCCGAATCAACTGGCCAGATCCGTGCCAGAGCAGAGCTGCTCTTCGCCCATGATGAGCTCCGAGTTGCCTTGCTTCTGTTGTCAGAGGCTGAGATACCATCGCCTCTCAAGGTCATTGGCGACGTTCAGAGGATCCCGATCGAGTCATCGGTTCTGGTCCACAGCTACCCACCACGGAGCACCTTCGCACCGGTGGACGAGCCCATCAGCATGCTCGATCCCATGGCGGCATCTCTTGAGGTTGACAGGGTGCGTGGTCCCGTTGCACGAGCGCTGGCTCTCTCTCCGGTGGCTACAGAGAAGGGACAGCTCGTTGGGGCTCTTTGGGACAGCGGCGAGCTGCTTTCCGCCTCCCAGATCAACACGGTGTTGACGGACTTCTCTGCAGCTGTGGCCAGCGGCTCGATTGAGGTCCCCGATCCAGCTGAAGCCCAGGTTGAGCTGCAACCTGGCTCGAGAGGAGCTGGCCGTGGCTTCCCAGAAGCAGTGACCGGTTGTGGCGGATTGCTCGAACCTGTCGAGGCTTCAGACGACGCTCGCCCAACTTGGCGGCTCGAGAAGGCCACTGAGATACCGGCCACGCAGTTCGTCTGGAGCAGCGATTCGAGACGGTTCTTCGTCGGCGAGTCCTGCGAGTCGGGAGAACGCACGAGCTCCATCGTCCGCCTGATTGACGTCGAGGAGCCACGGTGCATCGCCTCACTGGAGCTTCCGTGGAAAGAGATCGATCAGATGGCCATCTCCAGTGAGGGGCTCCTCATCGCCAGCCGCCACGAGAAGAGGCTCTGGCTTCTCGACCGGGAGACGCTCCAGGTTCGCAGAGAGCATTCGCTCCCGGATGGCGATGTGCTACCCGATCACTTGGGGCCACTGGCATTCACCGCATCTCCCGGCACTCATGTCGCGTTCTTCTTGGCTCAGGACGATCGTCTTCAGTCTGCGCTCGTTGGGGTTGATCTTCGGACTGGCCGATGGGGCGACGTCGTCACTCCGCTGGCGCTTGTTCACCAGGCTTTCGAACGGAGAGACTCCCCCCCAAGAACAAGTATCCCACGGGGATGCGACCAGATTCTCATGAAGGACGACGGGAGGTCTCTCCTCTGCTGCGATCAGTCTGCCCGCACAGCGTTGCACCGGTTCACCGTTCATGGGTTGAGGCTCGAGTACTCTGGCAGTACCCCTAGGACGGGCCTCAGTGACGTCAGCTTCGGCTCATGCCTGTTGGCCGCATCGAGCTCGGCGACCGTCGTCGTGTCCGAGGCCACTCGCTCGGGTGAGCGGTTCGTCCAGGTATATGCTGGGGATTCTCTCGGTGCTCCGACATCGGAGTTCAGGGTTGGATCCGAGGACGACCTCGAGCTGCTCGGAGACCGCCGGGGATTCGTCGCGATGAACAGAGATACGGGGTCACCTCGAACGACCTTGCGATTCCTCTCGTTGAGTGGATCCGTCACCCGGACAGCTGAGATCGAAGGAACCTACTGGAAGGTCTTGAATGACGTCAGCCCCGACGGCCGTTTCATAGTCACCGCCTGGCAACCTGCATTGGACTCAGACTCCTCCTTCTATCTAGCTCAGACCACAACAGAGTAGCGAACTTCAAGGAAGCGGCAGGTCCACATGGCTCTATACCGTCGTATTGTCGCTCACATGCTGCTCCTCGTCTCTTTGCCTGCGGCGCTCAGCTCGGCAGGCACACAAACGGAAGCCGTCGTTCAGGCAGCTGAATCTGTCGCGCTCGTGAGAGCTGAAAGAGCACGAACAACCATCTGGACGTGTGGAACGGTTGTGCATCGCCACGAGAACAGAGCCTATGTTCTGACTTCGAGGGAGCTTCTGAAAGGTACTGACGCCTCGCCAAAGGAGGTGGTGTTCTTTCCTGGCTCAGGACGGGCGACGGTCCTTCCAGCTGAGATCACAGGGCACATCGGGAGGTCGTTTGTGGTGCTTTCGGCTGAAGGACCAGGGCTACCAGAAGCTCTTGCTCCAGCCGCCGAAGTGGGAATCGAGCCTGGTGAAAATCTCGATGCGATCGGGTTTCACTTCACCAGCCTCACCTCGCACTTCGATCGACGCGGAGTACAGCCATTGATCGCGCCTGTGGCTGTACCCTTCGCCATTGAGGACAGCTCGTCTCCTGAGCTTCTGACACTTCACGGGTTCGTGGAGACTGGGTTTCTGGGCGGACCTGTCCTCACCCGGGACGGTCACATGATCGGGATCATCCAGACCCACGAGACACGCCAACCTCAGGTGACTGCGCTATCAGCTGCTGAGATCGCGGCCGCGCTGACACCAAAGTCTCAAGGCATGAGCTACCACCAAGTGGCGAGCACTGATCGTGGCGACACCCTGCGACTCAGGACATACGTCCGCGATCCGTTGCGGCAGATTGTCTCAATCAAGGTGCATGTGCTATACGGTACAGCGTCATTGAGACCAGAAGCACAGCGCAGCTCGAGGTACCCATGTCATCCGTCGCCGGACACTGTCGAGACCTTGACAACCAAGCCCTCCCAGGGCGGACCAGATCTTCATGTCTCCGGGGAGCTTCCGTTGCCACCAGCAAGCCCAAACACATCGCACGTGTCCATCCAGCTCGCATTTCTACTCGAGAATCAGTCAATGCAGTGCGAGTTCCCGTTGATCTATCGAACCCGTTCAGCTCAACCCGGTACGGAGGCCAGATGAAACCAAAGGTAGCGTATCCACAAACATTGCTGATCCTGCTCCTTCTGTTCTCGGTGGCCGCCACCTCGTCCTGTCAAGGTCAGAAACCGGGGACTGTGCGCGAGGCTCTCGTCCTTCTTCGCTTCGATGTCGAGTACTCCGGAGAGACCTATAGCAGGCGCGGTCAAGGGGTCCTCGTAAAGCGCGAAGGCGACCTGGGCATCGTGCTCACCACCGTCGGGAAGCTCCCTCGGACAGAGCAGATGAAGCCAAAGGTCGTCGCAGTCTTTCATTCAGGGACCGAAGAGCAGTTCGAAACGCTTTGCACCGCCGATTACCCCGAGGACTCTGGGTTGATGGTGCTTACAGTGCAGAGCACGAAGCTCCCGAAGCCCGTCTCTCTCGATTTCAAGATCGAGCCTGAAGAAGCAGAGATTGACGCGCTCGTCCACGGCTTCCCTGCGTACAATGTTCTGGATTCTGCCACGCACAACCCAGGCCCAATGGCACCGCAACCGGTGACACTGAAAGGTGAGCGGATCACGACCGGCGATGTCGGCTCGATGCGGACGGGCGCAGCCATCACAACACAATCTGGACAGTTCGCCGGCCTCTTCATCGCCCGCAGCCGTTCCACCGTGTCCGCAAACGGGATCCAGCAGTTTCTCGAGACGTACAATGAGCACAGGGATAGTGACAATGATTAACGCACATCAGAGCCGAACATCCTCTGCGGCGTCAGCGATCAGGAGCTGTTTCTGCGGGTCTCGAAGACACCGCCTCAACCCACTGAGCCGGCGCGTGCTCTTTGGCGCCGCACTCGGCCTCGTGCTCCTTGTCACCAGTCCGAGCCTGGCGTCAGATACGCCAGGTTCGATACTGGAGAACGCCATCCAGGGTACGGTCACGGTTCAGCTATGGTACAGCGACGACTCGATGCTCTGGGTGTCTGCAGCCGGAATCGTCGTGGCTCGCGATGACGATACTGCCTACGTTGTCATCCCGGACTTCCTTCAGAACATGCAGAGCTCCCTTCGAGGGGGCACTCTCGAGGTGCCGCAGACTGCACGGGTCATCTGCTTCCCAGGAACCAACCGGGAGCATGCCGTAGAAGGAGACGTTGTCGACGTCGACCAGGAGGCCGGCCTCACTGTGATCGCGATCCAAGGGGAGAACCTCCCGGATCCGGTACAGCTCGAGCCGGAGCTGGCGCTCCAACCCGGTCAGCAGTACTACGCGGTGGGAATGCCGTTCGAATCCGCCCTAAACAGGCTTCATACGTCTTCGCCGACGCCAACCGCGAAGCGAGTTCGTTTCATTGACTCCAAGAAGCGGTACCAGCAAGCACCGCACTTGGTGTTCCATGGGTTTGTGCCTGAGGGCTACGTAGGCGGCCCCGTAGCCGATTCCGACGGTTCTGTTGTGGCGATGATCTACGGAACAAGCGGCGCTGAACCGGTTGTGGTTGCGCACCTCCCGAGCACGGTGGAGTCGGCACTCGCTCCGCGAGTCTCCCGGCTGACATGTTCCAGCGCTCGAAGGACTGATTCGGGCAAAGCTGCACTGACCATCTCCGCGTTGCTCCATGATCCGCTAGGACAGATCAGGTCACTGCAGGCATTGGTCTCCACAGGTGACCTCATCCCCCGTCCTGGCCGCGATGAGGACGGCCGAAACCGCCCGCTCCAGCCAACGCTTGGCTACTCCGATATGAAGACCGTAGCCTCCGTGGAGAACAGCGGATTGAAGGCCATCGGCGAAGTCGAGGTGGAGCTGCCGGAGGACACGGCAATCACTGTCGCGTATCAGATTGAGTACTTCCTGTCGAATGGCAGAGCTCTTTACTCAGAAACCTCCTCGCGCACCTTTCAACCGAGACGTCGCTGATCGTCGCCGCCACTGCAGTCGAGTGCCTGGACGGTCACCCGTTCGGCTTGAGCTTCGGCAAAGCCGTGCAGAGGACGCCTCCGTTATACCTTGACGAGCGACGCCGCGCCGAGCACCGCACTGCCACGCTGCCGAGGGTGGCAGCCCTGAGGCACCATCACGACGGGTCCGTCGTGATGGATTGGCTCAGCTCGGGTGGGAATCGGCCGGGTCGGTGTCTGCAGCGGTCGTGTAGCCGAGCTCGGCAAGGAACGCGGCGAGCTGTGCGATGCCATCTGCGACGGCTGCCGGATCCGGATCGAAGTCACGCTCTTGGTTGGCCAGGTTTCTCGTCAAGAGGTGGCCGACGCCCTTGTAGACATGGAGGTCACAGCGAACGCCGAAGCCTCGGAGCTGCTCGCAGTATGTCTCCGAGCCGCTCAGCGGCGTCAGCGTGTCTCTGTCGCCGTTCACGATCGAGGTCGGCGGCGTCTCTGGCCCGACATGCTGCGCCGGTGAGTAGTCCACGGCCACCGCCGTCCCCTGAAGCTGACGATCGAACCAGCGATCCGTGCTCACATCGATGGCCGGTGACCACAGCAGGAGGACGTTCGGACGACCGGCGGCACCAGCTTCGGTGCACCCAACGGTCGCGGCGGCAGCCACGAGGTGGCCACCCGCAGACACGCCATAGCCGGCGACCCGATGCGCATCGATGCCCAACGCTTCCGCCTGCTGGCGAACCCAGGCGAATGCGGCACAGGTGTCCGCCAGAGCATCGGCCGGGGTGACGTTCTCGTCCGTCAACCGATACTCCACTGCCATCGCCGTCAAGCCCAGGTCAGCAAACCGCCGAGCTGCAGCGTAGGTCCACGCTGGCTCACCCATTGACCACCCGCCTCCGTGGAACAGGAGCACGGCAGCACCGCTCGCCTGAGCCTCCGGCGCAAACACGTGGGCTTTCAGTTGGCGGCCTTCGACCTGACGGTATGTCATCAGCTTCGGGTGTGACACATCGGCTGCCTCGACGGGCAGGCAGATGGCGACCGTGATCAGGAGCAGGAGCTTGGGTACCATACGCTGCATCTCCTCGTGCCAGCTTGCGCGGCCTCACCATGCAGTAACGTCGCCACGCGCCATCGGTTCGCCGTGGTTCTCGGCGTCGAACGCCATCAGCAATGGAGGGATTGATGAAAGGACTCTGTTATCTCGGAGCGTTTGTGTTGGGTTTGCCAGGCCTGTTTTCGTTTCTTCGAGGCCTGGGTTATCTGTTGTATAGCGGTGCGGTTCGTGGGGCGCTGCTCCTGGTGGTCGGCATCGTGCTCCTGTTTCTCGCGTGGCAATGCCTCCTCACGGCGCGGAAGCTCACCAGGAAGGACGCCGCCGGCTGACAGAGGAGCATCGGAGCCGGTGTCCGGCGCCGTCTCGTACTGAGCGCCCCCACCCGTCCAGTCTTCCTCGCAGGAGTGACGACGCCGCAGCGTGGCGTTGGCCCTGGATCCGGTCCCGGTCCCGGTCCCGACAGCCGGAGCGCGGCTATCCGGTCCCCGGCGATGCCTCGAACTCCCGAGTACGCTGCTCCGCGAGTCGCCGAAGATCCTCCGTCACGCCACATTCGTGCCACTCTCTCCAGCTCTCATTGGAGCTGGAGCACGGGACAGCACGACCCTGACTCCAGAACACGGAGGACAGAAACATGGAACGTCGACACCGAATCAGCCTGGGCCGATCCGCCGGACGCGTTGCGCTCGTGACAGGGGGCCTCCTGCTGATCCCCTTCCTGGCGATGCGGCTCACCTCCGAGGTCGCCTGGACCCTGTCCGACTTCGGTATCGCCGGGGCTCTCCTCTTCGCTGCCGGCCTGACCTTCGATCTGCTGGTGCGACGGGCCGGAGGCAATCGAGCCTACCGGGCCGCCGCTGGTGTCGCCGTGGGAGCAGCTCTCGTGCTCGTCTGGGCCAACCTCGCCGTCGGGATCATCGGCTCTGAGGATCATCCCGCAAACGTGCTGTACTTCGGGGCACTCGCCGTCGGGGTGGCTGGCGCAGCGCTCGCTCGTCTGCGACCCCGCGGGATGGCGCTCGCGATGCTCGTGACGGCACTTTGCCTCGCCGTGATCGGCGGGCTCGCGCTCGGCCCCGTGTGGAACCCGCCTGAAGCCAGGACGCATGAGATCTTGCTGATCACCGGCTTCTTCATGGCGCTCTTCGCCGGATCGGCCTGGCTGTTCTGGCGAGCTGGGCAGGCGCCGGAGGTCGATGCGTTCCTCGAGCGCACGACCGAGACAGAGGCGTAGCAGCCGGCCAGACGGGTCTCCACACACGACCCTCGCGCGGCCGCGGGCCCCGTCAGCGTGCTGGCTCGGCGATCCGGAACGCCTCCACCGTGTGGTTGCGCAGCGACGGCACGATCACGAGGCCACGCTCCGGCGACCAGGCGAAGTCAGCGCATCCGACTCCGGTCTCCTGCCGGTCGACCAGCGTGGTGACCTCGCCAGCCGAGTCGATCTCGAGGAGGCGCCCAGTGTAGTCGGTGACCAACACGGCTCCATCGCTTCCGGCCACGACACCGTCGAGGAAGCACGGGGCGAGGTCGACCCGTCGGATCAGATCGCCAGTGACACGGTCGAACGTGAGGACCTGGCCGGTGGCGGAGGCGCCGACGAGGAGCGTGCTGCCGGAAACGGCGATCCCGTTGGCGCCGGCGAGCTCCGGGCCGGCCAGCCAGCGGCTCCAGCTGCCGTCGGCATACCGGAGCACGGCCCCCGCGCGGCTGTCGCTGACGTAGATCGTCCCATCGGGGGCCACCGTCACGTCGTTGAGGAACGCGCCCGCGAGCTCGTGCCGCTTCGAGATCTCGCCGGTCTCGGCGTCGATCTCCGCCAGACCGGTGCGCTCGACGACGAGGACGCGGCTGCCGTGCACGACGATCCCCGTGGGTCCGCGCAACCCGGAGGCCCACTCGCGTGTGTCGACCGTGCCGTCCAGCGACAGCCGGGTCACGAAGCCGGTCTCACCGAAGCCCTGCGGACCCGGGTTCATGTTGGTGACGTAGGCGACGCCTCGGTCCGCGTCGATCGCCACCGACTCCGGCATCTTCCATCCTTCCGAATGCGCCCACGCAGCGTGGACGGTGGGATGGAGCCGGACCGGGCCGCTGACGTCGCGGAGGCGCGCCATGACACCCCAGCCGCCGAACGCCTCGGCGAGGACGAACAGCAGCTCGTGGCTGCCCGTGTCGAGGTCCAGGTAGACCGTGTCGTGGAGACCCATGATGCCCATGAACTCGTCGTCGCGGGCGCGGAAGGCGCTCGCTCCGGAGAACACAGGCTCGCCGTCGACGAGCAACGTCACCTCGTCGCTGTAGCCGATGTCCAGCCGCTTGCGGGCCGGGGCGTCGAGGGTGACGGTCGTGCGCGCAAAGGCACAGTCGAGGCCACCGCTGTGGCGGACGAGCCGGGAGATGTTGAGGCGGCCCTCGCCATCCGACTCGATCTTCTGCCACTGGAGATCACCGAGCTGCTGCTGCGATGGATGGCGCGTGCGGTCGACCGCGGCGAGCGGGAACGCGCGCGAGACCTCCCACTGACGCAGCATGCTCCCGGCCGGAGGCCGGATCGGGTCGGGGCCAAAATCGAGCTCGGCTGTACGGTCGATGGTGAGCTCCGACCAGTGCACCTGCCCTCCCGGCGGCGCGGCCAGACCGATCTGACCTCCGCCATCACCGTGGACCAGTCGGTCGATCACCAGAGCCGGCGCGTCGGCGCCGTCGAAGTAGAGGCGAGCACGGCGGCCGGACAGCTCGAGACGGAGGTGGATCCACCTGTCGGCCGGAATCTCCGCCGTGGCTGTCAGCCCGCCACCGCTGTACAGCTGCCATGCCGTCATCCCGTTGAACACCGGCGCGTACTGGAGGGCGTGGGCGTACGCCGTCGGACGGTGCGGACGGAGGTAGATCAGCTCCGTCGTGTCGGCATCGCGCCTCCGGAACTGGATCCCCGGAAAGCAGCGCCGGCCGTCCACGGCGATGTCCACCTCGATGACGCCGTCAGCAAGCTCGACTCCCTCGAGCACTGCACTACCGCGCAACGCGTGGCGTCCGAGGTGCTCGACCACCTCTCCGGCAGAGATCTGCCAGCGCTCGTCGTCGAACGGAGCTCGCTCGGGCACGTCGGCGCCCCAAGCGACGGAGGCTGTCAAGAGGATGGCGATCGCCGCCAGGCTTCGAGCTGCGGTGTGGAAGCTGGGCATTGCACGGCTCCGTTTCTCGATGCGCGAGTTCGAATCGAGAGGAGGTACGGAGTGCAGCGCTGTCAGTTTTCCTCACCCCATCGGCGCAACCGGTGCGTCCCACTCGTGACCCTCTTCGACCCCGAGGTCCCTCGAACCACTCACCGGGTCGACAGAGGCTCAGACCGTGCTGTGCTCCTCGCGGCGCATCCCCTCACGAGCCATCGGAACCCGGCATGCGGGCAGCACGAGCAACCAGAGAGCACCGACCGCTCAGCCCCCACCGTCATCTCGACCGAGCCCCCGTGGGCTCGCGGAGGTCCCCGGCCTCCCGGATCTCCTCGGCGACAGGGAGCACATGGCGAGCGGAGAGATCCCCTGCTGAGCACCCCGGCCATCCTGGATCGGCAGCCCGGACGTGCTGGGCCGGAGCAGTCCATCGAAAGCAGCTCACGCGAGGGTCCTCCCGCGGGATCTCTCCGCTCGCATCCTCCATCCGATCCATCAACAGCCACGCATGGCCAGGGAGAACCGATCGCCATGGGAGCTCGGTCGAGATGACGTGGTACCAGTGCTGGAGGCAACGTCCGCCGCAGCGAGCAGCTCGACGAGGTCCCTCGAACCACTCACCGGGTCGACAGAGGCTCAGACCGTGCTGTGCTCCTCGCGGCGCATCCCCTCACGAGCCATCGGAACCCGGCATGCGGGCAGCACGAGCAACCAGAGAGCACCGACCGCTCAGCCCCCACCGTCATCTCGACCGAGCCCCCGTGGGCTCGCGGAGGTCCCCGGCCTCCCGGATCTCCTCGGCGACAGGGAGCACATGGCGAGCGGAGAGATCCCCTGCTGAGCACCCCGACCATTCTGGATCGGCAGCCCGGACCTGCTGGGCCGGATCAGTCCATCGAGAGCAGCTCACGCGGGGGTCCTCCCACGGGATCTCTCCGCTCGCATCCTCCATCCGATCCATCAACAGCCACGCATGGCCGGGGAGAACCGATCGCCATGGGAGCTCGGTCGAGATGACGTGGTACCAGTGGCCCGATATGCTTGGTGTTGGGCCCGGGCGCTCCGACCACCGGATGGAGATCCCTGGACCGTAGCGAACGACCCCGGAGAACGCTCATGCCCCTCGCCGACTCGAATGCCGAGATCATGGAACGCCGTCGCACCGTCGCACGAAGCTGGCCAGCTGCCGATGGAACCTCCAGGGTCAAACCATGAGATGGCAAAGGAACAGCCCCCGGCTCGAGCCCTCGAAGCTCTGGCGGGTTCCGGCTGCACTCGCTGCGCTCGGCGCTGTCGCACTGCCGTTCGCACACTGGATCGGCAGTACGGAGCAGGGCTCGCTGATGCGCACCGTGTGCGCGCACATCTCGGCACTCGGAGCGTGCGCTGCGATCCTCGGGCTCGGCGTCGGGCTGTGGACCGCCGTGCGACGTCCACGGCTGTCCACCCTGTGCGCCGGGTTGTTCGCGATCGCCGTCGCGGGGCTGTGGTGGTTCCTGGTGTTCGCACCGTTGTTCGACAGCGGCGTTTCCTGAGACACGGTGTATCCTGCGGCCATGGCACGCGGAGACGAGCTTCCCATCGAGAACGTCCCGAGCCTCACAGGCGCCGCTGTGATGTTGCGCGGGTTCGCACTCGCGGACGCCTCCGACGTCCAGCGACTCGCTGGAGCTTTCGAGATCGCCGACACCACGCTCGCGATCCCTCATCCCTACACCGACGGCATGGCCGAGGAGTGGATCGGCGGCCATCGCGAGGCGCTTGACAGCGGAACCGGCGTGACCTGGGCGATCACCCGCGACGACACCAGCGAGCTCGTCGGCGCGATCAGCCTGATGCACATCGAAGCCGGCCACCAGGCCGAGATCGGGTACTGGATCGGTGTGCCGTACTGGGGCCGCGGGTACTGCTCGCAGGCGGTGGACGCGGTGGTTCGCTGTGCGTTCGAGGAGCTGGACCTGGTCCGGCTGTACGCGCGCTGCTTCGTCCGCAACCCGGCGTCGGCGCGGGTTCTGCAGAAGCTCGGGTTCCAGCATGAGGGCCGACAGCGCCAGCACGTCCGCAAGTGGGACGGCTTCGAAGACATCGATCTGTACGGGCTGCTCCGGACGGAGTGGCATCCCGACGGACCCCCCGCCAGATGACACGCGTTCTTCCCCAGTCCCGGAGCGGAGGCTCGAGATGACTGCACGCGAAGCTGCCTGCTGCTGCGGCGCGTTGAGGCTCTGCGTCGATGTGGAGCCGATGCGCATCTCGATCTGCCACTGCGAAGCGTGTCAGCGACGCACCGGCAGTATCTTCGGCGTGCAGGCTTGGTTTCTGAAGGATCACGTTGACATCGAAGGGGAGTCGCGTCAGTACCGCAGGGTCGCCGACAGCGGCAACGGCATCGTGTTCCACTTCTGCCCAGCCTGTGGTTCGACCGTGTTCTACGAGCCCGAGAGTCGATCGCAGATGGTCGGCGTGCCGGTGGGAGCCTTCGCCGACGGCTCGTTTCCGCAGCCCTCCGTTTCCATCTACGAGGCGAGGATTCACCACTGGGTCTGCCTACCCGACGACATCGAGCACCATGACTGACCGGCTTGCCACGCTGAGGTACGCCCTTCAGGAGGAAGGCTTTGATCGATCGTCGTCAGTCGGTCCAGGAGTGCAGCAGGGGCCGTGATGCTCTTGCGCTCTTCGTCGTGCTCTCGGGCGATTCATACGCCACGAGCACCGGACCGAGAACCGACGAGCGAATCCGTGCGTTCCCTGCGGATGAAAGTCACGCGTGGAGAGCACGATGAACACGATGACCAGAGGCCCGTCGGACGAAACCTCATCATCCGAGCACCTGTCGCCGAGAACGCTTGCGGTCATCATCGCCCTCGTCGGCGCGCTGAGTCTCGCCAGCGGCGGCTGGCGGCTGCACGCCTCCTGGGCCGCTCGCGACTGGCCGACCACCCCGGGCACGGTGCTCTCCTCGACCCTCGAGATCGACTCTGACGCGGAGAGCACCACCTACACTCCGCGACTGAGCTACTCGTACACTGTCGACGGAGCCCCCCATCACGCGTCGAGAATCACGTTCGCCCAAAGGTCGATGCTCGGTGAGAGCTGGGCCCGGAAGATCGTGCGAGACCATCCGGCCGGTGCAGAGGTCACTGTCCACTACGACCCGTCCCGGCCGTGGAAGGCGGCTCTATTCGTCGGAGTCACCCCGGTGGCTTTCGCGCAACCGATCCTCGGTGTGGCGCTCGTGGTGACGGCCGGCGTGCTCGTCGTCGCATCGAAGAAGAAGAGATCGCGGCCTGAAGGCGCCGCCCCGCCCATGGAGCCGCGCTGACGTACTCGGTGTACCCTCGAGGGAGGGAGCCGATCCCTAAGGTCCGCGCGACGCCGCAGGCTGTCGCGCGTACCGCCATCGAGAACACAGATGGACTTCCTTCCGTACTCAACAGCAGGAGGTCCATCAGGCAGCCGCTTTCTCTACGGTCTGTCATGGTCTATACTGTCGTTCTCTCGAACATGTCGGAGGTCTTCTGCGCATGGAGTACCGGACGGGAGGCAACTGGACGCACCGAAGCAGCGAGGTGGACTGGGAGTCGCCAGTCGCCAGCGATGAGTTCTGCTCGCTGCTGAACCGGCTCGCAGCCACGCTGGAGCCGGTCGAGGCTGCTGTCTCCCACTGTGCAGACCGGTTCGTCACCGTCACGCGCGACGCCAGCTCCGAACACCGATCAGAGAGGAGCCACGAGCTCCCTGAAAGAGCACGGCCGCCTGCAGAGCTCGCGTCCCTTGCGAAGTGCCTGACGGGCTTCCTCGACTCTCTGGCTCTGTTCGTGGCGAACACTCTTCCGGTAGAAGCGCAACGGGGCCTGCGCTGCGAGAGCTTCGAGCTGCTGGTGGACTCCGCACGCAAGACGCTGCACATGAACACATCCAGCTTCGAGCTCCGGCGGGTACTCGCCGACCGGGGATCGCGATACGAGACTCGCTTCGTGCCGTTACTGGAGCCGGACGCCCCGTGCGGCGGGCAGCGTGTACCCCAACCGGAGGAGGCGCTCAACGAGCTACGGGCCCTGGCCACGGAGATCGTCGATGCCGTACTGGCGGCACGGCTCGCGGCTCACGGGTTGCACTGAGGGTACCGGAGGCAACGCCGTGCCCGGATACCGCGTCCACCGCCCCGTCGAGGTCAGCTCGAGCGTCCTGAGCGACGCCTAGGACGATGCTCGCCCGGATCGCTGCAGACGGCGTTGTTCTGGTGCACGCAGCGTTCATCGTGTTCGTCGTGCTCGGGGGGTTCGCGGTGCTGCGATGGCCTCGGATCGCATGGCTGCATATTCCGGCAGCCGTCTACGGAGCGCTGATCGAGCTCCAGGGTTTCATCTGTCCGTTGACACCGCTGGAGGTCAGCCTCCGCCGAACGGCAGGAGAGCAGGGCTACACCGGCGGCTTCATCGAGCACTACGTGATTCCGGTTGTCTATCCTGCGGGTCTCACGCGCGAGCTCCAGATCGCGCTCGGCGTGGCGGTCATCGTGATCAACCTCGTCGCGTACACGATGGTGGTCGTCAGCAGGAGGCGGAGCAGATGACTGATTGGCTCCTCGAAGACGAGGACCACTGGAAAACCGACACGGTGGTCGATGCACGCTGCTCGACCGGCGGAGGTGCGTGCGGCGACAACCCATGGCTGAGCATCCCC
>CAZEJK010000112.1:0-16489 GCA_964512045.1 uncultured Thermoanaerobaculia bacterium
CGGCCCCATACTCAGCAACTACTGGGGTCTACCGGCGTGGGGCGGAGCCCCTGCGAGCGTTTGCACACCCTCGACTCCGGCACGGCCCACACTGAAGCGCCGCTGCGTGGTGGTACGATCGGCCGGTGAAGCTCGGTCTGCTGACCGCTCGCCCGGACCTCGAGGTCAACCGTCGCCTTGTGCGCGCCGCAGGGGCCGCGGGTGCCGATATGATCGTGCTCGACTCGACGGCCACCGTGGCCAGCACGCATGCGCTCCACACTGACGTGGCCGCCGTGCTGCCCCGCATCGGCAACTGGCGTCCGATGTCCGCTCTGGCGGTGCTCGAGTCCCTGGAGGCGGCCGGTGTCATCACCCCGAACACGGCGTCAGCCATCCGCATTGGACGCGATCACTGGCGGACCGCCCGCTGTCTGGCGAGCACGGAGCTGCCCGTTCCCGAGACCATCGCAGGCAGTGATCCGGAAGCAGTCGCCGCCGCGGCCGCCGAGCAGCTCGGGTTTCCCCTGGTGGTCAAGCAGCGCCGCTCACGGATGGGCATCGGCGTCATTCGATGCGACCACCGCGACCACCTGGACGCGGTGCTCGACTCGTTCTGGCGGCTGGGGGACGAGGTGGTCGTGCAGCGTCTGATCCAGTGTCAGGGGCGCAGCCGTCGCCTGCTGGTGGTGGCGAATCGGGTGGTTGCTGCCGCCGAGCTGCACGCCCCTGAAAGTGATTGGCGATCGAACGCCGCCCGCGGTGGGACTGCACGCGCCCACTGCCCGTCGGAGGATGAAAGCGACCTGGCAGTCGCGGCCGCCGCCGCCACAGGGCTCGGGATCTGCGGGGTGGATCTTCTACCCGGTGCAGAGCAGACGTGGATCGTCGAGGTCAACCCGTCGCCGGGCTTCCGCGTCCTCGAGGCGGCGACCGGTGTCGACGTCGCGTCAGAGCTCATCGGAGATCTGATCCGTCGGGTCGGCGGATAACCGCGGCGGCCGCCGAACGGTACGCTGTCCAGCGCCGGGGACGCAGCGCCCCTCGCATCACCAGCGACATCGCCAGGGAAGGACGCAGCCAGAAGGCGTGCCGCGGATGGTGCCGGTGCATGTACTCGGCCAGGTTGCCGAAGTAGATCGACAGGAACTCCTCCCGCCGTAGCTCGTTGACACTCGAGCCACCGATATGCCGGACCTCGGCCTCGGGCACGACCCACAGCGCACCGTGGCCGCTCTCGCGAAGGCGCCGACAGAAGTCCACATCCTCCCACCACGCACGGCGGAACCGTGTGTCGAACCCGCCCAGGTCGTCCCAGACCTCGCGCCGAACCAGCCAGCACGCTGCAGCGGGCTGTGGCACCGGCGCTGCGCTGCGAGGCCTGTGCTCGCACCACGGCGCACCGGCGCGACCCAACGCCAGACGCACGGCTGACGGCAGGCGGCGGAGCTGCCAACGGTGCTGGCTCGTGCCATCACGTCCCACCAACAACGGCGCCGCGCCGGCACACTCGGGATGGCTTGCAACGAACCGGACCAGAGTCGTGACGGCACCGGGAGGCAGCAGGCAGTCCGGGTTGACGAGCAGGATCGCATCGTGCCGCTGGCTACTCTCCCAGCCAGCGTTGATCGCGGACGCAAAGCCCTCGTTCCGAGCTAACCGGACCAGCCGGACCTCGGGGAAGTGCGCCGCCAGGCGGTGGGCGCCCCGATCGCCCGATCCCGAGTCCACCAGCACCACCTCTGCCAGATGGGGACCCCCTCGGGCAACAAGAGAAGCCACGCAGCGGTGCACCTCGGCGCCACCTCGCCACCGCACCACCACCGCACTCACCCGCAGCATGCTCTCGCTCCACGGACCGCCGCCGACAGGGAGCGAACGACTGCGCTCGGCCACGGTCCGTACCCGGTCGCCGTCCGGCCGTTGCCGGAGAGGTAGCGCCGAAGCGGCTCGACAACCCGCTCCCACCGCCACTCCTCGCGATCGGCGCGGAGACGGGCGGAGGCCTGCTCTCCACCGGCGATCAGCTGGACGAGGGCAGTGGCCACTGCCGCCGGGTCGTGGACGGGCACGGCACGGCCCCATCCACGGTCGGTCACGAGGCGTGCCACCTCGCCACCCTCGCTCACAAGCAGAGGCACACCCGTCCACAGACCATCCATCGCCCGCGTGCGGAACGAAAGCTCCGCCTCCTCACCGGGATGGTGGAGCACCGCGAGCACCGAGGCACGCCGGAGCACTCGGTGTCGCTGCTCGTACGGCACCCATCGCTGCAGACCGACCACCTGAGGAGGCTCCAGCCCGAAGCGAGCTGCCGTCTTTCGGAGCTCGGAGTCGGTCATCTGGCACGTCGCGGCACCGGGCCGTGGAGCCACCGGCACGACGAGGCTCACCTGCTCGTCTGCGAGGATGGCCCGGGCGGCCAGCAGTGTCTCCAAATCGAGCCACGGCCAGGTTCCGCCCCACCACAGCACCACCCCCCAGTCGTCGGGCACCCCTGGCACAGGCTCCTGCTCGTTCGGCGGTGGCGGACCGATGCCGAACGGGACCTCCAACATCGGCACGTCACTACGGCCGGCACGCCGAAGCTGGTCGGACCACCAGCGTCGCTGGCCTTCGCCGGCGACCAGCACCGCATCCGCGCGCGCCGCGGCGAGGGGCAGACGACAGGCTGCGGTGCGCCTGCGCCAGAGCACGCGCCATGTCCCGGGCATCGAGGCGAGCTCGGCGAGCAGCGGGGTCACCCCGTCCACCACCAGCCGCGCCCCGGACCGGAGCGTCGCTGGCCGCAGGTTCCATGGTGCCGAGACCACCACATCGGACCAGTCCAACGGGGGGTGCTCCGACACCACCGGTCCATCGGGGGCCGGTGCCTGCGAGCCACGTCCCCCACACACCACGACGTTGTGCTCGGCAGCAACGACCCGCCCCACCTCCCACGTTCGCAGCGCAGACCCGGCCATCACCGGTCCGATCCGGTCGTCTGTGACGAGCACGACGTTCATGGGCTCTCCTCGGGAAGCCGCTCGAGGCGGGCTCCAGGGGTGGTCCGACGCAACGCCCGAGCAATGACTCCCGGCGCCACAGCCCACCATGCGACCGCCACCGGTACGCTCCGCCAACCGTGCCGGACCAACGTCCGCACGCAGCGCAGCTCGCCGCGGAGGAGCACTGGCAACAGGCGCAGCACAGCTCGACCCGTCAGGTTACCGGCAAGGGCCCGCCAGCGGTTGGAAAGCAACCACCACGGATGCCGCCAGCGCAGCGTCCGCCCGCTGACCGAGCCCAGATGGCGCACAGAGGGAGGTCCCACACACGCCGCCCGCCATCCCAACCGGTGCAGACGCAGCCCCAGATCGAGGTCCTCGAGGTACGAGCCGAAGGCAGGATCGAGCACCGACCCGTCTGCAAGCCGCACGGCCTCGAGCGCTTCACGACGCCACACCGCAGCCGTACCGGAGACCGCAATGATCGGCGGGAGCTCGAGCAGCCCCGGACTCACCCCGCGGCCCGCCTGTACCGGTACGACCCAACGATCCAGTATGATCCCGCAGCCGTCCAGCCTTGCTCCGCGCCCGTCCAGAACCGGCCCCTGTACAGCCGCCACGCGGTGATCGCTCTCGAGCGTCTCCAGCAACGGCGCAAGCCAGTCACGTGCGGGCAGTGCATCGTCGTTGAGCACGGCCACGTGGTCAGCCGGGTCGAGCTGCGCGATACCGAGGTTCACGGCGTCAGCAAAGCCCAGCCGCCGAGGCTCAGCGAGCAGCTGTACATCGTACCGGTGGACATCCGGAGCTCGGCCGCCCGAGGCGACAACGGCCACCGTCCGCGGCGCCGGATCGAGACTGCGAACGGCCTCGAGGCAGTCCATCAGCGCGCCGCCGCCGAGCGTAGGGATCACCAGGCCCAGGGGCGCCGCTGTCACCGGGCCTCCAGCCGATCGATCACCACATGCGTCCTCCACGCCTCCGGCGCACCGTCGAAACGGATCCGGAGCACAGAGGTTCCGAGCTTCGGCGGAGGTGGCAGGGCCAACCATCGCCAGCGACGTCCGCTCCAGCTCATCCCGTTCAGGACGACCTCGCGCGGCGCCGCTGAGCCCCACTGCACCCACAGCCGTGTGACCCGAGAACGGTCGCCGATGAGCTCCACCCGCGCCCACGGTCGTCGCCCGTACGGCAGCCGCCAGCGCACCTCGAGCGAAGCGTCGTGGACGAGCCGCCAGCCGAGGTCGCCGGCGGCCCGCGCGAACGTACCCGGAGGAGGTTGCTCCTGTCCGCCACGGGTTGCCACACCTCCGGCCTCGGCCTCCACGACCCGGCTCGGCACCCCGGTGGCCACGATCAGCATGGCTGCACCCAACCCCAAGGTGACCGCCGCGCTGCTGCGCATCCGGCTACGCCACCACCACCCGGCGAGCACGGCCAACCCGAGTGGCACCAGCACAGTCGCCAGGCTCGGCGCCAGGACGCTCGGCAGTAACCGGCGCACATCCATCCCGAGGCTCTGGCCCAGTCGGTCCACCCACCACCAGCCACCGTCCACGGGGTTGAACAGCCACAGCGGCCGGGTGACCGCTACCCAGCTCACCACAGCGACCCACGGCACCGCCAGCAGGGTGAGGCGACGACCGCCACGACGTCGCACCGTCTCGGCCAACGCCATCTGCACGAGCGGCAGCAACGGAACGAGGTAGCGCGCGGGCGGGCTCCCGCCGCCGTACCACTCACCCCGGTTGGTCAGCACGAGCACTGTCAGCACCGCACCCAGAATCACTCCACGCTCGCCAACACCTCCCCGGCGCCACACCGCTACCACGCCCGCCAGAGCCACCAGCCACAGGGGAGCGTGCAGCAGAATCCCCCCTGCGCCGTCACACACGATCCCCCACAGCCTCACCAGCAGCACCGCGGGCGCATCCGGTACCAGCTCGAGGACGCTGTGGCGCCCCAGTGGGCTGCCGTACATCGCGACCACGCCGAGCGCCCCTGCAACCCCGCCGGCCAGAAGCACAGGCAACCACCGTCGGTGGCGTCGTTGCACGGCCCAGGCGACCGCAACCGGCACCGAGATCAGCGCGAGACGGACCTTGATCAGCACGCTCGCCGCCACCGCAACGGCAGCCGTCAACGGCCGTTGGCGCCCCAACGCTGCGAGCAGCACCGCCACCAGGAAGGCGCCAGGCACCGCCGGCCACAGCTGGGTGGCGAACGTGACGAGCGGGTAGGTCGAGACCGTGAGCCACCACGCCCATCGGACCGAGCGCAACGGCACGCCCAGCTCCAACGACCGTCGTGCGATCAGTGCAGCGGCTGCCGCCGCGAGCGCAGCCAGCACAGCCAGCGCGCCCGCGTGTCCGGCCACGAGCCAGCCCGGGGCTACGATCAGCGCGACTGTGGGTGAGTGGATCAGCTCGGAGCCGTGGGGAGCGTAGATCGACTCCGCAGGGTCCTCGAGGTCGATGTTGTTGCTGATATCGAGGTCCCCATCGGCCAACAGACTCTGCAGGAGCATCGTGTGGTACACCTCGTCGCCCGCCGGATGGCGCAGCAACGGCTGTACCAGCGCAAGCGGGAGCAGCACGAGGAGCCCGGCCGCAAACCACCTCCGGCCGAGCCGAGGCACCGCCACAGCGATGCACAGGAGCCAAAGCGCCGTCGCAGCGTCGGCCGCGTCGCGAACCCCGAGCCGCGCCAGCGGCGCCACGCCACTCCCAGCCGCCAGCAACCACGCCACCAGCCACGCAGCCGCCACCGGACCCCAGCCGGGAGACAGCCATACCACCGCACCGGCGAGCACACAGCCACCCGCTGCCAGGACTGCGCAGCGTATCAACCGATGCCGCCACTGGGAAAGCGGCTCCGTGCGCACGATCGAGTCCGCCGTGATCGCGAGCGCCGTCCCCGGCGCCAGCTCCACCACCCAGCGCTTCAGACCGTCGCTGTCGACGCGAGGGGTCACCAAGGGTACGCTGCTCACCGCTGCTGTGGCTGCGGCCTCCCGCCACGGCCGGTCGGTGCCCGCCCGCACCGATCCGATCTGGACCACGAGCCCGGTCCCGTCGCGTGGCGCCTCGAGCCGGGCTCCGGCTGCGAGCCGGCGATCCACACCTTCCACGGGCACGACCCACGGCAGCATCAGAATCGGAGCAATCCACGCCAGCTGTACGACCCGGTGGCGCACTGCGGTCGCCAGCCAGGACACGAGCCACAGGCCCACGAGCCCAGGTCCGAGTGCGACAGGCCAGCTCATCCCGGAGCTCGCCAGGAGCAGCACCGTACCGGCCGCGGCCGCTGTCCACGGCAGGGTCCGCACCGCCCAGCCCATACCCTCCTCAGTGCCTCGCGGGACCGCGAGGAGCAGCACGGCGATGGTGGCTCCGGCTCCGCCACCACCGGCCACCGCACCACCCAGACCGAGGACGAGACCGAGCACACTGATCCAACCGGTCCACGACGGCGGTGACCACGGCGTCTGCCTGGTGCGCACGGCATTCCACGCTTTGCGGACAAGCCCTGTCAGGGCCATCGGCAGCAGGAGCACCGGTACGAGCATCGACAACAGCGTTCCCGGGTCCAGGAGCGGGCTCCACTCTTTCGGCAGCAGCCACCACCAGATCAGCACGGCTGGCACAAGGAGCAGCGTCGGCTGCACCGATCGTGCAGCAGCAGATGCCACGCCAATCACTGCAATCGACACGCCGATGCCGGACGGGGCGAGCCCCGCCGCCACCACCGCCAGCAGCGCAGCGTCCCACGGCCGATCCCTGGACACACACCACACAGCGGCGGCGACGACCAGCGGCAGCAGCCAGCCGGTCACACCCTCGCCAGCTGTGGCGACCGCCGTTGCAATGGTGGTCACCGCCGCCAGGTTGGACGGCAGCAGAGCTGACAGCCACCACGCCACGGCCGCTGCCGCGCCGGCAGCCACGATGAGCTCGATGCCACCGACCAGCGAGGCTTCCGGGATCACCGAAAGCACACCGGCACATGCACTGGTCAGGACCGCGAGCTGACGATGCCGACCACGGGGCCACACTGCGATGACAGCCAAGACCGTCGCGGCCATCACCCCGACCCGGGCCACCAGCACCCGGTGGGACATCGGCTCCGCCAGCAGCACGGCCACAGCTGTCAGCACCAGAGCCAGCTCGCTGGCCCACCCCGGAACCCCTCCGCGACATGCGCTCGCCCCCCGGACCCATCCCACGCCGATCGCTGCCACAGCCACCACGACAGCTGCCTCCAGCGCTGCGAGACGACCACAACGGCTCGCGACAGCGATGGTTGCGGCGAACGCCAACGGGGTCCACCAGGGTTCGAGGAGACGGCCATACCGCATTGAAGGAGTATACCGGCCATACAGCAGCGTGCGAGCGGCGCGAAAACCCGTACAATGACACCGTGGCGATGACGGTGGGCCTCGACGCGCGCAAGCTGACCGACTTCGGGATCGGTACATACATCGAGCACCTCGTTGATGGGCTCGCGGAGCACCCGGATATCGAGCTGGCGCTGTTCGTCCGTCCAAGCCACATCCAGCGCGCCGCCGCGCTGGCGCCGGAGGCGCGCATCGTCGAGCTCAGCTCCCACGGGTACACCGTGGGTGAGCAGATCCAGCTTCCGTTGGCGGCGTGGCGAGAGCGCATCGAGCTGCTCCACGCCCCGCACTATGTGGTTCCCCTGGTGGCGCCGTGCCCTGTTGTCACGACCATCCACGACATCATCCCGCTCCTGTACCCACCGCGTCAGAACACGATCGCAGCACTCATGTACCTGCGAACGATGATGCGCACTGCACTGCGCCGCTCGCGCGCTGTGATCGCCGTTTCGCGCACCACCCGGCACGATCTGATCACGTCGTTCGGCGCCGACCCGCGCCGGGTGACGGTTGTTCCGAACGGCGTCGATCCCGCCTACGGGATCCGCCCACCGGCCGAAGCGCTCGACGACCTCAAGGCGCGTCTCGGGCTGCGACCGCCGGTGTTGCTGGTGATTGCGAACGACAAGCCACACAAGAACGTCAGTACGGTCCTCAGGGCGTTCCATCGCGGTGTACAACACCACCGTCTTGCCGGTCAACTGGTCATCGCCGGCGGGTTCGAGCCGGGCGACCCGATCGAGGAGCGCGCGCACAGCCTGGGCCTCGGCGATCGCGTACGCTGTGTCGGGCGTATCTCCGGCGCCGACCTTCGCGGCCTGTACCACGTCTCGTCGCTGCTGATCCATCTCGCGCTCTACGAAGGGTTCGGCCTCCCGATCGTCGAGGCGATGGCGGCCGGCTTGCCGATCATCGCTTCGAACCTCGGAGCGCTACGTGAGATCGGAGAAGGACCCGCGCAGCTCGTCCACCCGCAGAACGTGGTCGAGATCGCCACTGCCCTCGCCCGGGTCCTGGTGGACGACCCCCTCCGTCGGCGGATGATCGAGGCGGGTCGGCGGAAGGCGGAACGGTTCACGTGGGAGCGCACGGTAGACGGCACGATCGCCGTCTATCGCAAGGCGTTAGGGGTCACGTGATGCGCGTCGCGCTCGTCCACGACTGGCTCACCGCGATGCGCGGGGGCGAGTGGGTGCTCGCCGAGATCGCCGCGATGTTCCCGCGGGCGCCGATCTACACGCTGATCCACCGGCGCGGGGTGCTCGATCCATCGTTGGAGCAGCACCCGATCACCACCTCGTGGTTACAGAAGGTCTCCTTCGGCGGACGCGCCTGGCGGCCGTTTCTCTCACTCATGCCGGCAGCCATCGAAGGGATGGCGCTGGAGGACGCCGACCTCGTGATCTCCTCGAGCCACTGCGTGGCCAAAGGGGTGATCCCGCCCCCGCGGGCCTTGCACGTCAGCTACGTCCATACTCCGATGCGCTACGCCTGGGACCAGCGTGAGAGCTATCTCAAGGTGGTGCCCCGGGGTCTGCGCTGGATCGTGAACCAGCAGCTGAAGACGCTGCGTCAGTGGGACATGGTGTCTGCGACCCGCGCCGACCGTCTCGTCGCGAACTCGCGTCTGGTCGCCTGGCGGATCCGACGCTACTGGAACCGCGAGGCCGAGGTCATGTCACCTCCCGTGGATACGGAGTTCTTCACCCCTGGAGGCCCGCGCGGCGATGCCCTCCTGACGGTGGCGGCTCTGGTTCCGTACAAGAGGGTGGAGGTGGCGATGGAGGTCGCGCGGCGGCTCGGCCGGCCGCTGGAGGTGGTGGGAACCGGGCACCTGCGACGCCGGTTGGAGCGCATCGCCGACAGCAACGTCCGGTTCCTCGGTTGGCTGGATCGCTCGCAGCTGCGGGATGCGTACCGACGTGCGCAGGCCCTTCTCGTGCCCAACATCGAGGACTTCGGGATGGCCACGGTCGAAGCGCTGGCCTGCGGCACGCCCGTTGTCGGCGTCGATGGCTCGGGAACGGCGGACACGGTCCGCCCGGGCGTGGACGGCGAGCTCGCCCCAGAGCCGACCGCCGACGCGTTGTGCGAGGCCGCAGCCCGCGTGCTCACGGCAGATCACGATCCTGGCGCACTTCGGCGCCGAGCCGAGATGTTCTCTCGTGAGCAGTTTCGAACCCGCTTCCGCTTCCTGCTGGGACGGCTCAACCTCCCAACGGAGGCTCAATGATCCGTCGCCGCCATCAGATCCAGGTGGTTCTACAGCTGATCGGTGACCTGATCACGACAGCGGCAGCGTTCCTGCTCGCATACTGGCTGCGGTTCGATCTCGAGATCGTTCCCGTCACCAAGGGCGTCCCTCCGATCGGCCCGTACCTGAACCTGATTCCGGTCATCCTCCTGCTGTGGCCCGTGGTCTTCTACTTTCAAGGGCTGTACCATCACAAGCGGTCCCGGTCGCGCTTCGATGTGTCCGCTCACGTTCTGGTCGCGGTCGCCCTGGCCACAACGCTGCTCACCGCAGGTCTGACGTTCTACCGCGAGTTCTCGTACTCCCGCCTTGTGCTCGGGCTGTTCGCGGTCACCAACGCATTCGGGATCATCATCGTTCGGTGGGCGATCGCGGTCGTACTGAAACGGATCCGAAGGTCCGGCGGCAACCTCCAGCGCGTCCTGGTCATCGGCGCGGGCGAGCTCGGACGGGAGGTCATCGAACGTCTCCAGCTCCACCGTGAGTACGGGTTCAAGGTCGTCGGTTTCCTCGACGATGACCCGGGCAAGCAGCGACGGTCGATCTTCGGCGTGCCGGTGCTCGGAACCACCGAGGTGCTGGAGGAGATGGTTCGATCAGAGCATGTCGACCAGCTGATCATCGCACTGCCCCTCGCGGCCCACCACCGGACCGTCAAGCTGATCCAGCGCGCCAGCCCGCTTCTCCTGGAGGTCAAGGTCGTACCGGACCTGCTGCAGTACTACACGCTGCGCGCCGGCATCGAGGACCTGGACGGGCTCCCGATCATCAACCTCTCCGAAGTTCCGCTGCAGGGTTGGAACCAGATCGTCAAGCGCGCCTTCGATCTCTTCGGCGCACTCGCGATTCTCCTCGTCACGGCACCACTGTGGCCGGTGGTCGCGTTCCTGATCAAGCGTGCCGATGGCGGACCGGTCTTCTTCTCCCAGGTGCGGATGGGCCTCGACGGACGCTCCTTCCGGCTGTACAAGTTCCGAACCATGCGCGTGGACGCGGAGGCCAACGGCCGCCTGTGGACGCGCAACCATGACGACCGCATCACCCCGATCGGGGCGTTCTTGCGCCGGACGAACCTCGACGAGCTGCCGCAGCTGCTCAACGTTGTGCTCGGCGACATGTCGCTCGTCGGTCCTCGGCCCGAGCAGCCGGAGTTCGTCAAACGGTTCGCCGATCGCTACCCGGAGTACATGGCTCGTCATCGCGTCCGCGCCGGCCTCACCGGCTGGGCCCAGGTCAACGGCCTGCGTGGCGACACCTCGATCCGCAAGCGGATCAGTCACGACCTGTTCTACATCGAGAACTGGAGCCTCGCCCTCGATCTCCGTATTCTCTGGCTGACCCTCCGCCAGGGGCTACAGCGAAAGACGACGTAGCCCCGCGCAGACCCGGCCACTGCCGGCTTCCGGCCCCGACCCACGGCCCGAACCCCGGTGCCGGGCCGGCCCCGACGAGATCGACACGCTTCTCGAAGGTCCGCACGGAGAGCCGCTACGGGCTCACGAGACAGCGCACCAGCTCCCGCCAGTCGGTCGCCATGCGGTCGGGCGCGTACTGCTGTGCACGGTGGGGACCGAGCTGACGGAGTCGAGTGTTCTCGTCCGACCGGAGGGCGTCGCACATCGCACTCGCCAGGGCAGCGGGATCACCGGGAGGGACGAGCAGCGCGGCGCCACCTGCAACCTCACGCAACGCCGGCACGTCTGAAGCCACACATGCGGCGCCGCTGGCCAGCGCCTCGGCCAGCGGCAGGCCAAAGCCCTCGGCCTCGGAGGCGAGCACGAACAGCTCGGAGTGGCGCATCAGCGATCTCGCATCGGCATCGGTGACGTACCCCGGCCGGTGGATCCGATCTGCCCACGGCGAGCTGGCGACTCGTGCCAGCAGGCGCTGGGGGTGCCACCCCAGCGCACCCGCCAGAACGAGGTCGGGCCCATCCGGGTCACGGCGCATCAGCTCGTCCCAGGCGGTCAAGAGATCCATCAAGCCCTTGCGCGGCTCCAGAGTCCCGAGATGGAGCACGTACGGACGACCAGCGGCAAACCGCATCCGAACCGTCGTCGCGTCCTCGGGTGGTGGTTGAAAAAACGCCGGATCAATGGCGTTGGCGATCACGTTGAGCTTCGGCCGGACCCACGGGAACGTCTCGATGAGGCCGTCCGCCGTGGCACGTGAGACAGCGACCACCGCCTCGGCCTCGTCCAGCGAGACCTCCAGATACGCGTTAAAGCAAAACCGGTTGGCCACCGTGTGGTGGTGTGCCAGGGTCCTTGGCGTCAAGTCGTGGATCACCGCCACTGCAGGCACCGGACAGCGGCGGGGGATCACCGCCAGCGAGCCGATGAACAGGTCGGACCCGGCGTCCCGCAACCAGCGTGGCACAACGGTGTGCAACCAGACGGTCCCCGGCAGGCGGGGGCCGGGCGACGCGCTCGCGACCCCCATCGAACGCAGCTCAGGCGGCAGCTCCGGCGGGCGGGTGGCCAGCGTCGTCACCTGCCAGCTCCCAACGGCGGCAAGAGCCTGACACAGCTGCACCGTCCACGCACCAACGCCCGTCCGTGGACCGACCAGGGCTCGCCCGTCACACGCGATGTTCATCGTGGTCCACGGCTACCAGGCCGGCGGCGGCGCGCAGGACCTGGGCGGTGGCAGCGGCGGCGGCTGCCCACGAGAACTGCGCCGCACGCCGGCGTCCTGCCTCCCTGAGGTGATCTCGCAGCGCTTCCTCGTTCAGCACCCGGGCAGCAGCCTCGGCGATCTCCTCCGGCCGAGCCGGATCCACCTGCTGCGCCGCGCTCCCTGCGATCTCTGCAGTGCCGGAGCAGTTCGAGGTCACCACCGGCGTGCCACAGGCCATGGCCTCGAGCACGGGGAAACCGAACCCCTCCAACCAGGACGGAAACAGCAGGAGCTCTGCGCGCCGATAGAGCGCCCACAGCTCCGAGCGGTCCACGTAGTCGAGATGTCGAATCCTCTGGCGCACGGGTGAGTGGACGAGCTCTTCGCGCAGCTCCTCGGTATGCCATCCCCACCGACCCACGAGAACCAGCGACCCCATGTAGCCGTGGCGCTCCACCAGCAGCCGGAACGCGCGCAGCACACCGATGACGTTCTTGCGCGGCTCCAGGGTCGACACGAACAGAACAAACCGCTCCGGCAGATGCGGTGGCGGCGCAGCGTCGTCCGGAGCGTCCACGGCCAGCCCAGAGTGGATGGTGTGGACCCGTCGCCGGCTCGCACCCAGCCGCTCGACCACGTCCCGTGCCGTGGCATCGGAAACAGCTACGAGCCGCTGGGCGCCGAACAACGTTGCGGGGATGTGCCGACGCAGGTTCGCCAACGTCTCCGGCGCCACCGTCTCGGGCATGACCGCGAACGCCAGATCGTGGACCGTCGCCACCACCGTCTTGCCGAACGGCTGCATCCGAGGCGGCAAGAAGAAGTTCGGTGCGAACGCCACCTCGTTGCCGTCGAGCCAGCGGAGGAACGGCTCCATGGTCGCGCGCAACAGCCGCACCGTCGGTCCCGGCGGGAGCACGCTCGAGGAGGGCATATGGTGCACTCTGAGCCGCATGCGTCGCTCGCCGGGCATGACCGGAGGAGCAGGCTCGTCGGGCGCGAGAAAGGTGTGCCCGTAGAGGTTGTAGACGAGACCGTCGTCGCGCTCATCGAGCGCGGCGAGCAGGTGCCACTCGTACCAGCCGACCCCGGTCATCTTCTCGAAGAACGGGAAGATGTCCACCGCCACCGAAGCCACGTGCTCTCCGAGCACCACGCGCTGCCGAAACCGTCGCCAGCGGGCCGCGAACGTCCCGGCCAGGTCCCGCATCAGATGCCCGAAAAAGCGCAACGTCACGTACAATGAACGCCCCATGAGCGGCGGTCATCTTACACTAACGGTCAGGGAGTGTGGCCGGTGAACGTTCGACGAAGGGTCGGTACGGCGATGCTGGTGGTCGCCCTCGCCGCGGCGATCGCCTTCGGCATCGTCTGGTCGCTGGGATCCCCGCCGAGTCCGCAGCTGCCGGCCGATCAGCTGCTCGCTGCAGAGCTCACCACCGACTGGAGCGCGCCGTTGGACGGGTTGATGGTCATCGCCAAACCCGCGCGGTGGGCAGGGCGGATCGCGCACGATCCGCGACGCCAGCCGTTGGTCGACCCCGCGTGGTGGGGCTCAGTGGACGCCGACGCGCTGGGGCCGCTGCCGGTCGAGCCATCCACCGTAGTCACTGCGGCACTCGAGGTGTTCCCGACAGCGCTGGCCGTGGGATGGTGGTCCGGGGGATGGGAGGTGCGCGGACCAACGCGAGCAACCGCGCCGCTCACCCGCGTGCTGCAGACGCTCGGTCGCAGCGAGCTGATGATCGAGTCGGTCGCCGGCATCACGCGGATCTCGCCCGCCAACGTCCGCAGCGAAGATGCGTGGAGCGTGCCAGCTCCACCGATGGAGCCAACGGATGCGCTGGCCTGCTGGATCTGGCGCGACCAACGCTCCTGGATCGGCCGCTGGCGCGGACCGATCCTGGAGCTCGCGGAGCCCGGCGTGGAGGCCTCGCCCATCCCCGGCTCGCGCGCCGCCCTGGTGGTCCACGCCGATGATCTGCTGACAACACTGGAAACGGCCGGGATCCGAATCCCGCGCGACCGGTGGCTATCGGTGATCACTGGCGAGATGGAAGGGCTCCTCGCACAACGCGCCACCCTCGTGCTCGACGAGCTCGAGCCGAACGACCCGATCCCGAAGCCCAGGATCGCGCTGATCCTGCCATGGTGGGATGACCGTTCTGCCGTGGTCGCGCGCACGCGCTCCGCGCTCTGCCCGGTGGGCGCTCGGGTGCAGCCCGCTCGACTCGACAACGGCATCGAAGCGCAGCAGTGGCGCTCGTCTCTGGTGACGTGGTGGGCGGTGGAGCATCACGAAGGTCTGGTGGTGGCATCTGGCAAGCACGCACTCCTGACCGGTCTCGAGGTCGCTGAGCAGCCTTTGACCTCCGCCGAGTCATGGTGGACCTCCAACGGCCCTCGGCTCGCACAGAGCCTCCAGGCAGTGGGCCACGCCCATCTCCTCGCGGACCTCGGCGTGCTCTCCCGCACACGGCTGGAGGAGCTCCGTCGCGTCGCAGGACCTCTCGCCGGCATCCGTCAGATCAGCTGGCAGCGGACCCCAACCGGCGAGGTCGTCCACGTGCGGTTGGAGTGAGCCCCTGTCACCGGCCTCGGCCTACCGGTCCCGGTTGGCTCGACCAGCTCCGCGAATCCGGTACCATCATGCCCATGAGCACTGACACGATTCTCCGTATCGATCGGGACGGTCCCCTCTGCACCCTGACCCTCAACGACCCGGAGCGGGCCAACCCGCTGTCACCGGCGATGGCCTCAGCACTCGCTGAGGCCCTCGAGTCCACCGCCACGGACGCCCAGGTACGGGCGGTGATCCTCACCGGCGCAGGACGGCACTTCTCCGCCGGCGCAGACCTGGCTGCCCTCGAGCAGGTGGCTGCCGGCGGCGACCGGGCTGCCAACCAGGAGGACTCCGCACGCCTCGAGCGGCTCTTCACCGCGCTGCTCGACCACCCGAAGCTGACGATGGCGGCGGTGCACGGCGCTGCGATCGCCGGCGGCTGCGGTCTTGCCACGGGCTGTGATCTGGTGGTGGCGGAGCGCAGCGCAAAGCTGGCGTACACCGAGGTCAAGATCGGCTTCATCGCCGCGCTGGTGATGACCTTTCTCACCCGCCGTGTTGCCGGGCACATCGCCCGACGGTTGCTCCTCGATCCGGAGCTGCTCAGCGGAGAGCGCGCCGCCGAGCTCGGCCTGGTGGACGTGGTGGTCGAGGACACGACGGCCCTGGAGCACGCCCGAAGCTGGGCGGAGTCGATCTGCCGGCAGGCCTCACCCAGCGCGATCGCCGCCACCAAGCGCCTGCTCAACGACACCGTCGGGGTTGGCTGGCGCGAGTCCCTGACCCTGGCGGCGGCCGCCAACGTGGAGCAGCGACTGCATCCCGAGTGCCGTCGCGGCGTCGGCGAGTTCCTCGCACACAAGACCACCCCGGACTGGCTCACGGTATCCGGTCGAGAGGACCGCTGACATGGAAGGCTGGCCGTTCGCGTACCCGGTCCAGGTCCGGTGGCGCGACACCGACTCGTTTGGCCATGTCAACAACGCCGTGTTTGCAAGCTACCTCGAGATGGCGAGGGTCGAGCTGTGGCGGGAGCGGTTCGGCGACGGCTCCTCGGCCGGGATCCCGTTCTTCATCGCCCGGCTGGAGATCGACTACCGTCGTCCGATCACCCTCGACGATCCCATCGAGATCGGGATCCGGGTTGGTGATCTGCGCGGCGCCTCGTTCACCTTCCTCTACCGCATCGAGATCGACGGAGCGCTCTCGGCCACGGCAAGCACAGTCCAGGTGTGTGTCGGCACCGACACCGGCAAGCCCTGCCGGATGCCTCCGTGGCTGCGCAGCGGGCTCGCCGAGCTGCGGTAGCGACTAACGCGGCCGCGGGCCGCAACCAAAGTGATGCTCCGACGGCGCCGGTCCCGCGCCCGCGTAGCGGTTAGTCGGTAGTCGTGAAGTCCTGCGCAAACGTGGCAGGACTTTCAACGCAAAGGCGCCAAGACGCTGTGTCGCAAAGGGGAAGAGGAGCTCATGAAGGGTGCATCCTGTCAACTTCTGGGCTCAGGACGAGGGATCGAAGTTTGAGGCCAGCGAACGCCAGGGCGCAGCCGGCCTTCATAAGGTCAGTTCTGCCATGCACCTCTGTTACCCACCCCCTTTTCCTTTGCGGCCTTGTTTCCCAGCGTCTTTGCGTTGAATCCGAGAACCGACCAAGCGCTGCGACCAGGTCCGGCCCTGTTTGGTTCCGGCTC
>CAZEJK010000113.1:0-16410 GCA_964512045.1 uncultured Thermoanaerobaculia bacterium
GCGGGACCGGCACCTTCGGAGGAGCCCTTTGGTTGCGGCCCGCGGCCGCGTTGGAAACTGAGAATTCGCCACTTAGAGCTCAACTCAGGAGCTTCGCTTGGCTATTTCGACGATGCGCAGGTTTGAGCTGCCAAAGCGTGCGCTGTTCTGCCGATGACCTTCAGATGACAGGAAGGTGACATCGAGGCTGCATAGTGAACGCATGCGAGCTTTGCTAATCGCGCCGTTGATGCCGATGACGTACTGGAGCTACCAGTACAGCCTTCCGTTTATCGCCAAGAGGGCCTCGCAGATACCGCTCGGGATGGTGACGGTTGCGGCGCTGCTGCCGGCGAGCTGGGAGCTGCGACTGGTCGACCTGAACGTGCGCAGGTTGCGCAAGCGGGATCTGGAGTGGGCCGATGCGGTGCTGGTCGGCGGCATGCTGGCGCAGCTGGACTCGATCGAGGATGTGATCACAAGGGCCCGTGAGGCCGGCTGCTCTGTGACGGTCGGTGGACCGGTGACCGCCTGTCCGGATCGCCTCTGCGACGCCGATATCGTGTTTCAGGGCGAGGCCGAGGGGCGGATCGGTGAGCTGGCGTCGGCGATTGCCGATGTGGGCTCGCGCCAGGGCCCGGCTCGAGTGCTGAGCCCGGAGCCCGGGTGGCACCCGCCAATGACCGACTCGCCAGTGCCGCGGTTCGATCTCCTCGAGATCCGCCGCTACGCGTCGGCCGGGGTCCAGTTCTCCCGGGGCTGTCCGTTCAACTGCGAGTTCTGTGATGTGATCCAGCTGTTCGGTCGTCGTACGAGAGTCAAGAGCTCCGAGCAGGTCCGTGCCGAGCTCGAGGCACTGGTCGAGTGCGGTTACCGCGGCTCGCTGTTCTTCGTTGACGACAACTTCATCGGCAACCGTCGCGCGGTTCGCGAGCTTCTGCCGCAGGTCGCCGCGTGGCAGGAGGACCACGGCCATCCGTTCGACCTCTACACTGAGGCGAGCCTCGATCTCGCACGGGACCCGGAGCTGATCGGCACCATGGTCGACGCCGGCTTCTCGGCGGTCTTCGTGGGTCTGGAGAGCCCGTCGCCGGAGGCGTTGAGCGAGTCCGGGAAACGGCAGAACGTGGGTGTCGACATGACCGAAGCGATCGACACGCTCACAGCTGCCGGACTGGAGGTGATGGGTGGCTTCATCGTGGGCTTCGATGCCGACGGACCGGAGGTGTTCGAAGCACAGCACGAGCTGATCGATACATCGCCGATTCCGGTGGCGATGGTGGGCGTCCTCAGCGCCGTGCCTGGAACGGCGCTGTGGCAACGGTTGGCGAGGCAGGAGCGCCTGCGCGGGCTCCCCACCGGTGATCAGTTCGGCCGGCCGAACTTCGCGACCTCGATGGATGAGGCGACCCTCCTCAGGGGATATGCGGATCTGCTCGCCCGGCTGTACTCACCGAAGGAGTACTACCGGCGGTGCACGCTCTATGCGGATCGATCGGGTCCGTCCCGGGGACGAGCTTCGGGTTGGCGCGCAGACGCCATGGCAGGGGTGCGCGTGGTTCTTCGGCTTGGCATTCTCGGACGCCGTCGGCTCTACTTCTGGCGGCTCATGGTCCACGCGGCGCGGCGCGGGCGGCGGGCGGTGCCACGGGCGGTTGCGTTGGCGATCCGTGGCGAGCATCTGATCCGTTACACAGAGCAGCACGTCCTGCCGCGGATCCGTCAGGCCGTGGGCGAGCTGAGGGCCGAGGCCGGAGCGGCTGCCAGCTCGTAGCTCGACCGTTGGCGTGCGAGCAGCGGCGAGATCACCGCGAAGCCGCGGAGAGCGCACAGGAATTGGCGCAGGGCTTCGGCGATCTCACACCGGATCCGGCAAGATTTTCGACTGACCATTCGATGCGACGTGATATGGTCGGACCTCGCCCTGAGGAGACAGTACATCCCTCAGACGACTCGCTCACTCCGTCCGCTACGTCAAAGGAGGGATGCCCAGTTGGGGAAACGATCCGGAGCCTATAAGTTCGAGAAGCGCCGTAAAGAGTTGGAAAAGAAGAAGAAGAAAGAGCAGAAGCGGGCTCGCAAGCTGGACAAATCGGAGGGTGACTCCGAGGACAGCAGCCCGGACGATCTCGTGCAGGAGTCTTCAGCAGAGCCTTTGTCTTCAGAAAACGCCTAGCCTGCAGACGAGACGTTCGCGGTCCAGTCGAACGTTCGAGCTGTGGTCCATACAGGGACCGCGGACTTCCAGTCCGCATCGGGCCTCACTGCAAGCCCAAGCCTGGAGACGGGACCTCACATCGGGGTGAGCCCTAACGTGGGTCACGTTACAACCCGCTCCAGAGATGCTCCTCCGCGGCTCTAGATTCAGAGGCGACGGAGGATCAGGGGCGTGCGGCGTCATCTCCAGATGAAGCGTTCTCGAGGCCGGGTCATCCGGTCTCTGCTTGCAACAGTCGTTCTCCTCGCTGTCCCGGCCTGGGCCGAAGAGCCGTGTGCGGAGTGTCACGAGTCAAAGGTCTTCAATCGACGCCTTCAAGGAACCCCACATGCGGCGTTTGCATGTGCAACCTGTCATACGGAGGCGTCGACGGTGCCGCATCCGCAGGAGATGGCGTCGGCCAGCGATGCCTGCGCGGTTTGCCACGCCGAGGCCGCGGAGACGTACCGGAAGCACGGCATGAGCGAGGTCGGGAAAAACCCCGATCTTCCGACCTGCGGCGAGTGCCACGGCCGCCACCGGATCCTTCCGCCTGACGCGCAGGACTCCGCGGTTCACCCGACCAATCAAGCTGGAACCTGCGGTGAGTGTCACCGCAGGCAGGAGATCGTCCGCACCTATCACATGGAGAAGACCGAGATCGACGGCTATCTGGACAGCGTTCATGGCCCTGGAGCGGACGGTGGGCCACGGGCTGCATGTGTGGACTGTCACGGCACCGAGGGCAGTGGTCATCGCATCCTGGCGCCGGCAGACCGCGACTCCCGGACGTTTGCTCTCGCCATCCCCTCCACCTGCGGTCGGTGCCATGCCACATCAGAGGAGGCCTTTTGGTCGGGGATCCACGGTCAGCTGACGCGGCGCGGCGAGACTGACGTGCCGGTGTGCACCGACTGCCACGGCGACCACGCGGTGGTTCGGGTCTCCGACCCCGCCTCCCCGGTGGCCAGAACCGAGGTGGCCGAGACCACCTGTGCGCGCTGCCACGGGTCGGTCATCCTCAGCGAGGAGTACGGCATGGAGGCCGGCAGGGTGACCACCTTCTTTGACTCCTATCACGGCGTCAAGAACCGGCTGGGTGACACGCGGGTTGCGACGTGCGCATCGTGTCACGGTGCCCACTCGACGCTTCCGGCACACAACCCGGAGTCGAGGGTACATCCGTCGAATGTGCAGGCGACGTGTGCCAGATGCCATGAGGGGATCTCCGCCGAGCTGGCCCAGCTGCCGATCCATCAGGCGACCATCAGCGGCCTGCGCACTCCCGTCGGGCACCTGATTCGCGGGATCTATGTCATCGCCATCATCGTGATTATCGGCCTGATGGTGGTCCATTGGCTGATCGACCTGTGGCGGCACCTCAGTGACCGCCTGCGCAGCCGTCCGCGGGTGCGTCGCATGCAGCCGGGAGAGGTGGTCCAACACACCTTGGTCATGATCAGCTTCATCGTACTGGTCGTGACAGGTTTCGCCCTGGTGTACGAGACCAGCTGGTTCTCACGCCTCCTGTTCGGGTGGAAAGGCGGCTTCGCGTTTCGGGGCACGCTGCACAGGATCGCCGCGATCGTCTTCATGGGCACGGTTCTCTGGCACTGCATCTTTCTGATCGCAACCCGCCGTGGGCGCCAGGTGTTCGTCGATATGCTGCCGCGGTGGGCCGACTTCGTCCACTTCTTCCAGACGATCGCGTACAACCTCCGCATGCGCTCCAAACGACCGCGGGAGGGGCGTTTTACGTACGTCGAGAAGGCCGAGTACTGGGCGCTGGTCTGGGGCACCGTCGTGATGATCGCCAGCGGAATGATCCTCTGGTTCGACGTCGGTATCGCCAGGTATGTGCCGTTGCAGGTGATCGACGCCGCGTTGGCCTTCCACTTCTGGGAGGCGTGGCTGGCCACCCTGGCGATCGCCGTGTGGCACTTCTACTCGGTGCTGTTCGACCCCGAGATCTACCCGATGAACCCGAGCTGGCTCGATGGCACGATGCCAGAGTGGATGCACCGCCACGAGCACCCCGAAGCCCAGGCTGAAGTGTTGGACGACAACGCTGCACTCCAAGGCGCAGACCGACCCGCTGCGATGCACGATGAGAGGTTGATTGCAGCCGATGATGACAGCGAGACCGTGAGCCGGGAGCGTCCGCACGGTCATGCAAAGAGCTCCGATGACGATGGGTGAGCGAGCCGAACGCAGGGGTCAGCCGTCATCCGTGGGAGCGGCGAACGAGGACCGAGAGTGGGCGCTCCGGTGTGACGGTTGCGCAGGAGGCGCCCTCCGGTGCGTCCCGACCGTCTTCTCGGGGCACTTCCCATCCCGTGGAGGCAATCTCAAGACTCGAAACCTCGTTTGATGGATCAAGCTGCGGCAACAGATCCAGGCCGTGGCCGGGGAGGAACGTACGATGACGAGAAAGACAGTGATTCACGCAGCCGTGGCGGTCTGTGCGATGGTCGCCCTGAGTGCTCCGGCCGTCGCCGAGACGGGTGCGGAGGATCGGCACATCACGGAGCTGGCACGCACCAGCCACATCTGTGTCGCCTACGAGCTCAAGCAGCCGGTGGAGATGATGCAGGGTGACAGCCAGATCCTGGTGGCGGTCTCCAGTCTGATCGAGACCTACGAGGACCTCGGTGTCGATGCTGACAACCTCGAGATCCACGTGGTGGTGCACGGTGATGCGGCTGGGATGCTCCTCCGCGACGAAGCCTACGCCGCGCTGGACCGGTCGTCGGAGACCAACCCGCATCGGCAGGATCTGGCCTTGCTCCTCCACTCGGAGGTCAGCATCGAGATGTGCGGCAACACGATCGAGCGGATGGGATGGAGCGAGGATGACATCCTGCCCGCGGTGGAGATCGTTCCCGGCGCCATTGTGCGCCTGGTGGACCTGCAGCACCGAGGTTGTGCCTACATCAGCTTCTGATCTGGAGCTGAGAATGAGGCAACGCCCGCCTGAGGAGAGGAGTCGAGATGCGCAAGACGAAAGTGCTCTGGTTGGCCGTTCTGACGGCCGTGATTGTCCTGACCATGGTGGCCTGCGAGTCGGAGCGCGAGGCAGAGGTCGCGGTGGACGATGCGACCATCGTCACCCGAATCACGACCAAGCTCGCCGCGGACCCCGAGGTCAACCCGTTCGTGATCGACGTTGATGCCAATCAGGGGGTCGTGCGGCTCAGCGGGACCGTGGCGACCGAGGCCGACCGCAGGGAAGCGCTGGAGCTTGCCCGCGACACCGATGGCGTGGTCCGTGTGATCGATGAGCTGCAGATCGGAGATGTGGTGGCCGCGGAGATCGTGGACGACGCGGTCCTGGCAGCGAACGTCAAGTCGGTGCTGGCGGCGGATCCCGAGGTGGGCGCGTTCGAGATCGATGTCGACGCCGAGGCCGGGGTGGTGACCCTGACGGGGGAGGTCAGCTCGGAGTACGAGCTCGATCACGCAGTCCACCTGGCCGAAAGAGTCGAGGGCGTACAGCAGGTCGAGAGCCGACTGGTCATCATGGACGGTTCCTGATCTGGGCAGAGGCCCAGCAAAGCGTATCCGCGGTCCGATCGAACGTTCCTGCTGTCGTCCATACAGGGACCGCGGACTTCCAGTCCGCATCGGGCCTTGCTGCAAGCCCACTCCTGCGGACCGCATCGGGCCTCAGCAGTCGAGGCACTGCGGAATCAACATTGTTCACTTGCGCAGACGGGCAACGTATGAGAGACTTCGGCGCCATGAGACGGCGTCTCTGTGCTGCACTGGTTGTGCTTGCTGTGCTCTGGACCGGGGTTGGTCTCTCGGTACTGGCGATCAGTGCGCACGAGCATCTTCACCATGCCGAGCCGCACGATCACCACGCAGCGGTGGAGGTGGCGCTGCACGGCCATGCCCATGACGGGTCGCCGGATCACGACCATGACCTGACCGGTCCGGTGCAGGCGTCGCGCGATCGCTCGACGGCTCACCTGGCCGAGGCCTCCATGCCGAGAGGTGGGGTGGGCGAGTCTGAGCTGCACCGTCTACAGCGCGAGGGTGGTTCCTCCACGCTGGTGCTCGCCTCTCTCGTCAGCTCGACCAACCTCGTGACGGAAGGCAGTTGCCGGGAGCCACGGAAAGCAATACACTATTCTCATCCTCCGAGCGCACCGTCCTGGGGAGTTCTGTTCCTCGGCCCGGCCTCCGCCGAGGTGTTCGGCGACTACGGCGCCGGTCCGAACCACACCCTGCCCACCGGCGGCAGCGCCCGCTCGGCGGGCGGACTGTCGGTGCACCACTTCCTCCGTCCGCGCACCTGGCTGCGTCTGGAGCCGGGTCCACAGACCGACCGCCTTGCCGCCGACGGCGCTGCCCTCGGCCGCCTCGAAGGCCTCGAGGCCCACGCCCGCGCCGCCGAACGCCGTTCGTCCCGGAAGGTTCGCGACTGACTCTGGGAGTACGGCAGCCGGCCAGTCTGAGGGCCCACCCTCTGCTCGCCGCTCACTACCAACGGGGCCGCCCAGAGCCGGACCCTGTCCCGGCTCCCGGGCGCCGGGTGCCGACCCCGGACCACGAAAGCCCTGACCATCGGATCGATCAACGACCAGACTGATTGCCACGTCACCGCCGTGCCGGGCGCCATCCGGTGCAGTGCTCACAATCGCTCCAGGAGATCTTCGACCACGCCGTGCTCCGCCGGGTCCAGTGGCAGCCGGTACCGCTTGCGACAGCTCCTGCAGCTTTCAGGGGGGGTGGAGCTGCCTTCACGGTGGCGAAAAGAGCGGCTGGCGGTGCTGCGCCAGATCTCGCCGAGGCTCGCCGTCGCCACCGTTCCGAAGGTGACCGGGCAGCTAAAACGGTTTCCGTCCCAGTCCATCGCTTCCTGCGCCTCTACCGGTAGGCCGGTCATGACACACGGGTGGACGCTACCGTCGGCACTGATGAACACAGAGCGCTGCGGGTTCTCGGCACAGGGCTGGGGCGCGGCCTGTGGCGCCAGCAGCTGCCAGTACAGCTCGGCGCCACTGCGACTGGCCTCCCGGCTCACCTCCTGCAGCCGCTTCCGGAGCTCGGCCAGCTGCTCGGCATCACACGCCAGCTCGGCCTCCTTTGCCTGCTGCGCACCTGTCACCAGCGCCAAGGAGCTGACGACCACCTCGTCGCAACCGGCGGTCGCCACCAGCTCCGGCAAGCGTTCGAGGTCGTCGAGGTCCGATGCCAACAACATGAACGCCAGGTGGATCCGTGGGCGCTCGTGCTCTCCCCGCGCAGCTCTGAGGTGCTGCGCGGCTGCCACCACCTGCTGGTGGCTCGTGCCGGCGCGAGCGAGATCGTTGTGCGCCGCCCTGACTCCCGCCAGCGACAGGGCCACCACCTCCAGCCCGGCGCTCACCAGCTCCGTGGCCCACGACCGATCGATGAGCATTCCATTGGTGGTGGTTCCCACCCCACAGCCTGCCGTGCGGACCCGCGCTGCGATCTCCAGGAAGTGCGGATGGAGCAACGGCTCGCCCCATCCTTGCAGGTGGACGTATGGCGTGCGCCGCAGTGACGGAACCAGCGCCTCCACCAGCTCGAGCGACAGGTCACGCTGCGGCCAGCCCGACCCGGCCGCTGCTCGCGGGCAGTAGCTACAGCTGGCAGTGCAGCGAGTCGTGACCTCCAGCTGGACCCAGTCCAGTCTCGGCGGCGCCTCCCGCCGACGCCGTCGCCAGCGGCCCACGATACCCATGCTGCAACGGTAGCAGAGAGCGCCCCCCAGAGCCGGCAGCCAGCACGAGGATCGCCTTGATCATCGCCGGGCTCGGGTTCACGAAGCTGTTCTCGTGGTAATACCGCTCCCTCACCAACGTTGCGCCACCCGTCGCCATCGGCGTCGCAACGCTGGTGCCGCCGAGACAACCATACGTGTCGATGTCGTACTCAGCCGGCGACCGGACCCTCGGGCCACACCCTCCTGAAGTGGCGTTCGTTCAGCGTCACCAGCACGTCGACCTGCTCGGATCGCGCCACGCCGGCAATCAGCGCGTCGTACACCACGCCACCAGAAAGACCCTGCGACGCGATCTCGCGCACCGTCTCCACCTGCTCCTCTATGCTCAGTGCGACAACCCTCGAGTGCGGTATCACGTTGTCTTCGATCAGGCGCCAGGCCCGGTCCGGTCCAAGGCGAGGACGCGTCGGCAGCGTACTGAGGACGGCGTAGAGCTCGGCGATGGTATGGGCGGCCACAACCAGCTCTAGCTCACCCCTCACGACCCGTGCCAGCCAGTCGCGGCAGCTGTCGTGCTCGGGATGGTGAGCCACCATGGCCGCCACGAGGGTCGAGGTGTCGAAGAGCGCCTTCACTTCAGACCGACCCGACCACGGACGCCAGTCGCTGATTGCGGTGTACGGTTACCGCCGACTCGACGTTCTCCATCGGCTCTCCGGTGAAGACCAGCACACCGTCCCGTTCGAGGAGCGCCGGCTCGTCCTCTATCGGCTTCAGCGTGAGTCCCTCTTCGGTGACCATGACCTCGAGCTCGCTGCCGGGTGCGAGCCCCGCACGATCACGTGCCTGCTTCGGAATCACAACACGTCCGTAGCGGTCCAGGGTCGTCTGCATATCGAACCTCCATTGCCATTATCTATTGCCAACTGCCAATCGTCAATGGTAACTAAGCTGAGCGGTTGACCAACCATCCCGATGTCGCGGCTGCGAGGGCCGAGCGGGCGGCGGCGTCCGGCGGCCGGCTGCAGGCCGGCGTGCTCGACAACCCGATCGTCGCGTGGGAACGTGAGGACCCGAGCGCGGCGGCCACACAGGATAGCTGGAGCGTGAGCTGGCGTTTGCCTCTTGACGGACGTCGGCACCGAGTAGCTGGCGCCGACGCGGCGGTCGCTGCCTCGAAGGCGAGAATCGATGCGACCCTCCTGAGCGCCCGCCTGGAGCTGCGTGAGCTGTTTGCTGCGTGGTATGTGGCCAGCAGGCGCGCAGCCGTTCTCGAGGACCATCACGACAGGATTCAACAGCTCGCCGAGTGGCTGCGGGCCCGAGCGGAGCTCGGCGAGGCCGCTGGCGTGGAGGCCGATCGTCTTGATCTGGAGGTGGAGGTGGTCGCGGGCCGGCTTGCAGAGGCGAGGGCAGAGGCGCGCGCTCGCAGGGCCGCAGCCGCGACCTGGAGCGATCTGGCACCGTCGAGGTTCTCGTGGAGGTGGACCGCAGCGTCGACCAGCTGAAGCCGGGTCTCCGGGCCACGGCACAGGTGCTCCTGCCGGGGGTCGATGGAGGGCGTTCTGCTTCCCGACTCTGCGGTGGTTGACGACGCAGGCGCGCCGGTGACGTACGTGCAGCTGGACGGGGAGACGTTCGCGCGACGGGTGGTGACGGTCGAGCGTCGCCAGGGCGATCGCGTGCTGGTCGATGGAGTGCTCGTCGGCGAGCGAGTGGTCACGGTGGGTGGCGCCGCCATCCGGCGAACGTCATGCTGACAGAGGCCGTGATCCAGGGCTCGGAGGAGCGGATGGCGCCGGTGATGATGCGGCGCTCACCGCGGGGCTCGCGCTGGTGCCGTTGGTGCTGGCAGGGGGCGATCCGGGCAACGAGATCCTCAGCCCGATGGGTGAGGTGATCCTCGGTGGCCTGCTCAGCTCGACGGCGTTGAACCTGGTCGTGGTGCCGGCGCTGTTCGCTCGCTGGGGGCTCTCCAGGGCCGGGAATACCACAGGGAGGAGTGCTGAAGCGTGATCCACGAGCACCACTTCGGGCAGGCGGAGCCGTGCGACCGATCGGAGGTCGCGGAGCGGATTCCGGATCGCCTGGGTATCGCCCATCTCACCATCGAGCTGCAACGCGCCGACTCAGCGTAGCAACAGCGAGCGCGGGTGCTCGACCAGCCAGGCTGAGAGGAACGAGGTCCGGTTTCGAAGAACGTTCAACTCGGTACTGATTGAATTGCGGAGCACCTACGAGGTGGCACCTGACGGGAGGCACCTCCCGCGCAGTGGTTGGACCGGATCTCATGGTCGTTCGTCGGGAAGGGCCGAGATCATTGTGCGTCGGCTATGGCTCCACCATGCGGTCAGAAGGTAGGCCCCGCACAGACACCACAGGGTTCGCCACTCAGTCGCAACGTCGGCGATGCTGGCGCCCATCTGATTGATGCGCAAGAAACCCTCGATGGCAGAGGAGCTCGGCAGCAGCTGCGCAGTCGTGCGCAACCAGCCCGGGATCATTTCCGACGGCCACGAGAAACCGGCCAGAAACAGTGCCGGGATCGACGTGAAGAGTAGAACCTGGAGGGCAGTCTCGCGTTCCCGAAACATGGATGAGACGGTCAAGGCAAGGAGGATCGCAGCAAGTAGGAACGGCAATGCGAAGACCAAGCTCGTCGTCAGGTCTCCGCGGTAGGGCAGGCCGAAAACCCAGCGCACTACGACGAAGTAGAAGACAGCGTGCACATAGTAGAGGATGAGGTAGGCGATGGCGCGGCCGATGAGCGCCGTCAGCGAACCCATGCCGGGTTCCCTTTCACCGCGCTCCTTGGTCGTACCGGAGAGCATGCCGATTCCGATGAGAAGCGTCTGCTGCATGATGAGCACGAGGACCGCAGGGACGATGTAGCTGGCGTAGCCCTCCGCCGGATTGAACAGCGGCCGGTCTTCCACAGTCAGCGGCGCGCGAGCGATGCGTGCTGCATCCGGCGTCATTCCTGCCGCTTCCAGCCGGCTGATCTCGATGCCGGCCGACAGCGTCCTGGCGGCGCCCAGCAGCCCGGTCATGGCCTGACGATAGACGAGGAAGTAGGCGGCATCCGCGAAGCAGCCGATGGTCACCGCGTCACCTCGGAGCACGTCCCGTTCGAAGCCGCGCGGAATCTCGAGGATCGCTCCGGCTCGACCTCGACGGACGGCGGCAGTAGCCGCGGCCTTCTCCGGTGTTCGGTCCACAACCCGAACCAGCTCGGAGGTGTCGGCCATTCGCGCGAGCTGTCGTGACAGTGGCGTGCCGTCGTGGTCGACGACGATCGCTGGCACCTCCTTGAGGACCTCGGGCACGTACGGCTGCGGGTAGAAAAGCGCGTACACGACAAGCGCCCCGACCAGGATCAGCATCGCGCCAGGATCGGAGATCATCCGACGCCACTCGGCGATACAGGCGACCACTGCGGACCTCATGGTCTCCCCCAGAATCGCTCCTCGGCGAGGACCCGCGCCAGACGGCGGTGCCCGAGGAGGGGCACGACGAGGACGAAGCTCGCCAGGGCAAGCAGCTCGGGAGCCGACGCCGCCACCGGCGCGCCTCTCATGACCTGCTCCACGAGCATCTCGAGGTAGTGGGTCAGGGGAAGTAGCTCCCCCCATGCCTGAGCGTGGAGCGGCATGGCAGAGGTTGGGAAGGTGAGGCCGGCGAATGCAAAGGCTGGCGTCGCGATGAAGGCAGCAGCGCTGGTCGCGAGCCGCAGGCTGGCGAACCAGGCGGCGAGAGTCGCACCGAGGGCCTGACCGGCGAGCACGAACAGCACCGTGCCGACCACGAGAGCCGGCAGGTCGCCGTGCAGCGGCGCACCGATCAGGCCGAGGATCATGGTCAGCATGAAGGCTGCGAGGATGAGGTGCGCGGCCGTGTACGGTAGCAGCTTGCCGGCCACCGCGCGTGCGACGCTGCCGCCGCTGGCGGCCAGCCAGTCGGGACCGCTGCCCTCCTTCAGCTCGACACCGACCGCATGCACTGCGGTGACGAGCACGAAGATCTGGAGCACTGCGGGGAGCAGCGAGCTGACCAAGAAGTACATGTAGTTCAACCACGGATTGAAGAGCGGATGGGACTGCACGAGGATCGGCTCGAGGCGCTCGCGGGCCGCGGCCGGCGCCTCGCCACGCGCTTCACGCTGGCGGATCTCGATGCCAGCCGAGAGCGTACCAACCACTGTCAGAACCTCGCGGCGGATGAGGCTCGACGGCAGCAGGAGCTGTGAGTTGCGGTATAGCGTCACCACCGCCCGGGAGCCGCGCAGCAGATCACGCTCCAGATCGCGCGGAATGAGCAGCACCGCGTACACCTCGCCAGACAGGAGCAGATGCTCGCCGTCGATGCCGCTCAGACCGCGCTCGGTCACGGCCATCGACGGGCTCGAGTCGACCATTCGAACCAGCTGCCGCGACATGCTCGTGTCGTCGAGATCGATCACCGCCACCGGCAGCTCGCGCACGGTTCCGGCGGAGAAGATGACCCACAGCAGCAGGAAGGCAGCCGTCGGCAACACCACCAACAAGAGCGGATACAGCGGGCGGCCGCGCATCCTCTGGAGCTCTCTCGAGAGGACTTTCAGCAAGCCTGGACGAAGGACCATACTCCCCCCAACGGCTCAGGAGCCGCCTGCGGAAGCGGGCTGCTCGGATCTGGCGACCAGCCGATCCCAGTCGACGATGGCGCTCATACCAGGACGCAGCCCCTCCACCGGCGCCAGCGGACGCGCCCGAACCTCAAAGGTGCGCAGGTCGAATCCGCCCGACGCGCTGGTGGCCCGCCACGTGGCATAGTCCCCCTGCGCGGCGATGTAGCTCACCTTCACCTCCACCTCGCGGTCAGCAAGGGCCGGGATCCTCGCCCACATGCGACTGCCCATGCGGAGCGCGCCGAGGCGGTCCTCACGTAGGTTGAAGCTGACCCAGATGTCGGAGAGGTCGAGCAGGGTCATGAGGGGAAAGCCTGCTGCGGCCAGCTCACCCTCCTCGGCAACTACGACGCTGACCTCGCCTTCGATGGGCGACTCGAGTCTGGTCTCGGCAAGATACGCCTCGACCTCGGTCACCGCCCCTGCGGCTTGCGCGGCCAGAGCCTCTGCCGCGCGGCGATCTTCCTCCCGAGTGCCGCTGCGGGCCATGTCGTACACCGCCCTGGCGGCTTCTGCAGCTTCTCGGGCACTTTTCCAGCGTGCCACGGCCTCATCACGCCGCTGCTCGGGGAGGACGCCGTCCGCGTACAGACGCTCGACGCGACCCGCGGTGGTCTCGGCAAGCTCGGCGGCGTGCTTGGCTCGTTGCCAGACGTTGTACGCCTGGCGAATCTCCTCCTCTCGGGCTCCGGTATCGGCCTTGTCGCGCTGCGCCGTCGCCGCCTCACGGGCTGCTTCGGCCTGCGCGAGCTTGGCTTCGGTCTCAGGGCTCGCCAGGGTGACGAGCACATCGCCGTGACCTACTCGATCTCCCTCTGCAACGTGGATCCTCTGCACTCGGGCCGGAATCTTGGTGGCGATCTTGATCTCGGTGGCCTCGGCCTCGCCTTGCACGAGGTCCGGCGCCGGATGAACGACGATCCAGCCAACGACGATCACGACAACGACGATGACAACGATAGCGAGAACGGTGACGAGACCGGCGTGCGGGCGCGTCATGGTGTGACCTCCACGGTGGCGAGCTGGCGATAGTCTTCGAGGCGCTCGACCTGCCCCGCGGTGGCCAGCAGGTCAGCGAGGCTGGTGATGAAATCGTGGGCGATGGCGAGGCGGGTGAGCCTCGCTCCGGCAAGGGAGCTCCGTGCGTCCACCACGTCCAGCGAGGTGGCAAACCCCTCTCTGAAGGCGAGGGATCGGACCCGCAAGCTTTCCTCGGCAAGGGCGATGGTGGCGTTGACGCTGTCGAACTGCTCGACCGCCTTCTGCAATCGGCGGTAGTGACGCTCGACGATCAGTGCCACGTCGTTGCGCGCCCCGTGCTCGAGGTGCGCCAGGATGCTCTCGGTGGCTTGCGCAGCGGCCACACGATGACCGCGCGAGAAGCCGTCGAAGAGGCTGAGTGTGACCCCGATGCCGGCCGCCCACTGCGGTTCGAGAATCGTCAGGTCGGCGGTGTGGAGCTCGCGAACGGCGAAGAGCGCCACGTCGGGCCGATAGGCGGCACGCTCCACCACTGTGGCTTCTCGGGCCAGCTCCTGCTGGGCGTCAAGGCGGCCGAGCTCCGGGTTGTTCTCGAGAGCCCGCTGCTGCACTGTGCCGAGGGCCGGGAGCTCATGAATGACGAACATCATGGAGCTCGGGTGGAGATCGTTCTCAGTCACCAGCAGTGTTCGCAACGCGGCCGCCGCCAGGTCAACGTCGTGGCGGGCTGCCTTGAGCTCCCGCAGGGCCTCGGCATGCGCCACCTCGGCGTGCAGCCGCTCGGCATGGGCGATCATGCCCTCCTCCTCGAGGCGGCGGGCGTTGTAGAGATGTTCCTCCATGCCTGCGAAGACCTGCTGTCGGACCTCGAGTGCCTGCTCGGCGAGCTGCAAACCGTAGTAGCGATGGACGAGCTCGGCGCCGAGCAGCTGCGCCGTGGCACGGCTCTGCTGACGGGCCTCTTCAAGGCGAGCGTCGGCGGCGCGGATGGCCGCGCTGACCTTGCCGCCGGTGTACACGGGCCAGGTCATCTCCAGCTGTGCCTTGAAGAAGTGGTCATCCTGAACGTCGAGGGCGAACGCGGGAACCAACTCGCCCGGCACCTCCGGGTGGAGACCGAGAATCGCCGCCCGAACCGGCTCGAGATTGATGGAGATCGGCTCGTCGATGCGCGTCCATTGCGCTGTAGCGTCGAAGCGCGGCAGCCGCAACCCTCTGGAGGCGGCACGCAGCTCGCCGCTCCGGCGCTCGGTCTCCGCGGCGGCCTTGAGCCGCTGGTTGCGCTGGCTGAGAAGGGCCATCGCGTCGTTGAAGCTCAGGTTGACAGTAGACCGGTCCACGACATGGCGTGTTGGCGCGCCCGGGCTTGAGGCTGTGACGTGCGAGCTTCCAACCGGTGGTGTCGCACTCGCTCCAGCGGTGATCAGCAGGGCCATCGCGACCAGGAGTTTCCGAGCTCCATCGCAGTGTGCGCGCTGATCCGATCTCATGACATCCTCCCCGATCGAAGCTCGTCACTGATAAGACCGTGGAACACGAGCTCCAGAACGGTGTCGAGCTGCTCATGCACACCGCTGGGCCGCTCGTCGAAGGCGATCTCGATTTCCAGTCGGGCAAGCATCGTGGAGAGAGCAGAAGCCAGTCGTTGCGGATTTGCAGGCCTGAAGATCTTCATCTCCTGCCCGCGTCGGAGGATCGTCTCAATGAGGTCTTCTTCGCGCAGATGGAAACGCCGCTCATGCTGGCGGCTCAGCTGGGCGAGCTCGCGCCCGACCTCTCGATTCACGGTGAGCAGCTGTCGCAGACCGGCGATGTGCTCGATCTTGGCGGCGACCATGGCCCTGAGCTGCTGACGCGGATCGTCGTGGCCATCGACTGCCGTCTGCATCTTCGACAGCACCGACTCCTCCTCATGTTGCAGACAGCTGTCGATGATCTCGGTCTTGCCGCCGGGGAAGTGGTGATAGACGGCTGTCTTGCCGACCCCGAGCTCGCGCACGATATCGCTCAGCGACGTCTTGCGAAAGCCGTACCGAGCGAACAACCGGCGCGCTTCCTCGAGAATCGTCCTGCGGTCGAGCGGTTGAGTCATGACCGAACCTCCTGAACGTTATATTCAAACGTTCACTCACAAGATACGCCCCGCAAGCTGCTCTGTCAACCGCCAAGCGCGCGGTACGAGCCCAACCACAGCATGCCGGGAGAGGGCCGGCGTCACGGAGCTTGGGCCACTGTCCGACTGGCGAGCCGCACGGGAAGCGGAGCGAACGTCAGATAACGGAGAAGGAGGGGAACATGAGCATCGAGAGATTGAAGTCGGCGGCGATCATCAGCTTCGTGGTGGCGCTTTGAGGCCTGCTGGTCGGCGGCATCTTCGCCAACCACGAGAAGCCTCCATACCCAGGGACGGTGGTCGGGCCCGATGGCGCCGCGCTGTTCACTCAAGGGGACATCCTCGCCGGGCAGGACGTCTATCAGCGCTACGGCCTCATGGACCACGGCAGCGTGTGGGGCCACGGCTCGCAGCGCGGGATGGAGTTCTCGGCGGTGACTCTGCACCTGATCGCCGAGTCGGTGCGCGATCAGCTCGCCGACGAGGCGTTCAGCAGCCCCAGGCGTGGTTGCGAATGACGCTGATCCTCTGCGCGGTCGCGAGCAGGCAGGATGTGGACAGTGAGCCTGCGCCACTCGATAGGACCGCGGACCTCCGTTCCGCATCGGGCCTCGCAGCAAGCCCAACCCTGCGGACGAGACGTCCGCGGTCCGATCGAACGTTCCTGCTGTGGTCCATACACGGACCGCGGACCTCCGGTCCGCATCGGGCCTCGCAGCAAGCCCAACCCTGCGGACGGGACGTCCGCGGTCCGTGCGCCCATGGGCGCACTTGATCAG
>CAZEJK010000114.1:0-2256 GCA_964512045.1 uncultured Thermoanaerobaculia bacterium
GCGTTCACGCCGATGTGCAGCTCACTGGCGCCAACGACCTCTGCGAGCCCGAGAAGGAGGGCCAACAGCACGGTGTTCCGCGCCGGAACGTAGGTCACCGGGATCTCGGAATCCACGATCTCTCGGTCCTTCGGCACCGCGATGGCCGGGTCCGTCAGCGCGGAGCCGCCGATGGCGCTCAGATCCACCTGCACCACTCGATGGCTCACACAGCCGAGTGCGTGGGCCACGCGGCGGGCGGCCTCCAGCTCCACACGATGCCGCTGTCCGTAGTCCGCCGTCAGGCAATGACAGCTCAAGCCCTCGTGGCGTGCGAGCGCCAGCACCGTGGCCGAGTCGAGGCCACCGGAGAGAAGGACGACTGCAGAGCTCATTCTCCGGCTTCGGTACGGGCCTGCTGCCACAGCTGGCTGACCGTGGCGTCATCCGGCGCCGGGACGCTGCCACCGGTCCGGCACAGCTCGCGCCGCAGCGTACCCAGCCGACTGGTCGCCTCGTTCACCCGAATGCGCAACGAGGGCTCACCGTCGACCGCATCCCGGATCGCCGACGCAATCGACTCCAGCTTCCCGAACGAGCGGCAGACCAAGACGCCATGCACCCCGGAACGCAAGGCGCTCAGAGCCAACTCCTCCAGTGATCCGATCGGCGTCAGAGCGCCCATGTCGAGGTCGTCCGACAGCACCACCGGACCGCCCGGAAGCGCCCGTGCGTGCTCGATGACCTTGGGAGACAGCGATGCCGGGCGGTCCTCGTCACCCAGGGCCGGGGTGATCGCGTGGCCCACCATGACCGCGCCAACTGCTTCTGCAAGGCCGAGGTAGGGCATCAGATGCCGTTCGAGTGCGCTCGGCCCCAACTCCAGGACCGGAAGCTCGTGGTGCGTGTCGACCAGCACCGCTCCCAGCCCCGGGTAGTGCTTCAAGCACGAGCTCACACACCAGTTGGCCTGCGTCTTGGCAAACACCTCGGCAAAGGTGCGGACTCGCTCGGGATCCTCGTGCCAGCAACGCTCCTCGCTCGTAAGACGGCCTCCGTCGACCGCGAGGTCGACCACGGGAGCGAAGTTGATCTGCACTCCCAGGGCTCGGCACGCAGCACCCGCGGCATCACCGAGCGCTCGCACAGCCTTACGACCTGCACGCGCCGACCGCGCTGGCGCCGGCAGCCGTCCCCACAGAGCGGTGAACCGGTTGACGCGGCCGCCCTCGAGATCCACACAAATGAACGGCTCGGGCTCCAGATCGCGCAACGACGCTGTCAGATCCCGCACCTGATCGGGATTGCGAATGTTGCGATCGAACAGCACGACTCCAGCTGGTCGTACGCGTTCCAGTACTTCCCGCTCCTCGTCCAGGAGCACGGGGCCGGGGATGCCGACGACGATTGGCAGCATGTCAGAGGTCACGGTGTGCGTACTCCTTGAGGTCGGCGAGCACGTTCAACGCCTCCAGCGGCGACAAACGGTCGATGTCGATGGAACGGAGCAGCTCGTAGATCTCCTCACTCGATGACCTGAAGAGCTCGAGCTGCCGACCGACCCCTGCGCCCTTGGAGAGCGCTGGTCCCCCTCCCACGTTCAGCTCGTGACGCTCCAGCCCGACCAGAATCTCCTCCGCACGCCGGCAGACGCTCTGCGGCACACCGGCGAGCTGCGCCACGTGTATACCATACGACCGATCCGCCGGTTCGTCCACGACCCGGTGCAAGAACAGGATCTTCCGCTGCCACTCCTTCACCGCCATCGAGCAGTTCACCAGACGGTCGAGCTGACGTGCCAGGTCCGTGAGCTCGTGGTAGTGGGTGGCGAACAGCACCTTGGCGGCGCGCTCCGGAGTCTCATGCAAGTACTCCACAATCGCCCACGCCAACGACAGGCCATCGAACGTTGCCGTGCCACGACCAACCTCGTCGAGAATGACGAGAGAACGCTGTGTCGCCTGCAAGAGAATGTTGGCGGTCTCGGTCATCTCCACCATGAAGGTCGACTCGCCGCGAGCCAACATGTCCGAGGCCCCGACCCGGGTGAAGATCCGGTCCGTCAACGGAATCGTCGCGGACTGCGCGGGCACGAACGACCCGGCATGGGCCATCAGCACGATCAGCGCCACCTGGCGCAGGTAGGTGGACTTGCCACCCATGTTCGGCCCTGTCAGCAGTACGATCTGGCGCTGGGCCGGATCCATCTCACAGTCATTCGGCACGAACGGTGGATCGGTCTGCACCGCCTCGAGCACCGGGTGGCGTCCCTCCCGA
>CAZEJK010000114.1:2266-2810 GCA_964512045.1 uncultured Thermoanaerobaculia bacterium
AATCGACAGCACGACGCCGCTCTCGACCACCGGACGGCAGTACCCGTGGCGCCGTGCGCGATCGGCAAACGCAGCCAGCACGTCGAGCACTGACACGTGATTCGCAGTCCGAGCCACGCGATCCGCGCTGGTCGCGAGCGTCTCGGTCAGCTCGCTGAACAGCTCTCGTTCACGCACCGTCGCGCGGCCTTCGGCGGCGAGGATCTTGTTCTCGAGCTCCTTGAGCTCGGCGGTGATGAACCGCTCGGCGCTGGCCAGGGTCTGACGACGCTCATAGTCATCCGGCACCTGGCTCGCCTTGCTCTTCCCCACCTCGATGTAGTATCCAAACACCTTGTTGTAACGCACCTTGAGTGTGGATATCCCGGTGCGCTCGCGCTCATTGAGCTCGATGGAGGCCAGCAGCTCCTTGCCACCGCGCGCCAGTCGGCGCTGCTCGTCGAGCTCGTCATCCCAACCCGACCGGATCACACCGGTTCCGACAACGGTGGGAGGGTCATCGGCCAGCCGTTCCGAGAGTACTCCGAGGATGTCCTCCATTGGA
>CAZEJK010000114.1:2820-16318 GCA_964512045.1 uncultured Thermoanaerobaculia bacterium
TGGATCCAGCCCCTCGGCCAGCTGCTCGAGCAGCGGCGACGCCACGCCCTGGAGAGCCGCAGTCACGCCCGGTAGACGCTCCACGGCCGCACGCAACGCCGCCAGCTCCCTCGGAGTGGCGTAGCGCAACGCGACCCGCGCCGCCAGGCGTTCCAGGTCCGGCATGCCGTCGAGGGCCTGTTGGAGACGTCCGAGGGTCTCTGGATCATCGACCAGCTCGGCCACCGAACGGTGACGGTCAGCGATCACGTCCACGTCGTACGGAGGACGGACAAGCCAGTCCCGAAGCAGACGCGCGCCCATCCGCGTCGAGGTATGATCCAGGGTGCTGAGCAGGCTACCCTTGCGCTGCCCTTCGAACCCGCGTTCGACCTCCAGATTGCGTAACGAGCTGGAGTCGATGACCAGGTGGTCCCCCGGATACCGTCTCTGGAAGGCCGAGGCGTGGACCATCTGCGACCGCTGCGTGCTCTCGATGTACCCCAACAGCGCTCCCGCCATACCGGTCAACGGCTCGCCGGGGCGCAGACCAAAGCCTCGTATCGAGCTCACTCCAAGAGCCCGTCGAACACGGCGCTCACCTTCCGAGGCGAGGAACATGCTCGCAGGAAGTGGCGTGACCGCGGGCCTCTCGAGCTCGGACGGCCAGAGCTCGTCCCACGCTCCCCATCCTTCTGAGACCAGCACCTCGGCCGGGCGGAGCGTCCACAGCTGCTCGCGCACAGCTCTGCGATCCGGACAGGTCATCCCCTCGAAGAGACCCGAGCTCACCTCGACCCACGCCAGGGCGTAGTCGTCGTCGCCTCCGCCTCCAATCGCCACCAGATAGCAGCGCTCGCGCTCCTCGAGAAGCTCGGCATCGGAAACCGTGCCCGGCGTGTGAATCCGGACAATCTCCCTCCGCACCAGGCCCTTGGCCTCTGCCGGATCCTCCACTTGCTCCGCAACGGCCACCCGGAACCCTGAATCGAGCAGCTTGCCAAGGTAGCCATCGAACGCGTGGTGGGGCACGCCACACATCGGCGCCTGCACCTCGTCGTTGTGGCGACGCTTGGTCAGCGTCACGCCGAGCACCGGCGCCGCCACCTGAGCGTCCTCGAAGAACAGCTCGTAGAAGTCGCCCATCCGGTACAGCAGCAGTGCGTCGCCAGCCTCCTGCTTGAGCTCCAGGTACTGACGGAGCATCGGTGTCATCTTCATCGCCGGCATTATTTCAGATTCTACCTCGGCTGCTGGAATCATGATGACCAGTGGCGGTCCGTGTTGACATTTCCGCGGCAGGCCCAGACACTGACCTGCGTCGACTCGACGCCGCGTGAGCAGGTCTGCCACTGATGATGTCACAAAACACCGCCCACGACGCGAGCTCCTCTTCCGACTGCGACACCGCACGCGCAGCGCATGCGTCTGCTTGGAGTGGGATTGCGTTCATCATCCCTGCCTACAACGAGGCCGACAGGATCGGTCGCACGCTGGAGAAGATTGTCGGCTATGCCGTACAACGCTGTGACCGGTACGAGGTCGTCGTCGTCGACGACGGGTCGCACGATGGAACGGCCGAGATCGTTCGCGCCGCGGCAGCGGGATCCGACCAGGTCCGGGTGCTCGGACATCCCATCAACAGAGGGAAGGGATACTCGGTCCGACAGGGTGTGCTGGCCGCCGGCCTGCCGTACCGACTGGTCACCGACGCCGATCTGTCCACTCCGATCGAGGAGCTGGAACGCCTGGTACCGTTCGCCAGCCCCGATTCCCTGGTCATCGGCTCCCGCGGCCTACCGGAATCGACGATCGAGGAGCGTCAGCCGTGGTACCGGGAACGGATGGGGAAAACGTTCAACGTGCTCGTGCGGGCACTCCTGGTTCCCGGTATCCGTGATACCCAGTGTGGCTTCAAGCTGATCGGCCCGGACGTGGCTGACCGGGTGTTCCCGGCCCTGGAGACCGACGGCTGGGCGTTCGACGTCGAGCTGATCGCCCGCTCACTGCGAGCCGGCATGGCCGTTCACGAGGTTCCCGTCCGCTGGCGCAACGACCGCCGGACCCGCGTTCACGCGCTCGGCGCTTCCAGCCAGATGCTGCGCGATCTCCTGCGTCTCGCCTGGAAGCTTCGCCAAACCTGACCCGCCAAACGGGGGCTGGCTGAGCTCTCTCCTCCGCCCAGCACCCGCGTAGCACCGTGTACAATCACCGCCCGACAGGCGAAGGAGGCTCCGATGGGCGGCATCTTCAAGGCGTACGACATCCGGGGAACATATCCGGACCAGATCGACGAGACGATCGCGTTCCGCGTCGGCTACCACTTCCGCGATCTGATGGAGGCCGCCGACCTCGAACGCGGTCCCAGGGTCGTGGTGACGCACGACATGCGGTCACACTCCGTGCCCCTGCACGAAGCCGTGATCCATGGGCTCCGCGCAGCGGGAGTCGCCGTCATCGACGCCGGGCTGGCGGACACGCCGATGAACTACTTCGCCGTCGGTCATCTCGGCGCATCCGGTGGAATCCAGGTCACCGCCAGCCACAACCCCGCGCAGTACAACGGCCTGAAGCTCTCCCGTCGGGATGCGATCCCCGTGTCGAGCGACACCGGAATCCGCCGGCTGGAGGAGCTCGTGACCACATCCTCGATGGCCTCGCCAATCTCGCGGGATCTGCCGGCAAACGCCGCCCTCGAGCGTGTCGACCTGGCGACCGCGTACTCCGAGCACATCCTCGCACACCAGAAGCACTCCGAGCCCCGCCTCAAGGTCGCCGCCGATGCTGCGAACGGCATGGCCACGATCTACCGGCCCATCCTGGACGTCCTCAACATCGAGCTGGTGCCACTGTACTTCTCGCTGGACGGCACGTTCCCCAACCACGAGGCCAACCCGCTGAAACCGGAGAACCTCGTCGACCTGCAAGCTGCCACGGTCGCGCACGGATGTGATCTCGGAGTGGCGTTCGATGGCGACGCAGATCGCGCCATGTTCGTCGACGAAGCCGGCCGGATCGTCACCGCAGACCTGATCACGGGCGTGCTGGCACCGGTTCATCTGCGTGAAAACCCCGGTGCTACGATCGTGTACGACCTGCGCTCCTCGCGCGCCACGCGGGAAGCGATCGAGCAGGCGGGCGGCCACGCCGTGCGCGAGCGTGTCGGCCACTCGTTCATGAAGGCGACCATGCGCCAGCTCGACGCGCCGTTCGGAGGCGAGCTGGCTGGCCACTTCTACTTCCGCTCGAACTACACCGCGGACTCGTCGATTCTCACCCTGATCCAGGTGCTCGACCTGGTCCGCAGCCAGGGGAAGCCGCTCTCGCGGATTGTCCAACCGCTACGGCGCTACCACGCCACCGGCGAGATCAACTTCGTGGTCGACGACACCGAGGCGATGATCAGACGGCTCGCCGCGGAGTTCGCCGACGCCGAGATCGACTACGTGGACGGGATCACCGTGCAGTACGACAGCTGGTGGTTCAACGTCCGTCCATCCAACACGGAGCCGCTCCTTCGACTTGTCCTCGAGGCCGATACTGCCGACAGGATGGAAGCGAAGAAGCAGCTGATGCTCAAAATCCTCGGGAAGCCGGAGTAACGACCCTAACGCGGCCACTGGCCGCAGCCACATGCGGCTCCGGTGCTTCCGGCCCCACGACCGCGGTCGAGTAGCCGGGGCCAAGGCCGGGGCCGGGTGGCTTCGTTGCGTGGCTCGTGAGCATCGCCAGCGACGCGTGCCACGGCCCAGTCGCCGCGAGTCAAAAGATGCTCTGAGAACCTCGCGTATCGCCGACTACGTCATCTCGACCGAGCTTCCACGGGCCATCTTCCTGCCGGCGGCGTACGACCTCGTGAATGCAGCTGAGCACGTGGCGAGCGGAGAGATCCCGTGGGAGAACCCATAGCCTTCCGGATCCGGTTGCCGGTCCCGGTCAACGGCCCTGGACCCGGAACCCGGCCATCCGGTTCCCGGTGGACGCTTCGAGTCTTCGAAGGTGCTGATCCGTGAGTTGCTCACCGCTGCGACTCTTGCGATCCGGGCACGCGTCACCTACCTGCTGTGCCACCCCACGCCCAGGTCAGCTACAATGCCGACTGCATGGGCATTGTCAGCCTCTACCTCATCCTGACCGCTGCCGCAACCGGCGGTTTTGCGGTGCTCCGTGCCCTCGGCATGGAAGCCCGTTCTGCCTGGGCAGGAGGCCGCATCGTCGGGCTGGTCGGAGTGACCTTCCCGGCGTGGTGGTGGGGCATAGTGGTTGGCGCCGGCTGGCCGGTCGTCCTGGGGCTGGTATTGGTAGTGACGGCTGGGCTGGGAGCATGGCGACTCTGGCTGGACCGTGAGCAGTGGCGGGAGGTCATCCAGGCGGAGGCGGCGTTTCTCATCGGTACCGTGGTGGTGCTTCTGCTCCGACTGGGCTCGGCAGCCATCCTCGGAACCGAGAAGCTGATGGATCTCGGAATCCTGTCGTCGTTGCTGCGCACCGACTCGTTCCCACCGCCGGACATGTGGCTGTCCGGCCACACCCTGCCGTACTACTACTGGGGCTCGCTGATCTGGGCCGGTCCGCTCCGTCTGGCCGGGATCGACGTCGAGATCGGCTACAACCTGATCGTCGCCCTCGTCGGCGGGCTCACCGCCACGGTGACGTTCGCCCTCGGAATCGAGGTGTGCCGATCGGTCCGCCACGGGGTTCTGGCAGCGTTTCTTGCCACCTTCGCCGGCACCGCCGACGGGTTCCGCCAGCTCGTCGGAACCGGCTCGCTGACCGCGATCGATCTCTGGCGGTCGTCCCGTCAGGACCCGGATGTCATCACGGAGTTCCCCCTCTTCACCCTCCACCTCGGCGATCTCCACCCGCATCTGCTGTCGATACCGCTGATGGTCGTCGCCTGGCTCGTCGCACTGGTTGTGGCCAGGCGAGCTCCGCGCTGGTTCGACGGCATCCTTCTCGCGCTACTGGTGGGCACGACCTGGGCTTCCAACCCGTGGGCGATGCCACCCACCGCTGCCGGGGTCTTTCTGCTCCTGGTGGCCGGCGACGGAGAGTGGCGCTGGCCAACCCTCCAGCACTGGCCACGGTGGGCGATTCCGATCGTGGCAGTGGCCGGCGGCTGGATCCTGACAGCTCCGTTCCACCTCGACTTCAGCCCGCCATTCCAGGGCCTCGGTCGGGTCTTCGCCACCACGAGCGTACCGAACATCCTCTTGTATGGGGGGGTGCTCCTCATCCCGGCGGCCGGGTGTGCTCTTGCGTACCTGGCCAGCGCAGTTCCCGAGAGGTACGCCGCGCAGGCTCTGTGCAGCGTCACCGCGGCCATGGTCGTTCTCGCCGCCTGCCTGATCGGCGCCCCTTCGGCGATGCTCCTCGGTGCGGTCTTCGTGCTCCTGAGCCTGGCGGTGCTCAACCCGGGAGAGGATCCGGATCGCGCGGCCCTTGCTCTGGCCGTGCTCGGGGTATTCCTGTTTCTGGTACCCGAGCTGGTCTACGTCAAGGATCCGTACGGCGAACGGCTGCATAGGATGAACACAGTCTTCAAGGCGTACATCGCCGCCTGGCCAGCTCTGGCGGTGGCGTTCCCGGCTCTGCTTCGACGATGGCTCCCACGTCGGCGAACGCGGATGGTCGCGCTGATCGTGACGCTTGTCCTCACGCTGCCACACCCCCTGTCGATGGCCGTACGGGCATACAACGCGCCGGAGCACAGAATCGAGGGCTTCGGCTGGATGACACCGTCCGATCGAGAGACGGTCGTCACCCTACGCCAGCAACCGCTCGGCACCGTTCTCTTGGAGGCGATCGGTGGTGCCTACACAGAGCACGCTCGCTTGTCGTCGGCCTCCGGCGTACCGGCTTTCCTCGGCTGGGCAAACCACGAAGGGGTCTGGAGAGGCGACGGAATCCGTAACGAGCTGGAGCGGCGCAAAGCGGTCGCCCGGCAGATCTACACCACCACATCCCTTGACGGAGCGTGTCACGTCGCGGCGCAGGAAGGCATCGATCTGATCGCCATCGGCGCAATGGAGCGTACGGCATACCCGGGCCCCGGCATCGACGCCCTTCGCGCCGCGCTCGGTGCTCCTGCGACCGGTACCATCCTCGTTGACGTGCACAGCTGCACACTCCTGAAGGAGGGTCACCGATGACGTCCGGCGCTCTTCCCCGTCGGCGGCGAGCGTGGCTGGCCTGGGGAGCCCTTCTTCTGTTATCCGTTGTGCTCCACACGGCAGCGCTTTCCGAGCGATCGTTCCACCACGACGAGTCGATTCACGCACAGATGTCATTCGACCTCGCCGAGCGGGGACTGTACCGGTACGACCCGACCTACCACGGCCCCGTCCTCTACTACCTGACGGCGGCCACGTTTATCGTACTGGGAGACAACGACTTCACAGCACGGCTCCCGATCGCGTTGTGCGGCATCGCGATGGTGCTCGTGGCGTACCGCCTGCGCCGTCCACTCGGAGGTCGTGCCGCCTGGTGGGCGGGTCTGCTGTTCACGATCTCGCCGATCACCCTCTACTACGGACGCTTCCTGCGGATGGACCTGCTCGAGATGGTGACCGCATCCGCCGCGCTGCTGACGTTTTACGTGATCGTTCACGGCCGGCGTTCGGCGTGGCCGTGGCTCGGAGTCTGGACCGCGCTTGCGTTTGCCACCAAGGAGAACGCGTACGTCACCGTGACGCTTCTGGCAATCACTGCGGCCATCGTCGGGCTCTGGTGGGGCCTGAAGACCACGTCGGCACCGCAGCGTAACCGACACCTGATCGGTCGACTGCTGGCGTCGTCCGGACGGATCGCCCGTGCTGGGTGGCTCGGGCTCGAGTACGGCGTGAGCTGGCTATGGACCTCACGTTTGGGCGTTCTGACCTCGCTCGGCGTGTTCACGGTCATCTCGCTCGCCCTGCACACCGTTCTGTTCACTCGACCGGAGGACTGGGCCTTCCCGTTCAAGGCGATCTCCTACTGGTGGAGCCAGCACGAGATCGAACGCGTCGGCGGACCGGCGTGGTTCCACCTCATGCGACTCGCCCAGTACGAGCTCCTGCCGATCGTGGCCGCCACAATCTGGATCGTGCGCCGATGGCGCCGGCTGCATCCGGTGGAGGTCGCGATCTTCACCTTCGGCGTCGCGTCGATTGCCATGTACGCCTATCTCGGCGAGAAGGTCCCGTGGCTGATCGTCCACCAGGTCTGGCCGTTCATCCCCCTAGCCGGCGCACAGCTCGCGCGCACGTTCGGGCCGCGGGGGAGGTGGTGGAGCCGGGCACTGGCAGTCGGAGGACTCGCGGTCACGGTGGCGTTCTCGTTTGTGGCCAACTTCGTCCTCGAGGAGATCACGCCCAGTCAGAAGCGCGTCGAGTCGATACTTTACGTGCAGACCTGCCCGGAGCTGGACACGGTCATCGCCGAAGGAATCGCGCTGAAGGGAAGCGGTGAGGACCCTGTTGCCGCGGTTCAGGGCGAGGCCGGCTGGCCGCTGACCTGGCACTGGCGCTCCAGTGTCGGCATTCCGGTCTGGTGGGCGAAGCCCGCCGAAGGGATGCGCCCGCCACTGGTTGTGTGTGATCTCTCAAGCGAGAAAGATGTTCTGGAACAGCTCGGACCAGGCTACCGGCGAGAGCGCATCCCGCTCAGGGCCTGGTGGTCGCCGGAGATGTACCGGCCCGACCTGCTCGAGATCCTCCGCTACCTCGTTACGAGAGTCCCCTGGAACCCGCTCGGCTCCACAGACGTGGTCGTCCTCAGGCGCGATGACAGTGACCAGGCCCCGGCCGTCACGACCGACGTCCAGCTGGCCCAGGACCTGCGCGAGGAGCTTGCGGTCACCTCTGCTCGGATCCTCGGTGAGGGCTGGCTCTCCGAGCCGAGGGGGCTCTCCATCCACAACGGCCGGATCGCCGTGGCGGATACAGCGAGGTCCGCGATCATCATCTTCGGTCCAGACGGGCGACCCGAACGCCACAGCTGGCCGGAGACATTCAACCAGCCGGAGTCGGTCGTCTGGACGCCCGAGGGCCTCCTGGCGGTCGCCGACACCTGGCATCCTCCGTCGGGACGGGCGGTGATCGTCGATCTCGCCGGACAACGAATGCGAGCCCTACCGGCGCCAGGGGTGCCCTGGTACGGCCCGCGCGACGTGGCGGTCGACCCGTCTGGCCAGTTGGCAGTCAGCGATACGGGCAACAAGCGGATCGTCCTGTTTGCACCGGGAGCGACCACGAGCTCCGTGATCGGTTCCGAAGGCTCCGCCCCGGGCCAGCTCATCGAGCCGGTCGGCCTCGAGTGGCTCGAGGACGGCTCGCTCCTGGTTTGTGACACGGGCAACCATAGAGTTCAGCGGATTGCGGTGGACGGCACACCACTGGAGGTTTTCGACCTGCCCGGCGCATGGTCCGACTTCTACTCGCGACCGCAGATTGTGGCGCTCTCACCAAACCTCTGGGTTGTCAGCGACACGCCGGCGCGATCGCTCTGGGTCCTGCGCAGCGGGGACGGGTCGGTCTCCAAGATCGACCTTGCAGAGGCCAACCTCGCCCCGACGGGTCTCGAGTGGGATGGCTCCACGTTGTATGTCGCCGATCTCAACGGACGCGTATGGGCACTGGAGGTGGACGTTGAGCGACTCCGTTGAGCTGACGGTGGTGATTCCCGCCTTCAACGAAGAGGAGAACATCGCTCCGATGTACGAGCGGCTGATCGCCGCGCTCGAAGGAACCGTCGCGGGGCTCGAGATCGTGTACGTTGACGACGGGTCCAGAGATGGAACGTGGCAGGGGATCGTCCAGGTCACAGAGCGAGACAGCCGCGTCCGCGGCGTTCGTTTTGCTCGCAACTTCGGTCACCAGGCGGCGCTCACTGCGGGCGTCGATGCTGCCCGTGGATCAGCGGTGGTCATCATCGATGGCGATCTCCAGGACCCACCGGAGGTCATCCCCGAGATGGTCCGCCAGTGGCGAAACGGATTCGAGGTCGTCTTCGGACAGCGGACACGGCGTTACGGCGAGACCTGGTTCAAGCGGACCACCGCGGCGCTGTTCTATCGGCTGCTCCAGGGGATCACCCACGTCCAAATCCCCGTCGATACCGGCGACTTCCGGCTGATGGGACCGCGGGCGGTGGCGGCGTTTCGTGCCTTGCCTGAGCGCAACCGGTTCATCCGCGGCCTGGTGAGCTGGATCGGCTTCCCACAGACCGCTGTGTGCTACGAACGTCAGGCTCGCCACGCCGGTGATACCAAGTACCCGGTCCGCAAGATGCTGCGCTTCGCGCTGGATGGAATCACATCGTTTTCGTTCGCGCCGCTGCGGCTCGCCACCTGGTTCGGCATCGTGATCACCGCCGCCGCAGCGGTCGGCCTGGTCGCTGTCCTGGTTGTGGCGGCAGCCTACAGGTCCTGGTCAGCATCGTTCGTCCTCAGCGCGGCCCTCCTGCTCGTCGGAGGCGTGCAGCTCATCAGCATCGGCATTCTCGGCGAGTACATCGCCAGGCTGTTCGATGAGGTCAAGCGGCGCCCGCTCTATCTTGTCGGAGAGGACACCGCCGGTACGCTCGGTGTGACGCCTCCGACCCGCTGACGCGCGCGCGGGCCATCGCCAGGATCACGCAGAGAGCCATGATGAGTGCGGATGACGTCCGAGATCCTCACTGTCGGCTCTGACCCTCGAGCAGCTTACGGCTCAGCCCACTGGCCACACGGCGCCCGGACTCGCTGCATCAGGAACACAGCCACCCCGTTTGCGTGTTTTCCAGGCTGCCGGCCGCTGCGGCCGACGGAACGGAGACACTGATGGTCGCTCAGAACTACAACTCGCTCTCGCTCGAAGGCGCCGGAGGCGATCTGCTCGGCCAGATCGTGCTTCCACTGCTCCCGGTGCCGGACATGGTGCTGCTTCCCGGGGAAGCCATGTCGCTGCGAGTCGTCGACCCGAGATACTGCGAGCTGACACGGCAGGCGCTGCGCAGCGACGGAACGGTCGTTGTAGCGTTCGGCGAGTACGGCAGGCGTATGGAGTCCGTCCGTCACATCGCCACGAAGGCGCAAATCGTGCACCACAACGCGCTGGAAGACGGGACCTTCCACGTGCTCCTGCTGGGCACGCAGCGTGTCAAGCTCATCGAGACTGTGGAGAACGGGTTCCGCTTCCAGTCAGTTCGCGCCGAGCTTCTGAAGGACGGCGACGAGCTGGCTGTGGGTGTGGAGGGTCTGCGCGAGGATCTGTGCAGCTGGCTTCCCGAGCTCCTGGACAACGATATGGCGCGTCGCGAGCTCGCTGAGTCGCTCGGTGAAGCGGAGGACGATCAGCTCGTGGCAGCAGCCGTCACGCTACTCGAGCTGCCGTCGGAGGCCAAGCAGACACTGCTCGAGGCGGAGTCACCCCTGGATCGCTTGCTGACCGTCCATAGCATGGTCCGGCAAGGTGTCGGCCAGCCCGACCCGATCCGCGGGGCCGCAGTGCTGAACTGACACGGGCTCGAACCGAGCGAGCACGGCCGCACCAGCTCTTCGCCGTCACCCTGCCGGCTCCGGTCACACCTGCGGTTGGGACAGCAGGCCGAAACGACAACGTAGCTGCTATGCTGATCGGGCACCTCCGGTGGGATCAAGGGTGATGAAGCAGCTGCAATGTCTATCAAACCCGCGAATGGGCCACTTCCTCAAACGCGAGCAGCGTCCGGGCGCCAGCTACGATCTCGATCTGAACCAGACCTTCCGCAACATCTTGACCTGTGCGGACGACTTCGTACCCTCCGAGGCAGGATCGATCTTTCTCGACGACCCGGTGGTCAAGCGGCGCAGCCCTCCGGATAACGAGCTGGTACTGGTGGCCTGCTTCGGTCCTCAGGCCGAGCAGCTGGTGGGGCTGCGTTTGCCGGTGGGCCGCGGGATCGTCGGGCATGTGTACCTGACCGGAGAGCCGTACACCTCGCGCGATCCGTCCAGCGACCCACACTTTTACAACGAGATCGACGGCATCTCGCAGTTCAAGACCCGTTCTGTGCTGTGCGCCCCCCTGCGGGTCGAGCGCGAGGTCATCGGCGTCATCGAGCTGCTGAACCACCAGCACAGAAAGGGGTATGGCCTCGAGGATCAGCAGCTCCTGTCCGTCTTCGCGCAGACCATCTCGGCATCGATTCTGAACGCCATCGAAGCTCAGAAGTCCAGCGAGATGGCCAAGCGCGACGACCTCACAGGCCTGTACAACGACCGGTACCTCCACTTCACGCTCACTCGAGCGGTGGCGGAGTCCATCCGCAGCGGATCTGACTGCGGCCTCGTGTTCCTCGATCTCGACCATTTCAAGGGGATCAACGATCAGCACGGTCACATGGCGGGAAGCCGGGTCCTCGCCGAGATGGGTCGACTCCTCCGTCAGATCCTCCCTGGCCATGCCGTTCCTTCCCGGTATGGCGGAGACGAGTTCGTCATCGTGCTCCCCGGCTCGGGGCCACAGGAGACGTACTGGGTCGCCGAGACGGTTCGACAGAACATCGAGCGGCACATCTTCTTGGACGCGCCTGACGCTCAGGACCCCGAGCACCTCCCCGCGCTCAGAATCGCCAAGGTGATTACAGCCTCGGTTGGCATTGCAACCACATCGCAGATCGCAGCCACGGTTGCTTCGGACGATATCGCCACGGTGAAGAACGAGCTCGTCCGCGCCGCTGACGCTGCCATGTACACCGCGAAGGAAGCTGGAAAGAACCGGACTGTGGTCGCGCTTGCCGAATCGGCCTGAGCTCGCTCACCAGATATCAACCTGCCATAACGGCACCCATCCAGATCTGTAACCAGCATATTTCCTTGAATTTCAAGCCGAGAGCTGGTATGGTTTGCCATCGTGGCTCAGATCATCCAGATCATCGGCAGACAGACAAACGGAAGCAACCGCCCAGCCGACGGGAGAACGAGATGACACCGCCCACAGCCACACCTTCTCTCGCCTCCGCCTCTGGCACTCCGCTCGCTCGCATCGGTCCACGGCAGGCACAGCGGATCGTCGCCGTCGGCGGAGGAAAAGGCGGCATTGGCAAGAGCCTCCTCGCCGCCAACATGGCCACCGACATGGCGCTGCGCGGGGTGGATACCATCCTCGTGGATTGTGATCTCGGCGGGGCGAACGTGCACACGTTTCTCGGCATGGAGCGCCCGGAGAAAAACCTCTCCGACTTCATCGTACGGCGGGCAGAGACGCTCGCCGATGTGGTCGTCGACACCCCGGTACAGCACCTGTCGCTGATCTCTGGAGCCTTCAACGCTCTCCACTCTGCCAACATCCTGCATCAACAGAAGCGCCGTCTCCTGCGATCGATCGAGCAGCTGGATAGCGAGTGCGTGATCCTCGACCTGGGAGCGGGAACCAGCTTCAACGTCCTCGACTTCTTCCTGCTCGCAGACCATGGCGTCCTCGTCCTCACCCCCGAGCCGACGGCGGTGGAGAACGTGTACCGTTTTCTCAAGGCGGCGTTCCTGCGTCGGCTACAGAAGATCAGTCGTCAGCTGCGTGTCGAGAAGCTCATTCAAGAGAGCACCCACAGTTCCGGCTCCCGTTCCATGCGGCCGATCGAGCTGATCGAGCGCGTGGCGGCTGCGGCGCCCGAGGTGGGCGACGTGCTGTTCGAGGAGCTCGAGCAGTTTCAACCACATCTGGTGGTCAACCAGGTCCGCGAGCTTGCAGACGAGACGCTGGGCGAAAGCGTCCGTCGGGCAGCACGCACCGTCTTCGGAATCCACGTCCGCTACCTCGGCGCGGTCCGCTGGGAAGACCGGGCATGGAGGGCTGTCCGCGAGAACCGCACGCTCCGGCTCGACCCCGCTCTCACCTCGTTCTCTGGATCGGTCCGGAGAATGACCGACCGCATCCTGACGTTCCCTACCCCTTCCATCGCGGCACCGTGAAGAGCTGGCGTCACCGTACTCTGTACGAGCTCCTCGAGGTGGACCCCCACGCCTCAGATGAAGCGGTTCGAAACGCGATCCAACGGAGCCGCCGCGAGCTCGCGCCGAGCTCTGTCGCTCTGTACTCGATCCTCACCAGCGAGGAGCGCGAGCTCCTCAACGAGCGCCTCGATGAAGCGCAGCGGGTGCTCGGCGACCCGGTGACCCGACGCGTGTACGACCGCTCCATCGGACTGCGGCCGGAATCCATCGTAGACAGCTCCCGGGCAACAGAAGGCGAACACGGCTCTCCCGGCTCCTCCACGCCTACGGGCACCGAGATCACCGGAGCGCACCTCGCCAGGGCACGGGAGGCTCGAGGTCTGACGGTCGAACGGCTGGCGACGATGACGCGAATTCGCCCGCCCATCCTCGAGGCCCTCGAGTCCGAGAATCGGGAGGCGTTGCCACAGAAGGTGTTCGTACGGGGCTTCGTGATCACCTACGCTCGCGAGGTTGGGCTGGACCCGGAGCAGGCCTGGCGAGATCTCGCGCCACGGCTCGGGTTCTAGCGGCTCACGGAGCCGTATCTTCGAAAATGCGAAGCAAAGCGCCTGGGTTGAGTTCTAA
>CAZEJK010000115.1:0-16179 GCA_964512045.1 uncultured Thermoanaerobaculia bacterium
TCGTGGACGCGCCCCGCTCCATCGATCAGCCCTCCACGGCCGATTTGGAGACAGTGCGGCTTAACTGAGTGTGCGGCTCCGCCCAGGCTCCGTGCGCTCGAGTCATTGCAGGGAGCGCGGACCTCCAGCCCGCATCCGTCGCGACTGCAGGCTCGTCTTCACCGTCTCCACCAACCCGATCGACGGGCTCTTGCGGCGAGCTTCTACCCGTACCGCCGGGGAACAACGGCCGTGGGCGGCAGCCGTGTGGGCTGCCGATCCCACGGCCGTGTCGAAGCCCGGGCCCTACAGATCCACGCCGAGCCGCTTCCAGACCGACTCGCCCTCCTCGATCTCCCGCGCCTTGAGGTGCGGGAAGGTGCGGAAGAGGAAGTACAGTAGCGGAACCACACCGACGACGATGATCACCGTGTCGGGCAGGATCCGGAGCTGCCCGAAAAACTCCACGAACGGGCGCTCGAAGAAGGAGGCGTCGCGGGCGACCCAGAGCCCCTCGCGGAAGCTCGTCCACGCCTGGGCGATGCCGACGGGGAACAACGTGACGAACGTCATCAGCAGCAGGCCGCCGTTCAGCCCCCAGAACGAGACCTTCAGGATTCCGTCGTTCCAGTGCTCGCGGCGCACCATCCCCCGCCAGCAGAACAGCATCAGGGCGATCGACAGCATGCCGTACACCCCGAACAGGGCGCCGTGAGCGTGGTTGACCGTGAGGTAGGTGCCGTGCTCGAAGTAGTTGACCACCGGCAGGTTGATCAAGAACCCGAACAGTGCGGCGCCGAGGAAGTTCCAAAACGAGCTGGCGACGAGAAAGTACATGGGCCATTTGTACGGAAACTCACGGCCCTGGTCGCGGATGGATCGGTACTCCATGAGTCCGCGTACCACCAGTCCGAAGAGCGGCACCGGTTCGATGGATGAGAACACCGCGCCGACCGCCAACCAAACGGATCCGGCGCCGAACCAGAAGTAGTGGTGGGCGGTGCCGAGAATGCCGCTCAGGAACACGAACGCCGCAGTGAAGTAGGCGACGCGCAGCGCCGCCTTGGCCGACGCGAGCCCCATGGCCACCAAGAGCAGTGAGATGACCCCGACGCCAAACAGCTCGAAGATGCTCTCCACCCAGATGTGCACCACGAACCACCGCCAGTAGTCGGCCACCGTGAGATGGGACTCGCGGCCGTAAAGCAGGCCGAAGCCGAAGAAGATCACCACCAGGATCGCGCTCAGCACGTAGAAGTTGACCAGTGCCCGGAAGTCACGATCCGTGCTCTCGGCCGCGCCGGCTCGTACTGCCCGATAGACGATCACGAGCCATGATAAAAGCCCTATGAACAGGAGGATCTGCCAGAAGCGGCCGAGCTCGAGGTACTCCCATCCCTGGTGACCGAACCAGAACCAGAGGTCGCCGAGGGCGCCCTTGATGCCGGCCACCTGGCCGATCAGGCTGCCGACCGCAACCAGCACGATGGCGCCGAACAAACCCTGCACGAGCAGACCCTGGCGGCGCGGCTCGCGGCCACCGACGATCGGCGCCAGGTAGATCGCCGAGGCGACCCAGGTGGTGGCGATCCAGAAGATGGCGAGCTGCAGGTGCCACGACTTCGCCCAGCTGTACGGGATGAGGTCGCCCACGAGCGGCAGGTAGAAGGTCCCTGGATGCACGGTGTAGTGTGCCAGTAGCCCTCCGAAACAGGTCTGCACCAGGAACAGGAGGATCACCACGAGGAAGAACTTCGCCGCCTTGAGCTGGCTCGAGGTGAGCGGCGCGTCCACCAGCTTCTCGGCGAGGGGAACTCCCTTCGCCTCGCCGTACCACAGCTGGTCCTTGTGCACCCAGTAGATGAACAGGCCCAGCGTGAGGAACAGGGCCACGACGCCGCCGAGGGACCAGATGTACGTCTCGGTGGTCGCAACGTTGCCCACCGAGCGGTCCGGCGGCCAGTTGTTGGTGTAGCTGTGGTCCTTGCCGGGGCGGTTGGCCGAGGCGACCCACGCGGTCCAGAAGAAGAACCGTGCCAGCTGCTGACGTTCCGTCCCCGTGGGGACGGTGTTCGGGAGGAACCCGTGGCGGTCCTCGCCCTCTCGGAAGGTCGTTTCCCAGTACTCCTGCACGTCCTCCAGCGCCCGGACCTGAGCCGAGGTCAAGGTCAAGGTGTCGGTCGATGCATCGTACCGGTTTGTCTTTATCTCACGACGCGTGCGCAGGTCGACCACGTCACGCTGGTCGGGGTTCAGCTCGTCGTAGTCGAGAGCGTACCGATCCTGCGCCTCCGACGCGCGTACGGTTTCGGCGATCCTGTGGAGGGTCACCGCCGAGAACTCCATGCCGCGCTGCGAGCCGTGTCCCCACACGCTGCCGTGGTCCATTAGACCGTAGCGCTGGAACACCTGCTGCCCGGCCATGATGTCGGGCTTGGTGAACAGTACCTCGCCGTCCGGCCCGACCACCTCCGCCGGGTATGGCGGCGCCTGCCGGTTGGCCAGCACACCACCGACCAACAGCCCAACCAGGGCAACGATGAAGCTCACGATCGCTGCCCGCTTCAGTACCTCAACGCTCATGGTCGCCTCCTGTTCATCACGACCGATCCGAGTCGGCCGGTCGTGAGCCGAAGATCGTTCTCAGTCGAGCTGCCGAGCTTGCGTCAGAGGCCAAGAAGTCATCAGGCAACATGAGACCACTCTCGACAGGCTCCCGGTGCTTATCGGGTCCTCCCCCGCGCGCTACTGGGGGATTCGCCGTGCTTTCAGTGCCAACGTCGCGACCATGGTCCTATCCAAGCTGACCGCTTGCGGCCCGCGTGTCCTTGACCTGGGTCAAGAAGCGGAGCCGAGCCACACCATGCAGCGGTGGATGAGCATCCGGCCCGTGAGCAGGGCGGAGTTGTCGGCGCTCAGCTGGTCGCTGGCTCTCTGGCGCTGAGCGCGGCGGCGGAGCCCAAGACCGCGAGCACGGCCACAGCCGCCAGCGCTGCCATCGGCCCGAGGCCAGAGGCGACCCAGCCGAGCGTGCCGTAGGCGAGCGTGAGCGCGCCGATGGACGTGTTGGCGAGCGCCACGAGGGTGGGACGCTCGCCCTCGGGGGCTGCGTCGATCAGGTAGGTCTTGCGTCCGAGGCGCACGGCGGCGAGGGCCAGCCCGATCAGAAAGAACGCCGGCGCGTACGCCAACGGGGGGACGGTGCCATCCAGCAGCCGGGCGGCGGCGAACACGTACGCGACGGTCATGAGCGTCGCGGCACCTCCGATCGCCATGACAAACCGGCTCGAGGCGCGGTCGGAGAGCCGGCCGAGGATCGGGCTGGACAGTAGGTTGGCGAGACCAACGGCGACGATCGCCAGGCCCAGATCGGCGCCCGAGAGGCCAACCGAGCGGGCATGCAGGGCGAAGAACGGCACCGACAGCTCCACGGCAAGCAGGCCGGCCCGCGCTCCGAGGTAGCGCCGGTACCACTGGTGCGTCCGTACGAGGTTCAGGCCAGCCTTCGCCTGGCCGAGAGAGTTGCGGCCACCCTGGCTTGCCCCCGGTAGCTCCTGGATTGCTGCGAACAGCACCGCCGCCACGACCCAAAGCACGGCCGCCGCCACGATCAGCACGAGGTAGAGCTCATGGCCGGCCTCGGCACCGCCGCCGAACCGGAGCGCGACGCCGGCTGCAAGGGTCAGCAGCCCGCCGGTAGTGGCGCGGATGCCGAGGAGCTGTCCGCGCTTCCCCTTGGGGATCGTCTTGCCGACGACGTCGGAGAATGCCACCGAGCCGACGCCGCTGGCGACACTGAACACGGCCAGCGTCGCGAGGACGATCCAGCCCGCGCTCGCGCCGTCCAGCGTGGCGACGCCCGCGGCCATGGCCAGGAGCGCCGCCGCCTGCACCGCGCCGGCTGCGACCCAGAACCACTTGCGGACCGGTCTGGCGCGGAGCTGGGCTGCCACCAGGAGCTGTGGCAGGAGGGAGCCACCGCGTCGGATCGGCTCCAGCCAGCCCACCATCGCGACCGGAGCACCGACCGCTGCCAGCAGCCACGGAAGCACCAGCCCGGGGCTCGCGATCTGCTCGGCGAGCTTGGTGGCGGCGCCGTTGGAAGCGTTGAGGACGAAGCTGCGCGGCGCCTCGTGGCATGCGTCCTCGGAGATCGCGTCGCACGCCCGTGCGTGTCCGTCATCGTCCGTGAGCCACCGGTACAGGTTCCGCTCCCACATGCGCCGCGCCTCCCCGTACGGTCGATTCTACGCTCTTCAGACCGGAGCACAGGAGCTCAGCGATCACCCGACAGGTGGTGCCTCGCGGAGGAGACAGGTTCTCCCAACATTCCGTCACGAGCCGCTCAATGGAAACGTCCGGCTTCGCCAACCTCCAGCCACCCACCGCGGCTACGGCGTGACAGGCCCGGTGCCGGTACTGGCCCCGGTCCCAGCCCCGGTAGCCGGCCGCCGGCCCCGGAACACTGGAGCCCTGACCGCCGCGTTGATCTGCAGGGCCCCCTGGTTGCTCACGCCTCGGTGTCTCCAACTGAACCCCGAACCATCACGCGGCACGAGCACGAAGCCCGGGCCTCACCGGTCGACCTGGACGCTTCGTGGTGACGTGATGGCCATCGTCCGGGGCCGGCTGCCGGCTGCCGGCTGCCGGGGCCGTTGACCGGGTTCGGGGCTGGAGAATCCTGGATGCCCGGCGGTTCTTCCACGGGATCTCTCCGCTCGCCACGTGCTCAGCTCTTTCGACGAAGCCCGATTGAATACGTCCAGACGGATCGTCATGGCAGCTCGGTCGAGATGACGGGGGTTGTGATGGGCGAGGTTCTCCCAGCATTCCGTCACGTCACGAGCCGCTCAATGGAAACGTCCGGCTTCGCCAACCTCCAGCCACCCACCGCGGCTACGGCGTGACAGGCCCGGTGCCGGTACTGGCCCCGGTCCCAGCCCCGGTAGCCGGCCGCCGGCCCCGGAACACTGGAGCCCTGACCGCCGCGTTGATCTGCAGGGCCCCCTGGTTGCTCACGCCTCGGTGTCTCCAACTGAACCCCGAACCATCACGCGGCACGAGCACGAAGCCCGGGCCTCACCGGTCGACCTGGACGCTTCGTGGTGACGTGATGGCCATCGTCCGGGGCCGGCTGCCGGCTGCCGGCTGCCGGGGCCGTTGACCGGGTTCGGGGCTGGAGAATCCTGGATGCCCGGCGGTTCTCCCGCGGGATCTCTCCACTCGCCATGTACTGCGGACTACCAACGAGGGTGTGTGTGTGGCGGCAGACCGGAGGGCCATGGCAGCTCGGTCGAGATGACGAGGTGAGCGAGGGCCCCGGATCCGGCCATGCCACCGGTCCCCGACCCGGATGCCGGAAGGCCGGCTCCGCTACCTCCGGCGGCCCACCGCGGCTACGCCGGGGCAGGCCCGGCCCCGGCCATGCGTCGTGTGGGAAAGTCGTGTTGGGGCAAGATGCCCAGACGATCTCCACGGGCTCTGGTCGCGTGGGCGAGATCCCGGGGGTGAGCGCCTTTTCCCAGACGCTCAGCCGGAGGGAGAGCTACACCAGCAGAGAGCGACCGTTCTCGGTGGCCTGCTGCTCGGTGCGTTGCTCCTTCTCCGGGGGGACATTGAGACCTCGCTGGACCGCGGGCCGCGCCGCGATGGCGGCGCTCCAGCGGACGAGGTGCTCGAGGTCGTCGACATCGACACCCGCCCAACCCGCGGTGCGTACCCACGGGTAGGTGGCGATATCAGCGATCGAGTAGCTGTCGGCCAGGTACTCGCTGACGGCAAGACGGCCATCCAGCACCTCGAGCAGCCTGCGGCTCTCGCGTTGGTAGCGGGCGATGGCGTACGGGATCTTCTCCTCGGCGTACCGGTAGAAGACGTTCGCCTGACCCAGCATCGGACCGACGCCGCCCATTTGGAAGAACAGCCACTGCAAGACCCGGGACCGACCGAACGGCTCGGTAGGCAGTAGCTGACCGGTCTTCTCGGCAAGGTAGACCAGGATGGCGCCGGACTCGAACACGGGGAAGTCGCCGGCGTCGCGATCGACGATCGCCGGGATCCGTCCGTTCGGGTTGATCCCGAGGAACCAGTCGCTTTTCTGCTCTCCGGAGCGGAGGTCGATTGGATGTACCTCGTAGTCGAGCCCGAGCTCCTCGAGGGCGATGGACGCCTTGAAGCCGTTCGGCGTGCGAGCGCTGTACAGCTCGATCACGACACAGCCTTGCGCGCCGCAGCTTCGGACTGTTGCGTCGGCGGCGACCAACGGGTGGCGTCGAACGCCTCGTCGAGCGGTGTTCCAGCCAGATGGTTGGCGTAGTTGGAGATCGTCTTCATGGCGATACCGACGATCACCTCCAGGAGCTGCGCCCGGTTGAACCCTGCATCGAAGAACGCGGACAGTGTGCTCGGCTCGGGCCAACCCCGCTCGCGCACCAGGTCGCGGGTGGTGGCAGCCAGGGCCTCCAGACGAGCATCCGGAATCGGGCTGCCGTTGCGCAGTGCTTGGATCACGTTGCCTGGAACCTGCTGCATGCTGGCGATCGCCGAGTGGGCGGCCATGCAGTAGTCACAGCTGTTCTCGAAGCTTACCGTGAGGAGCACGACCTGCTGCTCAGCCGGACTGAGGGACGAGCCTTCGAGGAGCTGGGAGAGGTTCGCGTAGGCGCCCAGCGCCGTCGGTGACTCGGCGAGGATCCCCATCAAGTTGGGGATGAAACCGTACGCGGACTCGACCGTGCGGAGCGTCTGCCGGGAGCCCTCCGGTGCGGTCTCAACGGTGTGGAGTGTGAAGTCGGACATGCGTGCTCCTTTCGTGGAAGGGTGCTTCCAGTTGTTTGACTATGCCCCGGAGCGCCGTTCAGTTACTCGCGCCGCGCGCTGCCGTGATCGAGTACACTGGAGGAAAACCGCCCGGGATCCTTGGAAGCTCAGCGCCGAAGGGAGGGCAGAATGACCGTGGTCGTCTTGGTCGTGCTGGTGTGGCTGCTGTTTGTGTGGCGCGTGGCCGCCATCATACGCAGCGGCCGGTATGTGTTCGGCCGCGGCTTCGAGCTGTTCAGCGTCGCGGTGGTGTCGGCGATCCTGGCGGCGGTGGTCGTCGTCGAGCTCTCCGGAAACCGAGGTCTTCTCTGGATCTGGGTGCAGGTCATCTTGACGGCGATGGTGGCCACGCTGTTCATGACCCGCTACCTGCACATGTACCACACGGGGCGCTACGTGCTCTCGTTCTGGCTGGACTACGTCAAGTACTGCTGCGCAATGGCGGCGTTGGTGTGGATGCTGCTGGTGTTTGCCCGCCGGATGTTCGACGTGGCGCCGTTTGCCGGCCTGGTGGTCGGGGTGCTGTCGTTCTTCATTCCTGTCAACTCGGCGGGGGAGGTCTTCCACCGGGGGATGAGTCGGCAGACGCCTCTCAACACCTCCGACGAGTAGGTGGCGGCTGGCATCCGTCGGGCCGATCGCGGGGAATCATCGTGGAAGCAGCTCATGTTGCGATCAAGCAGTGCGCGGGTTCGAGCAGATTCCCTGGGCGTACGACGCCTTCATGACCATCGTCGAGGCGTTCGGGTTCCGGCGCTGGCGGCGATGGCTCGCAGGCGGTAGCACCGGCTTGACCCTGGAGATCGGTGCAGGAACCGGTCGCAACCTGTCGCTGTTCAACGGCGGCGCGTCGGTTGTCGGTGCGGACCCCGACCTACGCTCGCTCCTGGTAGCTCGACGACGAGCGCCGGAGGTTCCGTTGGTCGCTGCGACCGCGGAGGCACTGCCGTTCCGGGATGACACCTTCGACACTGTTGCGAGCTGTCTCGTGTTCTGCTCGGTGTCCGATCCGGCTCGCGGGCTGAGCGAGCTGCACCGCGTCGTGCGCTCGAGCGGTAGCGTGCGGATGGTGGAGCACGTTCGCTCGCGGCAGCCCTGGCTCGGCTGGCTGCAGGATCTCCTCCAGCCAGCGTGGACGCGATGCACCGGCGGCTGTCACCCGAACCGAGACACGGAGAGCACCGTTCGCGAAGCGGGCTTCTGCTCCCGGCCGCACTCCAACGGAAGTGGGACCTTCCGCCGGCTCGTAGCGACGCCGACCGTTGGCAAAGCTCCCTCGCGCGAGCCTCGGCCCGTGGACACGATGTAGCCGACGGCTGTACTGCTGCCGGCTTGTTACTCCATGACGGCTTCGAATGCTCCCGACACGTCGGTGTCCGTTCCGGGAATCGAGAAGTCGATCGTGCCCGGCAAACGGTTACCAGAGACGGTGCCGAAACGCAGCTCCAAGTGGTAGCCCTGCATGACCGAGTCGACCTGGATCGAGTCGCTGCTCGGCTCGCGCCAGCGGTAGTGCACGTGGGGTGTGCCACCGGCGAAGCCGTCGTCCGGGTGCACCGTGAAGGTGCGTCCCTCAGGCACATCGCCCTCGTCGAGGAACAGGAAGATCAGAAGGCTCGGGCTGAAGCCCCAGCCGTCCTCCTCGAAGATGGCGAGGTCGCCGTCGAACTCGGAGTTGCCGAGCACCACTCGAGTCCCGCTGATCTGCCCGGTGACCCCCTCGCCGGAGATCGGTTCCGAGGAAGAGCCGGCGGGCGTTGAGTGCTCGGACGACGGGGCCGGTTCGTTGGAGCAGCCGACGCCGAGGCCGATCGTGATGGTCAGAGCGAGCGCAAGGGAGAGTGTGGTCTTCATGATTTCCATTGTGCCACGTGAGGTGTGAACACGGTGCGAAGCGCCGGACCGCGTGCGCCCATGGGCGAAAGCGCTCATTCCAGAGCGAGCCGATCGATCGGGACATCGTTGTTCGAGATTTCGACGGTGGCCAGCATCGCGTCTCGAGACGATCGATTACGGCGCGTCGGCGGATGACAGCGACGCGATCACCCGGTCGACCCGTTGCAGCATGGGATGATCCGCCTCCACCAGGTTGGCGAGCCGCTCCCGCGCCGCCCACATCTCGGCGAGCCCGGACTCCCGTTCACCGGAGAGCACCAGGCAGCGTCCAAGCTCGGCTCGCGCGCTGGCGGTGAGCCGGTGGTCGGCGCCCAGCGTCTCGCGGCGGATGGCCAGAGCCTCCTCGAGCAGCGGTCTGGCCTCCTCGGGCCGGTCTGCATCGGTGAGCACCGAGCCCAGAACGTACAGCGAACGGGCCAGTAGCGGATGGGACGGGCTCAGGGTTCGGCGCTGGGACTCCAGCGCGGCACGAACCGTGGTCTTTGCCGCCTCGAGCTGTCCGCTTTCGCGCAACACATCCGCCAGCTCGGTACGGCTTGCGGTCGACAGCGGATGCTCATTGCCAAGTGTGCTGGTTCGAATGGAGCTGATGCGGCGGTTGAGCTCGACCGCGGCCTCGAGCTCGCCGCGTTCTGCGAGCAGGGCCGCGAGGTTGCCGAGGGGGCGGGTGAGGTCCAGATGGTTCGGACCAAGGAGCTGCTCGGTGATCTCGGCGGCCTCGCGGTAGCGGGCCTCGGCGGCACGGTACTGGCCTTGGCGCTGGAGCAGGACTCCGAGGTTGTTGAGGACCATCGCTGTCTCCAGATCACCCTCAGGCGCACGCTGACGGCTGATCTCGAGGGCGCGCTCCAGGTGGCGTCGCGCGTCCTCTGGCCGGTTCGAGGCGGACAGCAGCACGCCGTAGCCGTTATGGGCGACCAGATGACCGGCCGACACCGTCTCTGGATGCTCCGCGAAGATGTCCAGAGCCGCCTGATACGCAGCCTCTGCCCGTTGTGGGTTTCCGGCGTCATCGAGCAGCTCGGCGAGCTGCGCCCATGCTGTGGCGGCTTCTGCCGACCGCTCGCCGTGGGCTGTGTGGGCGCGGTCGAGGGCGAGCTCGAGCTGCTCGGCGGCGGCGTCGTAGTCGCCGAGGCTCCGGTAGGAGGCGCCGAGGGAGGTGCGAACGGCAGCCTCGACGGCGGGTTGATCGGCCAGCTCGTTGCCCGCACGGGTGCTGGCCGCTTCGAGCACGTGCTCGAGGGTCACCTCAGGCCCCATCCGGGTCGGGTCAGCCGAGATCAAGATCTCGCGCAAGAAGTCGGTCACAGCTTCGGCCTTGGCAGCAGCCGCGACCGCAGCTTCGCGCTGTCGCTCGGCAATCCGCGCCTGCCAGAGTGTGGTGCTGACCCCAATGGCAAGCGCTGTGGTGGCTGCGACGATCCCTGCAGTCAGGGCGCGGTGTCGGCTCGCGAAGCGCCGCACTCGGTAGCCGATGCTCTGCCGCCTGGCCAGAATTGGTAACCCGGTCAGATGCCGGCGGACATCGTCGGCGAACCGGTCCGCTGACTGGTAGCGGCGCGTTGGGTCCCGCTCGAGCGCCGTGAGCACGATCTGGTCGAGGTCTCCGGCCAGACGCTTGCGGAGCTCGCGGTTGCTCGTGCCGACCGCAGTGCTCGGCGATGTTGGCTCGTGGAGAGTGGCGGCGACGGCTGCCGCCAGGGGCGAGCTGCCGGCCTCGCGGTACGGGTGCCGGCCGGTCAAGAGCTCGAACAGAATCAGCCCCAGCTGGTAGACATCGCTGAGGGTGGTTGCCGGATCGCCGCGAAGCTGCTCGGGGCTGGCATACTCCGGTGTCAGGATCTGCATGTGGGTGCGCGTTGCCGGTGTGTCGCCGGCCAGCGGCGACTCGGGCAGGAGCCTGGCGATGCCGAAGTCCAGGAGCTTCACGCCGCCGTCGTAGGTCACCATCACGTTCGAGGGCTTGAGGTCGCGGTGGACGATCAGATGAGTGTGTGCGTGCTGGACGGCGTCTGCGATCGCCACGAACAGCCGGAGCCGCGACTCGATATCCGGTGAGTGGCGAGCCACATGCTGGTCGAGGGTGAGCCCGTTGACCCGCTCCATGGCGAAGTAGGGTGTCCCGTCCTCTGCGGTGCCGGCGTCGAACATGAGTGCGATGTTGGGGTGGTGCAAGGCCGCGAGGACACGGCGCTCGGCGGTGAACCGGCGCTGGAGCTCCTCGCTGGCGAGCGAGCCGCGGATCAGCTTGAGGGCGACCTCGCGCTCGAACAGGCCGTCGGCCCGGAGTGCGAGGAACACGGAGCCCATGCCGCCCTCGCCGAGCCGGCGGATGAGCCGGTACGGCCCGACCCGAGACCCCTCGCGGAGCTGGCGCGGGGACGCGTCCGAGGTGTCGGCAGGCGGCAGTGCATCCCCGATCGTGTCGTCCTCGGCGAGCAGGGCGAGCGCCTCCTCGGCCAGGGCCGTATCGTCGCCCGCCCGCTTGCGTACGAGCTCTGGACGTTGGGAGCGTTCGACCTCGAGCGCCTCCAGAAAAAGGGCGCGGACCTCGGGCCAGGCGGGGTTGTTCATTGGGCACCACCCCCCAGCTCCCGACGGAGCCATGCGCGCGCCAGGCGCGTCAGCCGTTTCACGGTTGCCTCGGAGGTCTCCATCGCCTCCGCGGTCTCGTGGACGGTGAGTCCCGCCAGAAAGCGGAGCTCGATCACCCTCGTGAGCTCCGGGTCGATCTCGGAGATCCGTTGCAGGGCATCCCCGAGCTCGACGACGTCCACCTCGGGCTCGGGTGCGGCCGCTACCTCTGGAAGGAGTGTCACCGCTCGGGCGGCGCCTCCACGTTTGGCGGCACGTCGAGCCCGCGCCGCGTCGATCAGCACCCGGCGCATCGCACGGCCGGCGAGGGCCCGGAGCTGATTCCGAGTAAGGTCCGCCGGTAGCTCGGCGTCGGCGAGCCGCAGGTACGCCTCGTGCACGAGGGCCGTGGGCTGCAGGGTGATCTCGCGATGCTCGTCGTGCATCAGGCTGCCGGCGAGCTTCCGCAGCTCGTCGTAGGCGGCCTCGAACGGGCCCGAGGGCCCATGCTGGTCCGGGCTCATGTGACCGTGCTCACGAAACGATAGTACCGCCGACTGCAGATGTGATCCCACCCTCGTCCGTTTTCCGCCCTTGGGAGTGAACGACACGAATGGAGGGACACGATGACACACCTGCAACGCACGATGATGATCGCAGTGACGATCAGCGCTCTGGGATGCTCCGGCACGGCATCTGGCAGCTCCTGGACGACCTTTCAGGATCCGCATGAGGGCGCATTCTCGATCGAGGTACCGGCGGGGTGGGAGGTGAGCGGAGGTCTCAACCGTCGCGCTGCTGTCGATCTCAGGCCGGCGGTGCGGGCAGTGTCGCCGGACGGACAGATCACGGTCTTCTTCGGCGACGCGGAGCTTTCCACCTTTGTCGCCCCCAACCCGATGATGGCGTCGATGGGGTTCACGGAGGGCAGTGCGTACTCCCCGGGGTACGGGGTCATGATGCAGGTGCTGCGGTACATGCCGGGGGAGCAGTTCGCTGCCTGGTGGGTCGGCAGCCGTTTCCCGGGCGCACACACCAACGCCGCCCATCGGCTGGCAGACGCGTCGGCGCGCATGAGCCAGGCTTGGGCGGCGTTCTCGCAGTATGGGATGCTCGCCAGAGTGGACGTGGGCGAGCTGTCCTTCACCGTTCACGGGCAGCGGGGTGGCGTGGTCGTCGGGACTCTCGTGATGGAGACCTCCGGAATGGTCACCTGGCGGGCCGAGCATCTCGCGGGCTATGTGGCGTCGCCGGGTCGGGAAGCGTTGGCCCGTCAGGTGGTTCAGCGGATGGTCGGGACGTACCGCCTGTCAACCGCCTGGGCGGCGCGACAGCAGGGTCTGACTGGGAACGTCACCGAGATCGTCGCGACCACCAGCGACGCGCTGTCCGACTCGCTCCACAGCAGCTGGAGTCAGCGGCAGGCAGCGGACGATCGGATGGCTCGGGACCGCTCCGAGGCGATGCTCGGCGTGGAGCAGTGGCGCGATCCGGTGACCGGAGAGGCTGTCGAGGTGGAGTCCGGATCGAGTCACTACTGGGTCGATCCGGCAGGGCGTGTGGTGGGAACCACCACCGAGGACCCGCCGGGACGGTTCTTCCGGCCACTCGAGCCCGACCGCCGGTAGCGTGGGGCGCCGGCACCTGGCCCCGCTACCGGGGCCGTTGACCGGGTTCGGGGCCGGAGAATCCTGGATGCCTGGCGGTTCTCCCACGGGATCTCTCCGCTCGCCTCGTGCTCAGCTCTTTCGACGAAGCCCGATTGGATACGTCCAGGCGGATCGTCATGGAAGCTCGGTCGAGATGACGGGGTTTGTGATGGGCGAGGTCCTTCCGACGTTTTTGCCACAAGCCACTCAACGGGGCCACTCCGGCACCGGTACTGGCCCCGATCCCGGCAGCCGGCTGCCGGCCCCGGAACACTGGAGCCCTGACCATCGGGTCGACCCGGAACCTCACTGGCTGTCACCGCAACGGTATCCACCACCGAACCCTAGGCGACGACCGCCCAAACACGAAGCCCGCGAGACCCCGTGGATCCGCACGTGTCGAGGTCGCTGTCTGGCCATCATCCGGGTCCCCGACGATAACGACACGCCTCTGCGCCGATCCTGACGCTGAAGCCGCTACAGACCCAGCATCAGGAGCGCGGTGGCGCCTGTCCCGATCGCCACACCGAGCACGACGCATCCGGGGGGATTGATCGGCTTGGCGCTCTGGGCGGCGAGCTCCGGCTGGACTGACGCGGCCATCCGTTCCACCTCTGCCTTGGACGTGGCCAGGTCCTGGCCCGTCAGCTCTCGGTACCGCTTGATGGCCTCGATCTTCCGGCCCAGTGCGAGTAGCTCCCCGATCTCAGCGCGACCTTCGCGAGTCAGCTCATGGGTTTCCAGCATTGTTGGTCTCCAGCGCGTGTGGCTGCTCATGAGAGGCGGACTCGAGCTGTTTCGAGCCGCGGCGCCTCGCATCCCGGACGGCCAAAGCGCTCAGTTGGCATCCGTCTACGTACGTCACCCCGAGAGCGGAGCAGATTCGCTCCAAAGGGCCTCCGCGAGACTCCAGCGCACCCACCCGGAACAGATGCCCGGAGCAGGAGCAGTCAGAAGCCCCGAAACCCTCGATACATCCGTCCGCCATCATGGCGAGCTGCTTGGCCCAGATACACTCCTTGCGGCTGCGACCCTCGGCAATGAGGGCTCCACGGAGGGAGGCGTGCGGTCTCAGATGGTCCATGTGCCAGTGCCGCTTCGGGCTTCCTGTGACGTGACGACGCAGGCGAGCGGCCAATCCTCCGGGCCCGAGAGCGCTCCCGACGTACGCATGGAGGCCGGACTCGAACCACACAGTCCCCAGCCGCCCGATGGCGATCTGCAGACTCTTTGGAACCTGCAGAATCAGCACATACGTTCCAGGAGTGCTGGGCACGCGTGCGGTCGACGGCAGGCTGACCACCGACGGGCTCGAACGCTCAGGCGTCGTGGTCGCCGTGACTCACCCGCCGATACCCGCCGCCGCCCGAGTGCCGCACCTGCAGCTCGCGGTCGGGTCCCGAGGAGTCGGAGGACCAGCCCTGGGCGCGCAGGCGTTCCAGGAGCCACTGGATCTTCTGCTCGGGGGACGGCTTGTGCACGCCGTTGACCTCGGCCTGACTGCGGAGCAGCTCCTGGACCTGCCAGACGTCCATGAGCTCGCCGAAGCCCGATGGCACGTACTCCGGCTCATCGTCGTTTCCGAGTGGCACGACAACGACCGACGTGTCGGGAGAAAGCTCCTGTCTGGTATCCACGAAAACGACCGAGTTATCGTCCAGTTGGCGGATGCGCTGAATCAATTGCTCGACATTCATGAGGGTCCTGCTGTGTTGGTGTTCCTCGTCGTTCGAGTGTACCACGAGTCCAGGCGCCGGGCGTTCGTTTCAGGTAGTGGACTCCGTTGTCGAGACAGAAGCCGACAAACCCGGCAGACCGAACAGCTCCTTCACGGAGGGTCGCACCAGCACGATGATCGTGAACACGCCCAGGACCGTGCCGAACGGCATGAACAGACAGGAGATGCCGGCCATCACCAGACAGTAGGTGTAGTGGCGTCGCGAGCTCAGGAAGCTCCCGGCGATCGCGGTGGCCACAGCGTACGTCCAGCCGGCCAGGATCATGCAGCCAGCGAGGACCATCAGAAGCACGCCGAAGAGCTGGAGGCCGGCATCGTCATTGGCATCCGGTAGCCAACCGCTGACCATGGCCAGACCGAAGAAGAAGTGGAACAGTGGGATACAGGCGAACAGGAACGCCATGCCCGCGACCACGTAGTGGAAGATCGATAGCAGCTTGAGGTGCTCGAGATCGTCGTTCATGACGTTGCCTCCCCGGTGTCGTACGCTGTGAAGAACGCGATCGCTCGGTGCGAGGTTCGCAAGCATCGCGGCCCAGGGCGTTGCGAGAGCTTCCTCGGACGGAGCTCCGCTGCCGAGGGCGCTACTCCGGCTCCACCGGTGCGATGTCCGAAGCCCCAGCCGGGATCCGATAGGCCATCCAGAGCCAGACCAACCAGACCATGGTGGCCAGGAGATAGGTCGCCAGCGCAATCAGAAAGGTGGCCTCGTCGAGCCGGACCGGTTCCGCCTGGTGCGCCTGCACTGTGAGGTAGCCCACGACGGCGAAGAACGCGAACGTTATGGCGCCGAACGCGTCCGTCAGCTGTTGCATCCGGCGTGCAGCCTCGTCGCGGTGCTCGGGGCTGAGCCAGTATGCCTTGTGCGGCAGATTCAGCAAGCCACTGGGAACCCGAAGGATCAGGTGCGGCGTGAACCAGAGCAGCACGAACAGACCCGCATACAGGCCCGTGAAGATCATCGAGTTGGTGGTCTTGGAGGCCCAGCCGTCCGGCTCGCCGTTCGCCCCGAAGTGGATCGCCACCTGATCGGGGAGCACCGAGTGCGCCCACACGGTCAGCGCGAGACAGAGTGCAAACGCAACGATCAGCAGGAACCGCATCACGTCCTCCCATGTCGCCTGGTGAGTCTCCCGCACGTGGCGGAGGCCCTTTCAAGAGAGTACGTATCGCGAGCGTCGAGGGTTCATCTCACGACGCGCCGCAGGAGGTCCGTTCCGGGCGCTTCGATGCCCGCCGTGCGACTTTGCGAAACGCGGCGACCCAGAACGACTTGCCGCTTCTGAGGGTCTCCGTCCGACTGTCGATCTCGCCGAGCCCGGCGTCCGTCGCCAGCTGTCGGAACGTCTGAGGGTCCACGAGCCGCATGATCGGCGCCAGCGCCTCCAGACTGGTGTACGGTGTCGCGGTGACCGGAGCTGCTTGCGGGCTCGGTAGCTGCAGCACGACCGCGAGCACGCCTGAGTCCGCGAGCCATCCGGCGGCGCGATGCAGCAGCGACCCGGGCTCCACGTACTCGAAGAC
>CAZEJK010000116.1:0-16111 GCA_964512045.1 uncultured Thermoanaerobaculia bacterium
AACTCAACCCAGGCGCTTTGCTTCGAATTTTCGAAGATACGGCTCCGTGAGTCGCTAAACGCTTACTGCAGGACCGTCCGGATCCGCTCGATCAGGTCGGCGGTCGAGAACGGCTTCGTAACATAGCCGACAGCCCCGAGCCGACGGCCGCGCCGGAAGTCCTCTGACAGGTTCCGGGCGGTGAGAAGGATGATCGGAAGATCCCGGGTCCCCGCGTGTTGACGAAGCGACTCGGCAAGGTCGAAGCCGGAGGTGGCGGTGGCGAGACCAACGTCGAGCACCATCAGATCGACCGACGCGGAGTGGAGGACTTCCCATGCTTCCTCCGCAGACCGGGCCTCGTACGTGACGTACCCTTCCCTGCGGAGCTTGAAGGAGAGAATGCGCAGGATATACGGCTCGTCGTCCACGATGAGAATGCCCTGCGCCATTTGTTCGAGTGTACAACAGCTCCCGGCCAGGGGGCGGTGGCCGCAGTCGAGGTTTCGAGGAGCCAGGCCTACCCCTCGGTGTTGGAGAGGTCCCTGATCGCGGCAAGGAGCTCTACGACCAGGAGCAGGAGATGGAGCACTCCGATACCGCTGAGGGCGCCCTTGAACGCCGGCGCGTCGAGTATCGCGCTCCACGCTGTCGGGAACGTCATCACTGCCCGTCGCCATGCGGGTCCCCATGGGAGCAGGAGGAGCAAGAAGCCGGCGTTCGCCAAGTAGCTTGCGTAGAGGATCCCGACGAGTAGGCGCGCGGTTCGCACTCGCACATCCTACAGCTGCTCGGCTGCTTGGTCGAACTCTGGTACTGTGACGGCGATGCTGGACGTGTCGTTGGGCCGCGAGCTTGTCTGGGCTTCTCCGCTCCCGCCGGTGCGCTCCGGGGTGAGCGACTATGCTGTGGAGCTACTGCCGCCGTTGCATCGGCGTTGGCCGGTACGCGTCGCGTTACCGCCATCGGTGAGCGTTCTGCCACCACAGCTGGCAGAGGTCGGTATCGAGGCTGTGACGTCCGACGACGAAGCGAGCAGTGGTCAGATCCGTCTCGTCCATATTGGCAACAACCCGTATCACGAGTGGCTGCTGCCCTGGCTGGACCGGCAACGAGGGGTGGTCGTCCTCCACGATCTTGTCCTGCACCATTTGCTCGTGGAGTCGACCCTTGCCCGGGGCGATGTGGGCGCGTATGTCACCGCACTTGCAGCGGCGCATCCGGACGCCGGTTCGCAGCTTGCGGAGGCTCGGAGGTATGGGTTCACCGGGCGTCGCGATCCGTTTCTGTTTCCGGCGTTGTCGCTGGCGCTCGAGCGCTCCTGGGCAGTTGTTGTCCATTCGCGGTGGGCAATGGAGCGTGTCCGCCGTGCAGGGTTTCAGGGCCCCGTCCTCGAGCTTCCGATGGGGATCCTGGACCCGTTGCCGGTCGACCGTCACGAGGTACGCCGGCGGCTCGGGATCCCGGAGGGTGCGTTCGTGGTCATGCACGTTGGGTTCCTGACGCCTCAGAAAGGCCTCGAGGTCATCCTGGCTGCCGTGGCGTGCGCGCGTCGGGCCGGGGTGCCGGTGGTGTTGGTCCTCGTGGGTGCGGAAGCCGGAGGGGGAGCCGTGCGCAACGTGGCCGCTCGGATCGGCATCGAGGACAGTGTGATCGGTACGGGATGGATCGATTCCGAGGAGTTCGTCCGGGCGCCGGCAGCGGCGGATGTCGGCGTTGTGCTGCGAACACCTTCGGCGGGCGAGACATCGGCGGCGGCGCTTCGGTTTGTTGCGGGTGGGACACCGGTGCTCGTGCCGGGTGCCGCACAGTTCCTCGAGCTTGACGAGCGAGCTGCGCCGCGGATCACGCCGGGACCCGCTGCCGTTGCCGAGTGCGCGCGCTGGATCGTGCAGCTCGCTCGCCGCCCTGACGAGCTCGAGGAACGTCGGATGGCCGCCCGGCAGCTGTTTGAGCGGCGGCATCGCCTCGAGTCCAGCGCGGACTGCCTGGTGTCGTGGTTGCACGAGCTCGTGAATCGAGAGCGGGAGTAATCTCCAACGGCAGTGGTGTTGCAAGGGGGTGCGTGAGCGCTCAGGGAGGGGACGGATGAAGACAGAGATCGTCGAGCTGGAGGCAGACCATCCCGGTTTCAACGATCCGAAGTACCGGCGGCGGCGCGATGAGATCGCCACCATCGCCATGGAGCACCAACGGGATGATCCGCCGCCGCGGGTGACCTACACGGACTCGGAGCGAGCGACCTGGAAGGCGGCGTTCGAGAAGCTGGTGGACCTGTACGATGACCACGCGTGTGAGGAGTACCAACGGGCGTCTGCGGAGATCCAGTTCTCGGCCGAGGAGGTCCCCCAGCTGGCGGACGTTAGCGATTTCTTGACCGAGCGCACCGGCTTCCGCTTGCGGCCGGTCGCGGGCCTGGTGGATCCGCGGGAGTTCCTCAGCTCGCTCGCCGACCGCGTGTTCTGTGCCACCCAGTACGTCCGGCATTACTCGCGCCCGCACTATACGCCGGAGCCAGATGTGATCCACGAGCTGATGGGGCACGCCCCGATGTTTGCTATCCCTGAGCTCGCTGACATGTCCGAGAGGATCGGTCACGGAGCGGTGCGCGCCGATGACAGAGAGATCACGAGGATGGCGAGCCTGTACTGGTACACCATCGAGTTCGGAGTTCTCCGCCAGAACGGACGGCTGGTCGGCTACGGCGCCGGCCTCCTGTCGAGCTTTGGTGAGCTGGTGCATGCGACGACTGGTGGCGCCGAGGTTCGGCCGTTCGATCCCCGTGTGGCTCGCGATGTGCCGTACCCGATCACAACGTATCAACCGGTCGTGTGGGAGGTGGGCTCTCTGGCCGAGGCGTGTGAGCTGATGGACCGTTACGTGCAGGAGATTCCGTAGGGGCTCTGTGGTGCTCCGGGGCCATGACTGGTGCGCCCGCCGTACGCTGAGCGGTTTTCCGTGACGCTGCTCGAGCGAGGTCGAGTCCAGCGTAGAATGGCCCGACCTTCGCCTCGGGGGTGGATGCCGTGACTGGCCACCGAACGTCCACAGACAGCTCGCTGCGCACTCGGCTTCGGGAGGTGATGGAGCCGTACCAGGGCGATGCAGGCTCGACTCGGCTCAGCTTGGTGGTCGACGTTGTCGTGCTCCTGCTGATCCTCGGGTCGTGTGGTCTGGTGGTGGCGGAGTGGATCTGGCCGGAGCATAGTGGTGCGCTGACCGGCCTCGAGGCGGTGTTCACGATTCTGTTCATCGTCGAGTACTTGGCCCGCTGGTATGGTGCCGAGAGCCGGGTACGGTTTCCATTGACACCGCTTGCAGTGTTGGACCTGCTGGCGATTCTCCCCGGGTTGGTTCTGCTCTCATCGGAGCTGTTCATGCTTCGCATGATTCGGGGCGTGCGACTGCTCCGGCTGCTGCGACTGCTCCGGCTCGTCCGCCTCTTGCGGCTCGTCCGGTATGGACCGCTCCTGTATCGCGGCCTCATTCAGCTGCGCGTGTGGCTGTCGGCGACGATCGATCAGTACCGGCTGCGCGACCTCGGGGGGCTGTTTCTCTCGGCGGTGGTTGCATGGTTCGTGGGTGCGAACCTGCTGCATGTGACGGAGCGGTCGCTTGCCGGACCGGAGAGCCCGTTTCACGGGTACTGGGAGTCGTACTGGAACATCCTGATCGTGCTCGTTTCCGGGATCGAGGATAAGGAGCCCATCACCGTTCTCGGCCGAGTGGAGGTCACTGCGCTCCTGATCGCCGGGCTGGTGATCGTCGGGATGCTGACCGGCGAGATCGTGTCGATCCTGGTGCGTCGCGTTCAGCGAGCCGGCCGGCTCCCGTTGAAGCCGCCGTCCGGACGTTTCGAGCAGCACATCGTGATCCTCGGAGCGAATCAGCACCTGGACAACATCATCTGCCAGGTCCATGCTGCGCTTGGCGGCCGGCACTTCATCGTTGTGGTCGCCGACAACGGTGAGGAGCTCAAGGCCGGAGAGGAGGCGGCGTTCTCGAAAGTGTTCGTCGTTCCCGGTGATCCCCGCCGAACCGAGGTGCTGGAGCGAGCGGACATCGACCACGCAGCACGTGTGATCGTCCTGGCTCCGGATGATGGTTTCCTCGACGATACGGAGGCCGACAACCTGTCGCTGATGGCGACGGTGGCTGTCGTCTGTCGTGGTCGGAAGGTGCCTCTGGTGGTGCAGCTGCGATCCAGCGAGAGCCTGCGGTTCACGCACGCCGTGCCGGAGGTCGACTTCGTGGTGTCGCGGGCTTTCGGCGAACGGATGCTGGCGCAGGCGGTGCTCAACCCCGGGGTCACCGAGGTGTACGACCATCTGCTGACGTTCTCGACGGACTCGAACGAGATCTATACCGTCGAGGTGCCAGACCGGTTTGTTGGTATGGGGTTCCGGGACGTGCAGCTCGAGCTTCTCGAGCACGGGAGTGCAGTGACACCAATCGGGATCGATCGATCGCCACAGCACGCTCCGAATCGGCAGTTCTGGCTGTGTCCATGTGCTCGGGAGAGCGGACTGACATCAGAGGAGACCACGTTGAGGTCAGGAGATCGACTGGTGGTGCTGGCGTACCACCGACCGGAGTTTGCGGCTGACCGCGGGCGCGAGGTGTGGAGCGTGACGACGCTGACTCGTTCGGGAGGTGACTGATCGTGGTCCAGATCTTGGATCGATCGGAGCATGGGCCGAGCGCCGAGACGTTGAAGCGATTGGTCGATCATATCGTCATCTTGAACGTGAACGCCAAGGTGGCCGGAGTCCTGCGCCAGCTCCACCACGGATGCAGTGGCGATCCTCCCGATGTGGTCGTAATGGTCCAAGAAGCGGGGCTGTGGGAACGGTACGGTGTGGGGTTTCTCGCGCAGCACTCGACTATCGAGAGCTGCCGAGTTTGCGTGGTCCAGGGATGTCCGGCCGAGCCGGCCGACCTGGCTGCGGTCCACATCGAGCGTGCTCGGGCTGCAGTCATCCTCGCCGACGATCGGCAGGGACAGATGGCGGATGCCCACTCGACGCTGGTGGCCGTGGCGATCGAGCGCCGCAACCCTCAGGTGCATACCGTGATCGAGCTGATCTCATCGGTCCACAGAGTCCATCTGCGCGCCACCGAGGTCAACGAGGTCGTCTGCCTCGGTGAGATGTCGGAGAAGCTGATCGCGCAGAGCTGTATCACGCCGGGGGTTCGCAATGTTCTCGAAAGCCTCGTTGCGGCGCGAGCCAACACCGCGAAGATCTTCGCCCCCCCGCTTCCACCCTCGTGTGAAGGGATGACGTACCGGCAGCTGGCACGGCGGGCGATTGCATCCTCTGTCGGTGTGGCGTGTGGTTTTGGTACCAAACGGGAGCTCAAGCTCGGCGCAGGCCACCATCCGCAGCAGGGTCCGATGACGTGGGTGGTGAACCCGCGAACGGGCGCCGAGCCTGGTCTCGAGACGGTGCTCAGTGGGGGGGACTGTCTTCTCGTGATCGCCTATCAGCCTCCGGACCTTGATCGCCTCACAGCAGCGGATAGCAGCTGTGACACGGACGAAAGCCGGAGTAGAGCGCGTCACTGACACTTGCGAAGACGCGGATCGTGTCGTTCAAGTCGAGGAGAGGACAGCCCTCCATGTGGAACACGTGGTCGGACTCGTTGGCGTAGTACAGCTCGGTGTCCATGGGACTGTGAAACGACCTCATCGAGTAGCGGCACCATGCCCACACAGCGAGAGCACCAAGACCGACGACAAGACCACCGAGAACAAGATGACGCTGGCGCACCCTCGACCTCCATGCTGCGAGCATCGCTCCCGGTCAGTGTATCATCACAGCATACGGTCTCGGGTGCACGGTGAAGCTCCGTGCGTGCCGTTCAAAGGAGCCATCACGATGGACGCCAGTCAGCGCCCAGAGGACAGGAGCTGCGCCGTGCTGCGCACGGTTGATGCCCTGCATCACTTCGAGCCCGACCAGCTAGCGACGCTCGCTCGTCTGTGTCGAGAGCGTGATTTTGGTGAAGGTGACGAGATCTGTGGAGAGAACGACACCGGCTACGACGTCTTCGTTGTCGCCAGCGGAGAGCTGGAGGCGCAGCGAGAGACGCCGTTTGGTCTTCCGCAGCGAGTGGGCTTGCTCGGTCCTGGAGACCTCTTCGGTGAGATCTCGTTGCTCGATAGCCAGCCGCGGTCGAGCACCGTGGTGGCACGATCGTCAGGACGGTTGCTCTGCTTGGACGGGGTCCAGCTGAGCGAGGTTGCGGCAGCGGACGTTCAGTTCCAGGTGTCGCTTCTGCGGGCGTTCTGGCAGTCGCTGTCGAGGAAGATCCGTGAGGCGAACGACGCCATGATCGAGCTGATGGCGCCGGGGCAGCGGGTGCATCCGATCGAGGATACCGCGTCAGGGCAGAAGGTGACCGTCGATGCGGAGCATCAGGCGCGGCTTCTGAAGCGGCACGGACTGACGGACGATGAGCTGCTCATGCTGCAGACGTATCTCGAAGCGCACCGGTATGAGCCAGGGCAGCATCTGTTCAGCGAAGGCGAGCCGGGAGTCAGCTTCTACATCGTGACCGATGGTGCCGTGAGGATCTCACGGCGGGTTCCAGGCCTCGGCGAGGAGGCACTCGCCATCCTTCGGGAGGGCGAGATGTTCGGCGAGATGGCGCTGATCGATGACCGCCCGCGGAGCGCGGACGCAGTAGCGCACACGGAGGGATGCACGGTCGTGACCGTTACCAAGACGCAGCTCGCGGAGGTGCTCCAGCTGAAGGCCGATACCGCAGCGCGCTTCTTGAAGCTCCTCTGTCAGATTCTGGCGCGGAGGATCCGAGCGATGAACGATCATCTGGTCGCGTGGCGGACGATGACGGGGTTTGGCGGGTAACGCGGCCGCGGGCCGCAACCAAAGTGATGCTCCGATGGCGCCGGTCCCGCGCCCGCGTACGAGTAACTCCACCATCTCGCCGCCGGGCCGGGAGGTGAGCACCGCGTCATACGAACGACTTCGCCTGCACGTCCGCCTCGAGCGACAGCTCCCGCGGAGCTGGGTGCCGCGAGCGTCGCCCCCAGACCTGCGCTGAGGTCGGCTCGAGCAGAACGTGGCGACCGTTCGGGAGGATCTCGTCGAGGGTCCAGCGGGCCAGCTCCCACTCGGTCTGGGTGAGGGCGCGGGCCAGCACCGGAGGCTGGTGGCGACCGACGGTGTTCAGATCGAGGTGAGGCCGCACACCAGAGCGGAGGCATACGACTGCGCTCCGCGACAGATCGCCGGCGATCCACTCCAGCGTGTCTCTGAGGCCGGCGAGATCGTATGGGAGAACCTGCAGGTGGATGAGGATGCCTCGGAGTAACGAGCCGTCGTCGGCCCGGATCCACGCCGCACCCAGCTGACGGTACATCTCGCGCAGTACTGCGCGAGATGTCGTACGGTACTCCGGTAGCCCCTCGGCCGGGTCGCTGGCATCGGAGTAGGAGTAGCGCAGCTCCACCTGATAGCTGTCAACGATGCCTTCCAGTAGCTCCAGCGTGCGGATCGAGTCGTACCCGTTGGTGTGGTAGACGATCGGCAGATGCAGCCCTCGCCGGACGGCGCGTTGGAGGGCTGTGACCAGAAACGGCAGGTCGGCGGTCGCGGAGATCCAGTGCAGACACGTGCACCCCCGGTCCTGAAGGACCCGGTAGAGCCCCGCAAGCTCATCGACATCCATGCGATGTCCGGTTTGATGGTCCGGGGGCGTGATGCGGCCGTGCTGGCCGCAGTAGATGCACAGGAGCCCGTTCTCGCCACAGAAGATCGCCCCGCCGTGTCCGCCGACTGTCGCGAAGTCGTCGGCAAAGCTGTTGGACCAGGAGACGTTGGCGTGCCGACCGGCCCCGCACTCCCCGGCCTTTCCGTTGAGCCGATCGGCGTGACAGCTCAGGTGGCAGAGCGTGCAGTCGGAGAGGAGGCTGCGGAGCAGCTCGACCCGGTTTGCGAGGAAGTTCCCGTCAGAGTGGCACAGGTAGGCGGGTGCAAACGAGTGGTGCTTTGTGTGTGTCATGGAATTGTCACAACCCACATTCAGAGGCCCTCCTCCTGTTGAGACGTTAGAATCTAATCTAGGATACTCGGACAGAGAATGCAACTTTGTTCATATTGTGGTCGATCTGATGGGGTGTGCGTCACATTCGCGTCACATGCCTGGCGGCATGGGCGGATGGGTGGGCCGAGCTCATTGCGAACGGCTGACGCGTCCCTGGGCTACACCGTGGCCGGTGCTCCGACGGTGCCGTTCGCGACGATGCGTCAGAACAGCCCCAGATCGAGCTTGGCGGCCTCCGACATCATGTCTGGATCCCACGGTGGCTCCCACACGATCTCGACGCGAACCGTGCGGACGCCAGGGAGTGCGGCGATCTTCGACTCCACCTCCACCGGTAGTGACTCGGCAACCGGGCACGCGGGGGAGGTGAGCGTCATCGCCACCTGGACGTCGCCGCTCGGGTCGATGTCGACGTCGTAGATCAGGCCGAGCTCGTAGATGTTCACCGGGATCTCCGGGTCGTAGATGGTCTGCAGCGTGTCCACGATATCGGCCTCGATCCGGGCCGGATCCGGCTGGGTCATCGGTGCCTCCCTGATGCTCACTGGCATGCCTCGACCTACTCGGTGCTGACCGGAAGATCGGACGCTCGCTCCTCGGCTGTGGTGTCCAGAGCCGCATGCAACGTGTGCCAGGCGAGGGTGGCACACTTGATCCGCACCGGGAACTCGCGCACACCTTCGAACACACGCAGCTTCCCGAGGTCGTCTGTGTTCGCTTCCCGATCGTCGCTCGTCAGGAGCTCGTGGAACCCTTCGAACAGGTCGATCGCTTCGTCGACGGTCTTGCCCTTTACCGACTCGGTCATGATCGAGCATGACGCTGTGCAGATGGCGCAGCCCTGTCCCTGGAAGCTGATCTCCTCGATGATGCCGTCGTGGACCTTCACGTAGACGTTCACCGTGTCGCCACACAGGGGGTTGTGACCGTGCGCGTGCCGGTGTGGGCACTCGAGCGCGTAGCAGTTGCGCGGCTTCTTGTGGTGGTCGAGGATGATCTCCTGATACAGGTCGCGGATCTCGTTCATCTGCCAAACACCTCCTGGGCGGCGGACACCGCACCGACGAGCGCATCGACCTCGTCGGTTGTGTTGTAGAACGCGAACGAGGCGCGGATTGTTGCCGGAACTCCGAAGTGCTGCATGGCAGGCTGTGCGCAGTGGTGGCCGGCGCGAACCGCCACGCCGTGCCGATCGAAGATCGTGCCCGCGTCGTGCGGGTGGACCCCATCGATCAGGAACGACAGCACTGCGGCCTTTTCCTTGGCGGTACCGATCAAACGGATCCCCGGCAGTGCCTGGAGCGCTGCAGTTGCCTGCTCCAAGAGAGCGGTTTCCGTCCGTGCGATCTGGTCCATACCGATGCTGTCGACGTAGTCGAGCGCTGCCGCCAGACCGATTGCACCGGCGATGTGAGGTGTTCCGGCCTCGAACCGAAACGGTACGGTGTTGAACTCGGTGTGCTCGAAGGTCACAGAGAGGATCATGTCGCCACCACCTTGATAGGGGGGCATCCCGTCGAGCAGCTCACGGCGTCCCCACAGCACGCCGATGCCAGTGGGTCCGAAAACCTTGTGTCCGGATAGAGCGTAGAAGTCTGCCTCGAGCTGGTGAAGATCCACCGTCATGTGGGGTACCGCCTGCGCACCGTCAACGAGCACCGGCACGCCGTGCTGGTGGGCCATCTGCACCATTTTCCGCACCGGGTTGATCGTTCCCAGTGCGTTGGAGACGTGGCCGACCGCGACGAAACGTGTTCGCGGGCCGAGCAGCTCGGCGTAGGCGCTGAGATCGAGCTCGCCCGCCGAGCTCATCGGTACGACCTTGAGCTGAGCGCCTCGCTCCTTGCAGACCAGTTGCCACGGCACGATGTTGGCATGGTGCTCGAGCTCCGTCAGGATGATCTCGTCGCCCGGCTCGAGGTGGGGCCGCACGAAGCTGTGGGCAACCAGGTTGATCGCTTCCGTTGCAGAACGGACGAAGACGATCTCATCGGCGTGCTCCGCATTCAGATGCCGCGCCACCGTGGCGCGCGCCGCCTCGTAGCGATCGGTTGCGCGTTGGGAGAGAAGGTGCACGCCGCGATGGATGTTGGCGCAGTCGCCCGTATAGTACTGCCGGATCGCGTCGAGGACCGCGTTCGGCTTCTGGGTGGTTGCGGCGTTGTCGAGGTAGACGAGGGGCTTGCCGTGCACCTCCTGGTGCAACGCCGGAAAGTCCCGCCGGATGGCCGCGATGTCAAGGCCGGCGGTGATGTCGGCGGCAGTCTGGGTCACGCTGTTGCCTCCATCAGTGTCTCCTCGTCCAGCATTGAGCTCCCGAGGGGCAGGCGGGTGGCCAGGACGGAGCGGACGTCGGCGTGGACACCGTCGACGGGGATCCGTGCGAGGACTTCCTCCGCGAAAGCGACAGTCAGGAGCGCCTCGGCAGCGCCCTTGTCCAGGCCACGACTGCGCAGGTAGAACACTGCGTCCGGATCCAGTCGGCCGGTGGTCGAGCCGTGCGTGCAGCGCACGTCGTCTGCGAAGATCTCCAGCTGCGGGTTCGACTGGGCCTGCGCGGTTCTCGACAGCAGGAGATTCCGGTTCGACTGCAAAGCGTTGGTCTTCTGAGCGCCCTCAGCGACCAGGATACGGCCGTTGAAGACCGAGCGGCCAGAGTCATCCAGTATGCCTTTGAACAGCTGCTCGCTGGTGCAGTGAGGGCTGCGATGCTCGACCACCACCTGGGTGTCGGTGTGCTGCTTCTCGTTGACCGCGTACAGGCCGTCGAGGCGGCAGTCTGCGCCTTCGCCAGCGAGGACGGCGGTGATCTCGCGGCGTGCCAGATCACTTCCGAATGCGCTGGAAGCGCAGTGGACACTCGCGTCGCGATCGAGGTGGACGTGCAGCGCGCCGATGTGCGTCGTGCCGGGCTCATGCCGCTGATCCACGATGTGCTGCACCACTGCCGCCTGCTCGGCGATGAGCTCCGTTACCGGCACGATCAGGATGCCGCCGCCTCCGCCGACGTACGTCTCGACGACACGGGCCTCGGACTGCTCCTCGGCGAGGATCAGTACTCGCGGGAACGAAGCGGTGGGTGACTGGCGCTCGGTCGCAATCGACACGATGTGCACGGGCTTGTCGAGCACCGTGCGGCGTGGGATGCGTACGAGCACCCCATCGCGCATTCGGGCGGTGTTCAACGCCACGAACGGACGCTCATGCCAGGCAGCGTGTTGACCCAGACGATCTCGGAGCTCGTCACGGTTCTGTGCGAACGCCTCTGCGAGCCCGATCACCTCCGTTCCCGAAGGGAGCTCGTCGAGGTTCGACAGCTCGCGGACGAGGTATCCGTCCACGAGCACGGCCCGGTACGCGTCCATCCGCGTGCTCGCCATCTCCGGTACGCTGGCGCCCGCCCCCGGCTCCTGCGCTGCGGTGTAGGGTGTGGCGGCGATCTTCGACAGGTTCGTGAACCGCCACGCCTCGTCCCGTCGTGCCGGAAGACCGAGCTGCTGAAACCGTTCCAGAGCCTCCCTCTGGAGCGTGGCGATGGGCGTCGGAGATGGTGGTGCGCTCAGTCCGAGCTCCAGCTCGCAACGTTCCCGCGTCACCCCTTGGGTGGCTGGTTGTGCTGCACTCATGATCTACCTCCCCTACGCGATGGCGCGCTTTCCAGGCTCGGTCTCGAGCCAGCCATACCCCTGCCGCTCCAGCTCTTCGGCAAGCTCCGGGCCGCCGGAGCGGATGATGGCGCCGTCCTTGAGCACGTGGACGTGGTCGGGCTTCAGGTACTCGAGGAGTCGCTGGTAGTGGGTAATGACCAGGAACGAACGCTCCTTGGACCGCATCGTGTTGACGCCGTCCGCGACGATCCGCAAGGCGTCGATGTCGAGACCGGAGTCCGTCTCATCGAGGATCGCCAGCTGTGGCTCGAGGACGGCCATGTGGAAGATCTCGTTGCGCTTCTTCTCGCCGCCGGAGAAGCCCTCGTTGACCGGACGCTTGAGCAGGCTTTCGTCGAGCTTGACGAGCTGCATCTTTTCCCGGACCAGGTTGAGGAAGTCCATGGCGTCGATCGGGTCCTCGTTGCGGTGGGCCCGGATCGAGTTCAGGGCGGTTCTGAGGAAGTAGGTGTTGCTGACTCCAGGGATCTCCACCGGGTACTGGAACGCGAGGAAGAGTCCTTCGCAGGCTCGCTCTTCCGGGCCGAGCTCGCCGAGGTCGTGACCCTTGAACACGATGTCGCCTGAGACGTCGTACTCCTCCCGCCCCGCGAGGACTTGCGCCAGGGTGCTCTTGCCAGATCCGTTGGGTCCCATGATGGCGTGTACCTCACCGGGTTTGATACTCAGATCCAACCCCCTGAGGATCTCAGTTCCGTCGATTGCTGCGTGCAGGTTCTTGATTTCGAGCATCTGGTCACTCCGTTGTGGTCTCGGTTCACTCCAGTGAACTGTGGTTGCTGCTCCTCGCGCACCATGCCGACGTGCTGGTGCCACCGAGCCGGCGGTAGGTCTAGCCGACGCTGCCTTCCAGGCTGATTCCCAGCAGACGCTGGGCCTCCACCGCGAACTCCATTGGCAGCTCCTGGATGACCTCCTTGCAGAAGCCGTTGACGATCATCGACACGGCATCCTCGGTGGGAATTCCGCGTTGGTTGCAGTAGAAGATCTGATCCTCCCCGATCTTCGACGTGGTGGCCTCATGCTCCATCTGTGCCGTCGGGTTGGCGACATCGATATAGGGGAACGTGTGCGCACCGCACTCGGAGCCGATGAGCATCGAGTCACACTGCGAGAAGTTGCGCGCGTCCGAAGCCCCCTTCAGGATCTTGACCAGACCGCGGTAGGTGTTCTGAGCGCGGCCTGCGGAGATTCCTTTGGAGACGATCGTGCTGCGGGTGTTCTTGCCGATGTGGATCATCTTGGTTCCGGTATCCGCCTGCTGTCGTCCGGTTGTCAGAGCCACCGAGTAGAACTCGCCGACCGAGCTATCGCCTTTGAGGATCACACTCGGGTACTTCCAAGTGATCGCCGAGCCGGTCTCGACCTGGGTCCACGAGATCTTCGCGTTCCGCTCCGCTCGGCCGCGCTTGGTAACGAAGTTGTAGATGCCGCCCTTGCCCGTCTCTGGATCGCCCGGGTACCAGTTCTGCACGGTCGCGTACTTGATGGTGGCGTCGTCCAGAGCCACAAGCTCCACCACAGCGGCATGGAGCTGGTTCTCGTCGCGCATCGGTGCGGTGCATCCCTCGAGGTACGAGACGTAGGCGCCCTCCTCGGCAACGATCAGCGTGCGCTCGAACTGGCCCGTGTTCTGGGCGTTGATGCGGAAGTAGGTGGACAGCTCCATCGGGCAGCGGACCCCCTTCGGCACGTAAACGAACGATCCGTCGGAGAACACCGCCGAGTTGAGCGTGGCGAAGAAGTTGTCGGTGTACGGCACCACTGTACCCAGGTACTTCTGGACGAGCTCAGGGTGCTCCCGTGTCGCCTCGGAGAACGAGCAGAAGATGATGCCCATCTCCGAGAGCTTCTCGCGGAACGTCGTGGCCACGGAGACCGAGTCGAAGACGGCATCGACGGCGACACCGGCCAGGAGCTTTTGCTCCTCCAACGGGATACCGAGCTTGTCGTAGGTGCGAAGGATCTCGGGATCGACCTCATCGAGGCTCTCCGGACGCTCCTTGGGCGCTGCGAAGTACGAGATCGCCTGGTAGTCGATCGGCGGGTAGTGGACGTTCACCCACGTGGGCTCGGCCAGTGTCAGCCAGTGACGGTAGGCCTTCAAGCGCCACTCGAGCATCCACTCCGGCTCCCCCTTGCGCCTGGAGATCTCGCGGACGACATCCTCCGACAGCCCGGGGGGCAGGGTCTCCTGCTCCACCTCGGTGACGAATCCGTACTGATACTCGCGGTTGGCGTACTCCTGGATCAGCGAATCAGTTGTGGCCATAGCCGGGCTTCTCCTTCACGTAGTTCAGACCTTGAGACATGTCCTCGCGCGCGACCGGTCGGCGTCGCCGTGGCGGCGCCCCTCGGTGTCGGCGAGTGTTTGTAGCTGCGATCGTCTTCATCTGCATCGTTGCGGGCGCCTCGTGTGGAGCGCGGCTCCAGTGTCGGCTGTGCGGAGCCCTCCGAGCTCACGGAGCGCTACAGGTTCGTGTTCGTATCTCGTGGCGTGAGGCCGGCTGAGCGTGGGGGAGCGGAGGGCGGTGCCTCGCCAGTCGAAAGTGTGAACAGTGTTGTCTTCTGGCTCGCCGTCATGTGACCCTCGGTTGCTCCCGCGGCAACGTCTGCGAGGGTGATCGATGACAGAAAGTCGTCGACGAGGCGTGCCATTCCACGCCAGACAGGACGCAATGTGCAGCGCCCGATATGGTCGCAGGGTTGTCCGTGGCTCGCGTGGGCGGGTTGATGACAGTAGCTGGCATCGTACAGAGGACGGTCGAGCGCTCGCGTGATGGTCAGAAGATCGATGTGCTCCGCGGGCGCCGCAAGGGCGAAGCCTCCGTTGCGACCCCGCTCGGCGCGGACGACCCGCTCCCGCCGCAGACGACCCAGCACCTTGGCAACGGTCGGCTCCGGCAGGTGCTCGAGCTCGGCCAGCTCCCGCACTGAGAGCTGTCCCGAAGCCTCGGCGAGCCGGATTGCCAGCCGTAAACCGTACTCCTCATTGATCGAAATCCGCACGTTCAACCCTCCGTCGCTGGTGGCAACCAGAAAATAGGAATCATCATTCCAGTTTTTTCGGATGCGTCATCCAATCCGTTGACCGCGGCGGAGGTCATGGCGTACTGTCATGGTTGGAGGAGGCGGTGGTCTGCACTGAAGACGTCTCGAGCTCCGATGAGGATGCGGTCTTCGGTACCGTTGCGCGCCAGCGAAGGGCGGCCGTGCGACGCAAGCTTGCCCGCGCCGCAGAGGAGCTTCGCGAGAAAGCGAGGATCGCAAAGTCGCTGCAAACGTCGGACATGGAGCTCGTACACCGCATCCGTAGCCTTGGTTTCGACGGGCAGACCGCGATCGTCGTGGATCTTCTGCCGCTCGTGCACGTGGCCTGGGCGGACGGGTCGGTAACCGTCCGAGAGCGCGCGACGATCCTCGAGGTGCTGACTTCACGGGGGATCGAGGCGGACAGCGAGGCTCGGCTGCTGATCGAAGCCGTGCTCGAGGAACGACCGTCCGAGGCCTATCTGGAAACGAGCATCGACCTCGTGCGCGATCTCCTCGGGCCGTGCGAGGACCACCTCCGAGATCTCGCGGACCTTTGTATGCGGGTAGCGGCAGCGGCCGGACGGCTCGGCCTTGTGGCCGGAGTGCGACCCGAGGAACGTGCGTCCATCGAGGCGATAGCAGCTCGTCTTGGTGACAGGGCTGCGCAGGCGTTTCACGCTCGGTTGAACGGAGTCCGCCAACAGTGAGCTGTTCTGCCTGCGGCGCGGACAGAATCATGTGCAGCAGTACTTCGACATTGACATAACGTTGACACAAAGGGCCGCGTCAGGCACGTTCGTGCGGATTCACGGATGGTACAGTCGAAGCAAGGAGAGTCGCGTGGCGTTGACACGAGGGGACCGTCATGGCTGAAGAGCGGATCAACCGTCGGAGAGTGCCGCGCGTGCGGAGTGTCAACCTGGTCAGTGTGGCCCAGTTTGACGAGCAGGGCTTCCGATCGGACCTGTCTGTGGGGAGGACGTTGGACCTTTCCACGCGCGGTGTCAGGGTCGAGCTCAACCGGGCGCTTCCGCTGCGTTCCGCCGTGCGGCTGAGCCTGGCCCTCGGAGACGAGATCGTCGAGATCGAGGGAACGGTATGTCACCTGGAGGTCCTCGACGATCGCAAGTGCTCCATGGGCCTGCGGTTCGAGCGGCTTGGCGCCAGCGACGCGGCGAAGATCGAGGCGTTCCTGGCCGCGGTGTCCGCAAGCGGTTGACGACCGTGCGCGGGGGGTGTTCCGGCTCGGCCGGGGGGCAGGCCGCCGCCCGCCGACGATGGCTGGGGAGGATCCTGCCGATACTCTGGGCTGTTGCGGTCGTATCGGGCGGTGTCTCAGCCGCCGATCAGCCGTGGCCGGA
>CAZEJK010000117.1:0-16026 GCA_964512045.1 uncultured Thermoanaerobaculia bacterium
ACTACAGACCTCCGGGGATATCCACCAATTGAGAATTCAGAACTTAGAACTCAACTCAGGAGCTTTGCTTCGAATTTTCGAAGGTACGGCTCCGTGAGCCGCCATCGGCGAAGCCCCTTCCGGGCTTCTGCGCGGGTTGAAGCCATCGCATGCTCGTGTGCGCCAACCGGTTGCCTCCAGTCGGAGGCTGCGCACCGATTGTCAGCCGACGTAGCAATCAGGAGCGCGCTTGGCTGGCGATATCTTCCAGGACCGCCGCCAAGAACCTCCAGTAACGCTGGACCGAGGAGATCTGGACGCCTTCGTCCGGTGAGTGAGCCCCGATGATCTCTGGTCCGATGGAAATGATGTCCATGCCGGGGACCTTGTCGAGGAGGAGACCACACTCGAGGCCCGCGTGAATCGCTTTGGTCGCCGGCTCACTACCGAACAGGTCACGGTACACCCGGATACTGCGCTTGAGGAGGGGCGAGTCCGGGTTCGGCTGCCAACCCGGGTAGGCGTCGTGCACGTCCACTTGGGCACCTGCAAGCTCGCAGATCGACCGGACAGCGGCCTGTGCCGCGAGCAGAGCGGGCATCACGGAGGAGCGGTGCGATGTGGTCAATCGGATCTGGTCGCCATCCCTGGCGACAACTGCCAGATTGCTCGACGTCTCCACGAGGCCCGGTACCTCGCGCGACATGGAGTGGACGCCGTGGGGAATCCCGGCAAGCGCTCGCAGGAGGCGATCGCGCGCGTGAACGTTCATCACGTGCTGGTGCTCAGGGGTATCCTCGACCTGCTGCATCGTGATGCTCAGCCCTGGGTCCACCGAATGGAACTCCTCTGTGAACGCCTCGACGGCCCCCGACACGATGGCCCGAAGCTGGTCGAGATCGTCAGGCTGCACACGGACGACCGCGTCGGCCTCACGTGGGATGGCGTTGTGCTTCGAGCCACCGGAGATGGATGCAAGGTCGAGCTCAACAGAGGCGCGGAGCACGCGCATCAAGGTTCGAACGAGCAGCTTGATGGCGTTGCCACGGTTCTCGATGATGTCGAGGCCCGAGTGTCCGCCACGCAACCCACGGACAGCAATGGAGACCGGTATCGTCCCGATGAGCGCGCGCCGCTGCATCAGCGGAAATGTGGATATCGAGTCGGCGCCGCCGGCGCAACCGATGTAGATGGCGCCGTCCTCCTCGGTATCCGTATTGACCATGATTCGCGCGTTGATCATCGAGGCATCCAGCTCGGCGGCACCGGTCAAGCCGGTCTCTTCATCGAGAGTGAAGAGAAGCTCGAGTGGGCCGTGCTGCACCTCGGGATCGTCCACGATCGCCATCGCGGACGCCACTCCGACTCCGTTGTCAGCGCCGAGAGTGGTGCCACGAGCCTTCACCCAGTCGCCATCGACGTAGGCGTCGATCGGATCGTGCATGAAGTCCTTCGTGACGTCCGAGTTCTTCTCGCAGACCATATCCAGGTGCCCCTGAAGAAGCACGGCTGGAGCAGACTCGAGACCCGGGCTGGCAGGTACGCGAACGAGCATGTTGCCCACAGCGTCACGGCTCACATCGAGGCCACGTTCATCCGCCCAGCTTTGGATGTGCGCGACGATCCGCTCCTCGTGCTTCGATGGCCTTGGAATGGATCGGATGGCATCGAAATGCTGCCAAAGTGCTCGGGGTTCGAGGGTCTCGAGTTGACTCGTCATGATCGGATCCTCCTTGCGTCGTCAGACGCGCCCATCGTAACTCGGAATGCGAGTCAGTCAAGATTTCAACCTAAGGGCTCGCGCAGAAATAGCTTCGGTTCACGTAGTCGCCAGCTGCCGCCTCGGCGCGTCAGGAACGGTCCGCCCTGCGGGCTGCAGCTTCCTTGAGGAGTGTCACGACCGCCTTCGCGCCTCCGACCATCAGACCATCCACCATGAAGGTCACCGCGAACGAAAGGCCGTCTTCAGAGTGAGTGGCCGGGCCGACGCGGATCTGATCCTGCCCGACGGCATCGAACTGGGAGCACGGGTTTGAAAGCTCTACGCCGGGATGCTCCGACCATATGCGAGTCAGGGTCTCTGGAGAGAGCGCTTCACCGGACGTCACCGTGAGGTGTGCGACAACGCCGTGAAACGAGCCGGAGAGGCACCGACTGGCGGTGCTCTGCAGATCGGGAAGTACGGCTGCGAGATCTCGGGTCAACGGGCCGCCGTCGACTGCAACGTGATTGAACGCGAGTACCGTACCACCAAAGCCCCGCGGAGAGGTTTCCCCGCGAAGACGACCAACGGACTGTTCGGCGAGCTGCTCAACTCCGCTGGCGCCGAAGACCGAGACGGGCTCGATAACGGTGAGCGAGATGCGTTCTGGGCCGAGATCTGCCAATGGTTCGAGCAGCTCGTGGACTGCAATCACTGCCGGATGAGCGAGCTGGAATCTGAGTGTCCCGGTCGAGGGAAGCTGTCCTGCGATGATCCGGGCGCCCGGAACTGCCGCAATCCCCTGCGTCAGATCGATGACAACGGCGTCGGCCTCGCTCGCAATCCAGTCGCGGAGAACCTGGTGCGCCGTATCGCCAGGAGCCGTCGTAATCACGACGGCCTGTGCTCCGGAGAGGTCTGCGACCTTCTCGAGGCTGGGGACCATGGCGGGTGCATCGTCGATCTCGGTGATCTGATGCTCCTCGGAGTCCCTGGTATGGAGCAGCACGACCTGCATGTCGGCGGGCGCATAGGTGGTCCAGATCTCCCGAACGTGCTGGCCGTGGAGCGAGGTGGGATCGAGAAGTACAACTGAGTACATGCGGAGCTCCCTTCGAGGCATCAGTTCAACAGGCTCTCGTCAGCTACCGGAATCACTCGGCTCTGCACGAGCTGGAAACCGTGCCAATCCGGTACGTGCAGCGCGAACAGAGTCCCCGGGCCGAACGAGCGGTTCGATGCCGGGCGGTAGTTGAACAGTCACCCGACGGCCGATCGGCAACGACCCGAGGGCAGCTCCTCCTGATACCCAAGTCGCGGTGGAGACCCAGCGCGAGCATCCAAACGGCAAACACAGGCTGACTGATCCACACTCGGCCTCGAGACGCACCGTGCGACTGTCCACGCGCCGAACGCTCTCGACCGGCAGCGGAGCGCGAATCGTTCTCGGAGCCGTTATAGGACAGCGTAGGGTGCACACGGGACGACCGCTGTCCGTTCCGATCGATTCCACCACTCCATCCACAGGGGACAGAACCAGCGTCGGATCGTCAGAGAAGGGACGCGGCGGCTGACGAAAGTAGAGGAGCAGACCTCCCCCGAGGAGGACCAGAGTCCAGCCGATAGTGTGGACGCCACAGATCTGCAACGTCACACCGGCCAGCAGGGCGCCAATTGCGCAAAGCGCCCCGCGAGGCTCGACCAGCACGAGACGTGCGCTGCTGTCATCGGCGCTCCGCGTGTGGAGTGTGGACATACGTTCCCGATTCCAGGGCCGACTGACCGCGTCAGACGGGCTCCAGCTCCGCGACTTCATCGCAGTAGCGACGTCTGCCCGGTGGTCGGTGGCTCGGTTCCGGGTGGCGAAAGCCCTGCGACGTTTCGAGAACGACCAGCGGAAAGTCCCGGACTCACGAGACCATCGAGCGCCGGAGTCGCTCCATCTCGTCCTTGACCCTGAGCTTGAGCTTCTTGATCTGCTTGGCTTCCATCTCTTCAGCAGGCGTCAGCCAAGCCTTCCGGTACAGCTCCTCGAGCTGTGTCTCGTAGCTTCGGTGCTGCTGCTGGAGATCCCTGTACTGTGGGTTGTTTGCCAACGCGAGATCGTTCGGCGTCATCGAAACCTCCATTGGGCTCCGTACCATGGTACCACCGTTCGTAATCGGTCTGTTCGGACATTCAACGGGCCGGATGGCATGCAACGCGAGTGTTCTCCGGCGTGCGAACGCGACTGCAACATTGCCTCAAGCCTGCCAAGCCACTTCGCCCACGGCGCACACGACGGGACCCTGGACCTCATGTTGAGCCGAGGGGTGCAATGGGCAGTGCGTAGCGTAGGTCTCTCCTCAGACCCGAGGAAATCCGCGGCCGAAGGAATCAGAAGTACGGTCGGTAGCCAAGCTCCTCGGGATCGAGAGGTCCTTTCTGCCGGAGCTCCTCGATGCCCACGATGGCACTGTCACGGTCGGCGAATGCCATCTCGTGTGTGTCGCTCATGATGATCGCTTCCTTCGGGCATGCGTCCACGCAGAAACCGCAGAACACGCAACGGAGAAGATCGATCTCATAGACTGCCGGCTTCTTCTCCCACTCGACGGAAGCCTCGGGGTCTTCCTCAGCGACGATAGTGATGCAGTCTGCCGGGCAGGCAGTCTCGCACATATAGCATGCGACGCACCGGAGAGAACCATCCTCCTTGGTCGTCAGGATGTGCCGCCCTCGCATCCTGTGCGAGTACTGCCGCTTCTCCTCCGGGTACTGGATCGTCGCCACGTCGCGGTGGCCGAGGATGTTTCTCCAAAAGTGACGAATCGTGACGGCCAGACCTTGAATGATCGGTCCGAGATAGATCCGCTCCAGAAACGGCATCGATGGCCGGTCGACATTCACAACAGGCGTATTCTTCATCGATCGAGCTCTCCCGCGATGATGTTGAGGCTACCCAGAATCGCGATCGAATCGGGCACCATGTGTCCCACGAGCATGTGGGGGTACGCCTGGAAGATCGCGAAGCACGGTGGGCGAACCTTGATCCGGTACGGCTTGCCGCCGCCGTCGGAGACGAGGTAGTAGCCGAGCTCGCCGTTGGCACCCTCGGTGAAGAAGTACCCGTCGCCCGGCGGCACCTTGATCCCTTCGAACACGAGCTTGAAGTGCCAGATCAACGACTCCATCTCGGTGTAGACCTTGTGCTTCGGTGGCAAAGCGACGTGGTGGTTGTCGGTAATGGTCGCTCCGTCAGGCAGGTTGTCGATCGCCTGCTCGACGATTCTCAAGCTCTGTCGTATCTCTTCCATGCGCACGAGGTAGCGCGCGTAGCAGTCACAGGTCGTGGCGATCGGCACGTCGAAATCGTAGTTCTCGTAACCGCCGTACGGGTATGCCTTGCGGACGTCGTACGGTACTCCCGAAGCCCTCAAGCATGGACCCGTCCACCCCCACTGGATCGCCTGCTCCGCCGGGATTGTGCCGACGCCCTCGGTCCGATCTCGGAAGATCCGGTTGGTGGTGATCAGCCGGTCGACGTCATCCACGAACTTGGGGATGATGTCGAGCAGCCGGCGCACCTGCTCTTCGAAGTCGGGCGGTACGTCGTGGGCCAGACCGCCGATGCGCACGTACGAGACGGTCAAGCGTCCGCCGGCACACGACTCTAGCAGGCCGTAGATCTCCTCCCGAATCTGGAAGAAGTACCAGAAGTTCGTCAGGGCTCCGAGGTCCACGAGGTTTGCGCCGAGGCAAACCGCATGATCCATGACCCGCGACAGCTCGGACAGGATCACGCGGATCACCTGAGCCCGCTCTGGAACCTCGACGCCGAGCATTGACTCCACCGCCTGGGCGTAGCCGACACCGTTGATCATGCTCGAGCAGTAGTTCAACCGGTCCGTGTAGGGGATGACCTGTTGCCACGGGTGGGTCTCCGACATCTTCTCGAAACACCGGTGGAGGTAGCCTATGTCGCACTCGGCGCGGTCGATCACCTCACCGTCCAGGCGGACGATGGTACGGAGGGTACCGTGCGTGGCGGGGTGGGACGGACCGATGTTGAGCACCTGAGTCTCGAACTGATCGGTGTCGTCCACGGGCTGTGTGGCCCAGTCCGGGACCATCTCCTGGTTCTCGGGAAGCAACCAGCGTTGTGCGGGATCGTAGTCCTTGCGCAGGGCGTGACCCTGAAACGCTTCGTGACACAGAATCCGCTTCAGGTTCGGGTGGCCGTCGAAGCGGATCCCGAACATGTCGTACGCTTCGCGTTCGAACCAGTCTGCCGCTCTCCAGAGGTCGTACGCAGACTCCACGGCGGGATCGTCCTCTGCCAACGCAACCTTCACGCGGACGCGGTGGAGGTGATCGAGGCTGGCCAGGTGGTACACCAGGTCGAACCGTTCGTCGCGATCCGGGAAGTCCACGCCGCAGATGTCGAGTAGGAGATTGCAGTCGAGCTCGGGCGTGTCTTTGAGCGCTCGAAGCGTCGGAATCAAGCTCGTGCGATCGACACGGATCTCCAGATGGCCATCGCTCGCTGCCGACACGTCCTCCAGCGAAATCGCTTTGGACAGGTGCTTGCGGAGGGCCTCAGGACTGAGCGCGCTTCTCGGACTTGATTCGGTCATACTGGGTCTCCCCGTTCTGGATCATCTCTTGGAGCTTCAAGATCCCGTGCATGAGCGCCTCGGGAGTTGGCGGACATCCCGGAACGTACACGTCAACCGGAATGAACTCGTCCACGCCTTGAACCACATGGTAGGCACGGTAGAAACCGCCCGTGCACGCACATGCTCCCATGGAGATGACGTACTTGGGCTCGGCCATCTGCTCGTAGATTCTCTTGCAGACAGGCGCCATCTTGTCGACAATCGTTCCTGCGACAATCATCAGGTCCGACTGGCGCGGTGAAAAACGGACCACCTCGGCGCCGAAGCGCGACAGATCATAGTGCGATGAGACGACGGACATGAACTCGATCGCACAGCAGGCTGTGCCGAAGGGTAGCGGCCAGAGGCTGTTCTTCCGCACCCAGGCGAGCATCGAGTCCACCGTGGTGGTCAAGAATGTCGAGCTTCCGTCAGGTTGACGCATGGCAACTCCTCTGTGACGAGGTTCCTCTGTCTTCTCGCCAGCGTGGGACGTCCCGCGTCGAGCTCGTCAGCTGCATTCACGGAACCCCGGCGCCGGCTCAGGTTCGCATATGCTGCTGCAGGGCGTCAAACCGCGGACACCGCGCAGCGTGTTTTTTCTGGTAACGGAACGAGCGCGCTGTTCGTTCCGGTGTGCAGTGACGACAGCGACCATCGGCGAGAGTATACGCCGAAATCCCCCGTTCCGGGAGGTTCGTGTGCCGTGCTGTGACCGTAGCGGTCTCAGGTGCGAGAGGTCAACGTGTGTGCTGTGCGAAGGCTCGAGCCTGCGGTCTCGGGGTTGGTTGCGGCCTGCGGCCGCGCTAGACTCACTCCTGTTGTCGCGTCAAGGAGGTTTCGATGACCGTCATTCAGTTCTCGAACAGCGATCAGAAGGAGCTTTTGGACCGGTTCCTCCGGTATGTGGAGATTGATACGCAGGCCGACGAGAGCTCCACCTCGAGCCCATCTACAGAGAAGCAGAAAGACCTCGCTCGCATGTTGCTGAAGGAGCTTCGTGAGCTCGGTTGCGAGAGCGCCGAGATGGACGAGTGGGGCTACGTGTACGCGTCCCTGCCGAGCAACTTGCCGGCGGATCACCCCGCGCACGGCAAGGTTCCTGCTGTTGGCCTGATCGCACACGTGGATACGTACCATGCGACCCCGGGAGCGGGAGTCAAACCTCAGCTGCACAGAGACTACGCTGGAGGGGACCTGGATCTGCCGGGGGCGCCCGATAAGAGGATTACCGTTGCAGACAACCCCAACCTCGAGAAGTGCGTCGGGGATACCGTGATCACCTCGGATGGTACCACCTTGCTCGGCGCCGACGACAAGGCGGGTGTGGCCGAGATCATGACTGTAGTATCGTGGCTCGCTCAGCACCCCGAGGTGCTCCATGGGCCTGTTCAGATTGCATTTACGACTGATGAAGAGATCGGCCGGGGCACAGAGCATTTCGACGTCGAGAAGTTCGCTGCGAAGTATGCGTATACCCTGGACGGGGCGGACCTGGGCGAGATCGAGGACGAGACGTTCTGCGCCGATACGGCGACGGTTACCGTCACCGGGCATGACGTGCATCCCGGCTACGCGAAGGGCAAGCTGGTCAACGCGGTCAGGGCCGCTTCCGCCATCGTCGAGCGTGTTCCGACCGACTTCTTGCCGGAGACCACGTCCGATCGCGAGCCGTACCTGCATCCGTTCACCTTCGAGGGCAACGTCTCGAAGGTGACGATCCGGTTCCTGGTCCGGGCGTTCACCGAGGATGAGCTCCACCAGCGGGAGGAGGCTCTCAACGCGGTCGTCGCGGAGGTTCAGAAGCTCTACCCGAAGGCCGAGATCTCGGTGGATATCAGCGAGTCGTACCGGAACATGCGGTACAAGATCGCCGAGGACCCGAAGGTGCTGGACTACGCACTGGAAGCCGTGGAGCGGCAGCAGATCACTCCGATCCGTCGCGCGATCCGGGGCGGTACAGACGGCGCACGGCTGTCGTTCATGGGGGTTCTCACACCGAACATCTGGGCGGGCGGTCAGAACTTCCACTCGGTTCAGGAGTGGGTACCGCTGTCCTGGATGGTGCAAGCTGCCGAGACGGCGGTGCAGATTCTCAACGTATGGGTGGAGCGTTCTGCTGAGGCACGCTGACATCAGCTTCAACCGTGCTTCTGGACGCCGGACGGCGATCAGATGACGGCTTCGATCCGCACCGCGGCGTACGCCAAGCTGAACCTCCACCTCGAGGTTCTCGGACGCAGGCCGGACGGTTTCCACGAGCTGCGGACTGTGCTCCAGTCGATCGATCTGCACGACACACTCCAGGTCACAGCGACCGATACAGGCCACGTCTCGCTCGAGGTTGAGCCTGCTGGAGTCGTGCCGACCGGCGACTCGAACCTGGTGTTCCAGGCCGCTCAGATCATGCGGAGCTCGCTGGGTATCCGCAGTGGTGTCCACATCCTGCTGCACAAGCGCGTGCCCGTCGGCGCGGGTCTGGGCGGTGGGTCGGCTGATGCCGCAGCGATTCTGCGGGCTCTGCCGCAGCTCTGGAAGCTCGTGCCGGATCCAGACGTCACGTTCGAGATTGCCGCATCGCTCGGCTCGGATGTGCCGTTCTTCCTGTCCGGCGGCACGGCTTTGGGCGTTGGTCGTGGGGAGGAGGTGTACCGCCTTCCGGAGCTCGAGGACTACGGAGTGGTTGTGGCCTGGCCGGAATGCAGCGTGTCCACGGCCACAGTATACGCACGAGTCGATGTGCCGGAGGCGTGGCGTCAGCCGAGCTCGTGGCTGAGCCGTGCTCTGAGCCGGTCGTGCCCGTGGCCCGAGTGGGAGCGGATGCGCAACGATCTGCAGGGGGTGGTCGAATCGATGAAACCGCAGGTTCGTGCAGTTCGGGAGGCGATCGTCGAGACCAGTCCGCTGCTGGCGGCGGTGACGGGTTCTGGTGCAGCATCGTTCGGCGTGTACAGCTCGCCGGAGGAAGCGCGATGCGCCGCTGAGAGCATCGCAGCGAAAGCCGCAGGGACGCACGTGGGTCGGTTCCAGCATGGGTGGCCCACCGCGCTCGAGCTTCCCACCTCGCCGGCAGGCGTAGCGACCTCGCATCAGTGGCAGTGAAGGCATCGCTGAGGTCCTCGTCCGTAACGACTTCCGTACGGCCCAGTGGTTGCTCCGCTGTCTCAGTTCGGATACGCTGGCGGTGTGCGGGCGGTGACCCGGCGGGCGAAAGGAGCCTGAGCGGGTCGCAACGATTTCCGTGCACGCAGTAGCAAAGGAGTCGATCGATGGAGATCACCGAGGTGCGCATCAGCCCCAGCAAAGGCGGGAAGGTTCGTGCGTACGCGAGCATCGTGATCGACGACTGCTTCATCATCAACGACATCCGGGTTGTGGAAGGCCGCGAGAGCCAGTACTACGTGACCATGCCGGCGCGCAAGAGCCGCAACGGACAGTTCCGTGATATCGCTCATCCCCTCAACAGTGAGACCCGGAAGCTCGTGGAGCAGAAAGTGCTCGAGGAGTTCGAGCAGTCGATTGCGAACCTGATCGTGACGGAGGCCCAAGGGGCCGGTGGCAAAGGAAAGAAGGGCAAGAGCAAGAACGCGTCGCCAATGGCGAAGCTGACGAACCGTCTGTTCGCCGAGGACTACTGGACCTCCGGACTCGAGCCTCCCGACGCAGAGGAAGATACCGAATCGCGATCGTGAGCTGCGGCTCGCCGTATACGACAGAGTAGGGTGGGTCGACGGATGGCCCCGGGCGGACGTGGGAGGTCTACGACCGGCTCGCGGTCTTCGTTGTGCTTCGCCTTCACACGTTGAGAAGTTCGGGTATACTTCCGCGGCGTTGGGGCGTCGCCAAGCGGTAAGGCACCGGTCTTTGGAATCGGCATGCGCAGGTTCGAATCCTGCCGCCCCAGCCAGTTAGGCCCAGACCATGCGCTACGAACGACCTCTTCTCGTGTTTTCGGGCAGTGCTCATCCGGCCCTCGCTGAGAGGATCTGCGACTATCTGCAGATCCGACCAGGTCGGGTGCGGCTGGGGACCTTCCAGGACGGTGAAATCTACTGCCAGATTCAGGAGAACATCCGATCGGCAGACGTCTTCATCGTGCAGCCGACGGGACGTCCGGCGAACGAGTCGCTGATGGAGCTGCTCATCATGCTCGACGCGTTCCGCAGAGCGTCGCCGTCTCGCGTCACTGCGGTGATGCCGTACTTCGGCTATGCGCGACAGGATCGCAAGGACAAGCCTCGGGTGCCGATCACGGCGAAGCTGGTGGCGAACCTGATCTGTACAGCGGGCGCCAACCGTCTGCTGACAATCGACCTTCATGCCGCGCAGCTGCAGGGTTTCTTTGATATCCCCGTGGACCATCTGTACGCGGCGCCCGTTCTGATCGAGGCCATCCGTTCGAAGCAGCTCGACAACCTGACACTGGTGTCCCCGGATGCTGGGGGAGTTGAGCGCGCGAGGGCGTTCGGGAAGCGGCTCGATGCCGAGCTGGCGATCGTCGACAAACGCCGACCGGAGGCGAACAAGGCCGAGGTCGTCAACATCATCGGTGACGTCGACGACCGCTGCTGCGTGATCGTCGATGACATCATCGATACGGCGGGAACGCTGTGCAAAACGGCCGAGGCGCTCAAGCGGCACGGCGCCCGGGCGGTGTACTCGTGCGGTGTCCACCCGGTGCTTTCCGGTCCGGCGGTGGACACCATCACGTCCAGTCAGATCGAGCAGGTGATCGTGACCGACTCACTGCCACTGCATGAGGAGGCCGCTCGGTGCCCGAAGGTCGTTCAGCTCTCGCTCGCGACCCTGCTCGGCGAAGCCATCCGACGTATCCACGAAGGGGCCTCTGTATCCAGCCTGTTCGTGTAGAGAAGGGAGAGAAGAACCAATGGCAAAGAGCGACAAGAGTGACGGGTTCGTGCTCGAGGTTGAGCGGCGAGAGGTGCACGGGTCCGGCGTGTCACGTCAGATGCGTGCGGAGGGTCGCGTGCCGGCCGTGGTGTACGGCGGAGGGCTCGATCCGCTGAATATCTCGGTCACGGAGAAGGACTTCAGTGAGCTGCTCAAGCAGGAGTACGGAGAGAACACGATCTTTCTGCTGAAGCTGAAGGGCACCAAGCAGGAGCGACTGGCGATGATCCACGAGATGCAGGTGGACCCGATCAGCCGCGCCTATCTCCATGTGGACTTCATTCGCATCACCAAGGGCCACGTCGTGCGCGTGAATGTGCCGGTGGAGCTCGTGGGCGACTCGGTCGGGGTCCGGCACGGAGGGCTTCTGGACTTCCAGACTCGGGAGCTGGAGATCGAGGTTCTCCCGAGCGAGATGTTCGAGAAGATCGTGGTGGATATCTCGAACCTCGAGGTGGAGCAGAATGTGGTAGTACAGGACGTCCTCGAGCAGCTTCCGAAGAGCGGCAAAGCACTGGACGATCCAGAGCGCGTGATCGTTTCGGTGGTCGCCCCGCGTGCCGTTGCCGCCGATGAAGAGGAAGAGGAAGAAGCTGCCGAGCTGATCACGGACGAGGAGAGCGAGCCCGAGCTGATCCGCAAGGGACGTGGCGAAGAAGAAGAGGGTAGCGAGGGGTAACGGTTCTCCGCTCCTCGTGGGTGAGACACTCGCCTGATGTGCTCGATTCGCGCAGTCGTGGGTCTCGGCAACCCCGGTATCCGGTACGCCGAGACCCGCCACAATATCGGCTTCCGAGTTGTTCAGGAGCTCGCGGCGCGGTGCTCCCTCCAGTGGGACCGCCACGGCGAGCTGCTGATCGCACAGCGCCTCGATCTCAGTGTTGTCCTCGCCCAGCCGCAGACGTTCATGAACCGATCGGGACGGGCCGTCGAGTGGCTCGTCGATCTGCTGGACGTTCCGACGGAAGCCGTGCTCGTGGTCTACGACGACGTGGACCTGGAGCTGGGTCGGCTCCGCCTGCGGCGGAGTGGAGGCGCCGGCACGCATAACGGGATGCGCGATATTGTGGACAGGCTCGGTCCTGAGCTGCCCCGCCTGAGAGTCGGTGTGGCGGAGCCGCCCATGCCGTCGGCTGATCTCGCCGACTACGTGCTGAGCCCATTCTCTGCAGAGGTGGCGGAGCGCGTGCTGTCCGTCGTCAGCTCGGCCGCAGACGCAGTCGAGGCCGCTATCAACGACGGACTGACGGTGGCGATGAACCGGTTCAACGGGGTGGTGGTCTGCAACGGCACAGGGACCGAATCTGAAGCTGAGGCGGCTTCTCGAGATGACACTCAGACATCGCCGTAGCGTTGGTGCTCTTGGGCAGTCCCATCCGGTCTCGGGCACGCGAGCCGGACCCCGGCTATCTGGAGGCCGGCGATGCGTCAGTCGCTGTGACGTACCGTCACGACTGGCACATCTGCGGTGCGGACCACCGCTTCGGCGACAGAGCCGACGAGCGCATGCTGAATGGCGCCGAGACCCTGGGTGGAAGTGACGATCAGGTCACAGTTGGCGTGGTTGGCCGTGGCGACGATCCCCTCCGCCGGGCGGCCCGTGATCACCCGGGTCTCGGGATGCAGCCCGACAAAGAACCGCTGCGCAGTCTCTTCGAGTGCCTGCTCCGCCCGCTCGGTGAGGGCGTCGAGGTGGTTCTGGGGAAGTGCACTCAACGCGTAGAACTCCGGGAAGACGATCGGCTCGACGACGTGGAGGAGAACCGGGGTGAGACCGAGGCGTGCGGCCCACTCGGCGGCCAGAGCCACCGCTCGCTCGGAGAGGGCCGAGAAGTCGTGCGGCACGAGGACCCGGCGGAGCACGGTCGTGCGGTCGGGATGATCCGTGCGGACGGTGAGGACGGGGACTGGCGCGGTGCGGACGACCTCGCCAGCTACGGAGCCGAGCAGGAGATGCTTGAGGCCTCGACGGCCGTGGGTCCCCATGACGATCAAATCGGCGCCGAAGTCTCGGCAACACTCGACGATCGTCTCTGCAGCGCTGAGACCCCGCAGCAGATGGTAGTGCATGGCGGGTGCGAGGCGGTCCTCGGCGCCGTGACCATCCAAAGCCAGCCGTGCCGTGCGATCAGTGTCACTGAGGAGCTGCTCGAGTGCCGCATGCTGCTCTGCATCGAGATGTGGATCCGCCAGGAGCATCCGGACATGGAGCAGGTGCAGCTCGGCAGAGAAGCGCCGGGCGAGCTCGACCGCGAATCCGTAGGCGTTCGCCGCGGTGTCCGAAAAGTCAGTCGGGACCAAGATCGAGTGCGGCGTCATGGTGACCTCCGTTCAGTTGCAGAGCGGATCGTTGCGGCGAGCTCAGTGGCGTGGGCTCGCGCCTCGTCGAGATCCAGGGTCAGATGGATGCCGTCCTTCAGGAGTATCTGACCACGTACGAGCGTATGGCGAACATCCTCGGCACGCGCGGCGTACATCATGTGGGAGTAGGGATCGTGGAGAGGGGTGGCGCGGGCGCTGTCAGTCCGCACACAGATCAGGTCTGCGTCTTTGCCCGGGCTCAGCGTACCGACTCGGTCTGCGACTCCGAGCGCTTCCGCGCCGCGGATGGTGAGCATCTCGAGGACGATTCGTGCCGGCAGGGCCGTCGGATCACTCGTCGCAGCCTTGTGGAGGAGCGCTGCAAGCTGACCATCTCGCAGGAGATCGAGGCTGTTGTTCGAGGCGGCGCCATCGGTGCCCAGGGCGACCCGGACGCCCGCCGCGAGCATCGCCGGAACGGGTGCGATCCCGGAGGCCAGCTTCAGGTTCGAGACCGGGTTGTGTGAAACGGACACCTCGAACTCCGCGAGGAGATCGACGTCATCGGGGGATACGTGGACACAGTGGGCGGCGACTGTTCGCTCACTGAGAACACCGAGATCGGCGAGGTAGGCAACCGGAGTGCGCCCCTTCTCTTCGATCAGCTTCTCGACCTCCCAGCGTGTCTCCGAGAGGTGGATATGGAGCTGGACTCCGTACTCCTCTGCCATCTCAGCCTCCCGTGCCAACAACGGTGCTGAGACGGTGTACGGGGCGTGCGGCGCCACCATGGCTGTGATCAGCGGATCATCATGAAACGCCTCGATGAGCTCGCGCTGACAGGCGATCATCTCGTCTGGCGTAGGGCAGCGCGGCGAGGCGAAGTCGAACAGGCCCTCACCGATCACCCCGCGAAGGCCTGCCTGCGAGAGCACGCTTCCCACCTCGTCCGCGAAGAAGTACATGTCTGCGGTGGTGGTCACCCCGGCGCGGATCAGCTCCGCAGCAGCAAGGCGTGTTCCGATTCGCACGGCGTCGCGGTTCATGTGGTCCCGCTCTGCCGGCCAGATATGATCGTTCAGCCACTGCTGCAGCGGCAGGTCGTCGGCGAGACCGCGCAAGAGGGTCATCCCGAGGTGGGCGTGGGTGTTCACCAAGCCCGGCAGGACGATGCAGTTGCTGGCATCGATCACCTCGATGGTCGGAGCGTTCTCCAACAGAGCGGCGGAGGTGCCGACGGCCGCGATCCGGCCTCCGGCGAGTGCAACGGCACCGTTGGGGATCGGTTCGGCTCCAGGCTCCATGGTGAGCACTGTTCCTCCGCAAACCAACCGATCCCAGCTTGTTTCGGACATCAGAGACCTCCATCGCGAATGCAGACGGCCGCATTGTACATAAGTGCAGGACCAGAAGAGGAGGTTGTGCGAACCGAGTCGGGAGACGGAGACCTGTGCCGCGGAGAGCGGGAACGATAGCTGACGAGCTGTTTGGGCTTGTGGAATTCCTAATATTCCAATATAGTTATTTATAAGGTGAGGCAACGTGGACGTCGTCTCACGCGAGGAGGTAGAGATGCACGAAGTGACCATGAGCAACTTCGAGGACACGATCACCGCCAACGACACTGTCATCGTTGACTTCTGGGCACCGTGGTGTGCCCCGTGTCAGGCGTTCAAGCCGGTCTTCGCCGAGGCTGCCGAGAGGCATCCGGACGTTACCTTCGCAACCTGTAACACCGAAGACGAGCAGGAGCTGGGGGCAGCGTTACAGATCCGTTCGATTCCCACCGTGATGGTGTTTCGCGAGAACGTGCTGGTCTTTGCTCAGCCGGGCATGTTGACAGCAGAGATGCTCGACGAGCTCCTCGGCAAGGTGGCCGACCTCGATATGGAGGAGGTACACCGCGAGGTCGAGGCCCAGCGCGCCTCTGCCGAGGCGACGGCCTAGACTCGGTGGTGTTGCGCCGTAGCTGCCACGAAAACAGGGACAGTCTCCAGTCGGAGTCGCTCCGTTGCAGGAGCTGGGCGGCGCCTTCTCGTCGAAGCGTCTCGCGATTGCCCGCCTCTGGCCCGCGGAATCGGGTTGGTGTAGTCTAGGCGCCAGCGATCCAGAACCGGAGCTTTGGCCGGCGTGCCAGACGGTTGTGGGTCCGATTCATGAAGGAGGAGCCATGGCGAAGAAGGTGTACATCGCGGCGTACCATCAGTCCAAGTTCGGGAAGCTGTTCGACATGTCGCTGCCCGAGATCGTCGCCAACGCGGTGAACGAGACCTGTGCCGAGATCAATGCGGATCCGGCGGCAATGGATGTGGGATCGATCGGTGCCACGTGCAACTTCTCACTCAACGAGCAGGGGCTGCTCGCAGGCCTGATGGCGATGGTTCCCGGGCTCGGCGCCAAGCCGATCGAAGCGGTCGAGATCGCATGCGCGTCGGGTGGCCAGGCGATCGTGTCCGTGATCCAGAAGCTCCAGCTGGGGCTGGGCGACGTTGGCAT
>CAZEJK010000118.1:0-15919 GCA_964512045.1 uncultured Thermoanaerobaculia bacterium
CCTCGCTGCAGGCTCCATCCTGCCGACGGGACGAGCTTTTCGCAGGAACCGGAGCACGCGAGGAAGCGCGTCTCTCAGCGGGGTTCTGCATCTCAGCATGGCGCACGTGCGCCGGGCTCAACCCCACGCCTGCAAACGATTGCGCACATCTTGACGCAGCGGTGGGGTTCATCCCCGCCGGCGGTAGCCCTCGATGATTGGGACAGCTCCATCCGCCCTCGGGCGGGGCAACCCATCGCCCACCCGCCCGGCCCGCGAGACGCGGGCCGCCACAACCGGATCGCGACGCTCTTCAACTGTGGAAGCCTGCGTCTCGCAGGCTCAGGGATGGGTGGGTTCGGGGGACGTCAGGCGTGGTGCCGGTGGCCGTGGCCATGACCATGGTCGTGGCCGCAGTCGCCGCTGGAGTGGTCGCACTCCTGGTCGTCGGTCCTCAAGCTCCCGCCGAGAAACTGCAGCACCAGCTCCGCCGGCGTCCCACCGAGGGCCCCCGCGATCACATCCACACCGTGGGCCGCGAACATCTGCCGCGCTCGCCCCCCCATACCACCGACGATCACCGCATCGACACCCTGCTCCGCCACCCAGCCGGGCAGCACGCCAGGACCGTGGGGCGGCGGTGTCACGGACGTCTCACCAACGACCTCACGCTTGGCAGGGTCCACATCGACCATGGCCAGCTCCTGGCAACGGCCGAAGTGCTGGCAGAGCTGACCGTTCTCCACAGGAATTGCAAACCGCATGACTCGTTCCCCTTTCTCGGAAGCCCGACGCACGGTCGAGCCGAATCGTTCACACCACTGCTCACAGCACCGAAAGCTCGCTCCAGGTATCCAGCGATTGGCCGCGCACCCACCCAGCAAGTCGCTGGGCACACGCCTCCAGCCGAGCCGCCACGTCCCCGTTGCCGTCGGCAAGCGTCCGACAGTCCCGCTGGAGCCGTGGCACCTCCTCCGAGTAGGGCAGCTTGGCCAGCACCGGCACCCGGCGGGCCGACAGCTCGCGCTCCAGCCGGGCGGTCAGCTCGGGGTTGAGATCGCTCTTGTTGATGACGGCGGCCGCCGGCAGCTGAAAGTGCTCCACAGTTCGCAGCAGACGCTCGAGGTCGGACACCGCGCTCGGGGACGGCTCGGTCACCGTCAGCACCAGATCGACGCCGGTGAGGGCAGAGATCGCCGGGCAGGCAATCCCCGGCGGACCATCCACCAGCACCAGGTCCGCGCCCACCTCGCCCGCACGCTCGCCCGCGCGCTGGCGAACCTGGTGGACCAGCTTGCCGCTGCTCTCGCCTCCGGGCTCGAGGCGCGCCCACACCATTGGCCCGAGGCGACATCTTCCCTCGAGCCAGCTGCCGACCGGTCGGCTCATCAGCTCGATCGCAGCCTCCGGGCAGACCACCGCGCAGGCGCCGCACCCTTCGCACGCGTACGGACGTACCTGGGGGACACCGTCCGGGCCCGCGGTCAGCGCCTCGAAGCGGCAATGATCGAAGCATGCCCCGCATGCCGAGCAGGCATCCCTATCGATCACAGCCAGCTCGCCAGCCGAGAACGGATGCGCGGTGGACGCCTCCGGCGTCAGCAGCAGCGGCAAGTTGGAGGCGTCCACATCAGCGTCCGCCAGCACCATCCGGACCCCAGCCCTGGCCAAAAACGCAGCCAAACCCGCCGTCACCGACGTCTTCCCAGTTCCGCCCTTTCCGGAGAGCACGACGATCGTCCGCATCCTACCCTCCTTCCGGCGCCAGGGCTCGCAGCTGCTCCCGCAACGCTGCCAGCTCCGGGGCGATCTGCGGAGCCGCCGTCACCAGCGGCACGGCACGCGCGTACGCTTCCGCCACCGAGCGGAGGTGGGGAATCTCCAGCAGCACCGGCACGCCGCGCTCGCGGCACAGCTCGCGCACCCCGGAGTCGCCCCAGTCGGCACGGTTGATCACCACCCCGGCGGGACGGCCGATCGAAGCCACCGCTTCGAGGGCGTCGGCAAGATCGTGCCGACCGAAAGGTGTGGGCTCGGTCACCAGCAGGACCACATCGCACGCCTCGACGACCGCCACCATCGGGCACGCCGTCCCCGGAGAGGCATCGATGATCACGTCCCGAGTGTCGGGCAGACGCGAGAGCGCAGCGCGGATCACCGGCACCGGCTGTGCCTCGCCTTCGCGCAGCACGCCCTGCAGGAACGGAAACCCGTTCGAGCGGCCCAGCTTCAGCTCCCCGACCTGGCGCGGCACCTCATCCAGTGCATCATGAGGGCACGCCAGCACGCACGCCCCGCAGGCGTGACACAGCTCCGGAAACACCAGCCACTGCCCACCGGCGACTGCCAGCGCATTGAACCGGCACGTCGCCGCACAGGTTCCCGACAGCTGACACCGCTCGCCGTTGACCTTCGGCACCTGCACGGTGACCGCCTCGGTGGACTCGATCTCCGGGGCCAGTAGCACGTGTGTGTTCGGCCCCTCCACGTCGCAGTCCACCAGGGCAGCGTCCTTCCACGCCAGGGCGCACGACACGGCAAGCGACGTCTTGCCCGTGCCGCCCTTGCCGCTCGCGACTGCGACTCTCACCAGCCGCCTCGCCTGCCCCTCCCGCCGTTGGGCGCCGCGATCGGCTCGAGCTGGTTGGCGTTAAACGCAGTCACCGCGTCGCGCACGGTGGTCGAGTTCGAGCCCACGGCATACACATTGACGCCTGCGGCGGCGATCACCTGGAACGCCTTGGGACCGCACGCACCGGTCAAGATCGCCTGCACTCCGGCAGCCACCACGTTCGAGGCCGCGCTGATGCCGGCCCCGTGTGCCTCGACTACCGCCTCATTGCGCTCAGACGACGACTCCATCGTCTCGGTATCGACGAACACAAAGTACGGCGCCCGGCCGAACCGTCCGTCCAACGGTGCATCCAGACCACCATCCGTCGCTGTCACACATACCTTCATGCTCACCCCCTGGCGGTGGCACGACTGCCACCCGCGAACCGGAGTGTACACCGTAAACCATTGTCCATCAACTGTTTAAGGAACATTTGCGCAACTGTTCCAGCGACCATAATGGAGCACCTTGAGACGAGCGATTCCTGATTGCAACAGTCGTTGATACACGTCGAATCGCCGACCGCGAACCCGAGGAGAAACGGGGTCCCGGGACACTTCCACTGAGCGCGCCGAGTACACTGGAGCCATGGACCGACAGCATCTTCTCGGCGTGGCCCGCGGTGACATTCCGGCCGATCTGGTGGTGCGGGGCGCCCGCCTCGTCAACGTGTTCACCGGCACCATCGAACGCGGGGACATCGCCGTCGCCGGGGAGACCATTGCGGCGATCGGCGAGGTTTCTCTGGCAGGCGACGAGATCCGCGCGGATGGACACACCGTGATCCCCGGCCTGATCGACACCCACGTCCACATCGAGTCGAGCATGGTGTCGCCGCAGCAGTTCGCTCGCGCCGTGGCCGTTCGCGGCGTGACCACTGTCGTGTGCGATCCGCACGAGATCGCCAACGTATCCGGGCTGGCGGGCGTGTACAGCATGCTCCAGGCGAGCGAAGGGCTCCCGATCACCATCTTCTTCAATGCGCCGTCGTGCGTCCCGGCCACACACCTGGCAACCGCCGGTGCGTCGCTCGGCGCCGCCCCGCTCGGCGCTCTCCTGGACCATCCGCGGATCCTCGGTCTCGCCGAGGTGATGAACGTGCCAGGCACGGTGCTCGGCGACCCTGAGGTTCTGGCCAAGCTAGACAGGTTTGCCGATCGACCGATGGACGGCCATGCGCCAGGGGTGTCCGGACCGTGGCTCAACGCCTACGTCGCAGCCGGCATCAGCACCGACCACGAGTGCATTACTGCCGAGGAGGCGCGTGAGAAGCTCGCCCGCGGGCTGCGGGTACTGATCCGCGAGGGCACCGGCGCCAAGAACCTCCGAGCGCTCCTCGAGGTCGTCACGCCGGCCACCTCCCGGCGGTGTGCGTTCTGCACCGACGATCGCCACCCGCACGATCTCCTGGATGAGGGCTCGATCGACCACATGGTCCGGACCGCCATCGCTCTCGGTCTCGACCCGGTGACAGCCGTCCAGCTGGCGACCCTCAACGGGGCCGAGACGTTCGGTCTCGGGGACCGGGGCGCGATCGCGCCGGGGCGCCGAGCGGACCTGGTGGTCGTCGATGACGTGAGAACGTGTCAGCCGCGCCACGTAGTGGCCGGCGGCCGCTGGATCGTACGCGACGGAGCGCTGACCACCTCATGGAGCGAAGCCAGCTCAGCGGAGACCGCCTGGCCCTCGAGCTCCGTACGGATCCCGTTGGACCAGCTCGATCTCACTGTGCCGGCTCGCGGCGATACCATCCGTGTAATCGGTCTCGTACCAGGGCAGATCGTCACGGAGCATCGGACGACTCGGCCCACCATCCACAACGGTCGCGTCGTGGCCGACGCACACCGCGATCTCGCGCACCTGGTGGTTGTGGAGCGTCACCATGGCAGCGGTGCCATCGGGCACGGGTTCGTGCAGGGGCTCGGGCTGCAGCGTGGGGCGATCGCCTCAACAGTGGCGCACGATCATCACAACCTGATCGTGGCGTCGATGGACGACGCCAGTCTTCGGGCCGCAATCGTGACAGTAATCAACAACGGCGGTGGTCTCGCGGCGTGCCGCGGCGAGGAGGTCCTCGCGTCGATGCCGCTACCGATCGCCGGGCTGATGAGCGACCAATCGCTGGAGGCTACACGGTCACAGCTCGATGCGCTCGTCGCGGCGGCCCGGCAGCTGGGAGCGACCGGGCCGGATCCGTTCATGAGCCTGTCGTTTCTCGCGCTCGAGGTGATCCCGTCGCTGAAGCTGACCGACCGTGGCCTGGTGGACGTGGAGCGGTTCGAGCTCGTGAATCTGTGGGTCCAGTAGCGCCAGGACTCTGCACGCTCGCGCGAGCTCTACGATCCGGTTCGATCAGACCGAAGCGGGTCCGGTCGACGCGATGGCCAGGGCTGCGAGGCTCCAGGGTCCGCTGCGCCCCCGCGAAACCGCGGCCTGGGCCCGGTTCCGCGCCCGCGTAGCTGTGAGGTATTAGTCGTTGGGTATTCGCTCCCCCACCAAACCAGTCTCACTCGCAGGAGCAACGACGCCACAGCCCGGCTCCGGTCCTGGCCCCGGTCCTGGCCCCGGTCCCGGCCCCGACAGCCGGCACCCGGCCATCCGGTCCCCGGCGATCATGCTTCGAATTCTCGAAGATACGGCTCCGTGAGCCGCTAATCTGAGCCTCCTCCATCAGCAGCGGGCACGGCGCCACGCTGACGGATCGCCGCATACGCCGAGCGCACTGCCTCGGCGCCGTACGTCCGCTCCAGCCGGCGGACGATGAAGTGGCCGCGGGCCATGTCCTGGAAGTGGTCGATGAACATGATGTTGATGGTGGCTCCGCCGAGGGCGCCGAGCAGCGGTACGCCCTGGGCCATGATCTTCTCGGCCACCACGGTGTTGAACCGTGACGCGATCTGCGCCAGCAGCCGCACCAGCACCGGAGCGCTCTCCTCCACCGTGGCCCGTTGCGCCACGTACCGCGCTGCATCGGTCACCGCGCGGGCGAGCGCTGCACGGACCGCGAAGTAGGCGCTGTCCACGGCATCGTCAGTGGACGTGCGTCCGCCGAGGGCGAACACCTCCAAGCAGGCGAGCTGACCACCGATCGACTCGAGGTTCTCGCCCTCCGAGCGTGCGATGTCCGCCACCGAGCGGAGAATGACGGTCGTGGTTACCGGCAGCTCCACTGCCAGCGCCGGCAGCCCGAACGCTCCTCCCGCTGCGCCTGTCGCGCCAACGGCCAGCGAGTGCGCCCACCCCCAGCTGCGCCGCCGGGGTCCCTGCTCCGGTAGCGTCTTCAGCGCCACGCGCAACGCAGTGCGCAGCGAGGTCTGAACGGCCGTGCTGAGCTTGTGCGACGCTCCCGACGGCAACCGGTCGAACACCATCTCGATCGGCGCCCCGACGGCATCCGCGAGGCGCGCGATGAAGCTCGGCGACTCCAGCAAGGCCACCGCCCGCTCCAGGTCGAGGACATCGGTGTGGGTCATCTCCATGGGGCCATGGTAGCTCGGATCTGCGGTCATGCCGATCGGGGCTACTCCCACTCGATGGTGCCCGGCGGCTTCGACGTCAGGTCGAGTGCGATGCCGCTGACTCCGTCCAGGCTCCCGAGCTCGTCACGCAGCTCCTCGATCAGCGCCGACGGCAGCTCCACGGCCGTCGCTGTCATCGCACGCTTGGACTGCACGGGCCGGATCACGATCAGCTCGCGTCCCCGACCGTCCAGGTCGAGCGGAACCAGCACGGTGGGACACTGCCACACCAGCTCGTACAACCCGTGCCGGCGCAGCCCGGTCATCACGGCGTGGTCGGCACGGCGGAGGATCTCCAGCCGCTCCCGGGTGGTGGCGGCGGCGACCGGAGCCGCTGCTTTGGGCGCCAACGGCTCGAGGTTCCACACCACCCGGTTGATCCCGTCCACCTCGCCGAGGAGCGCCGAGGCTGCCTCGGAGATCCGCTCCCACGGCGCAGCTCCGGTGAGCATGACCGGGTGCTCGTAGCAGCGCAGATCCGCCTTCACACCCACCGAGCGCACGGGCAGCACGGTAGTCTCGAGACCATAACCTGCCGCCACCCTCGCGGCTGCGGCGTCCAGCTCGTCGACCGGGTCCGACGCACCGGCCGAGCAGAGCAGTCGCACGCCCAAGCCGGGACCGGGGAACGGGTGGCGCCAGACGACCTCGTGCGGCACTCCGAGCCGCTCACCGAGCTCGCGCACCTCCACCTTGTACAGGTCGGCCAGTGGCTCGATGACGCGTCCCTGGCGGAGCATCTCCTCGATCACCGGCACCCGGTTGTGGTGGGTCTTGATGGTGTCCGCCCGCCGGGTGCCACCGGTCTCGATGGTATCCGGATAGATCGTCCCCTGGCCGAGCAGATGGTCGCGAAGGCCCAGCCGCTCGGCCTCCCGCTCGAACACCCTGATGAACGCGTCGCCGATGGCGCGTCGCTTCGCTTCGGGCTCGACCAGACCATCGAGGGCCGCAAGAAACTCGTCGGAGGCATCCACGAAGCTCAGGTTCGTATCGAGGCCGAGCTCGCCCAAGGTCGCCAGCACGCGCTGGCTCTCGTCGAGACGCATCAGGCCGTTGTCGATGTGCAGCAGCCGCAAGCGCTCGGGGCCGAGGGCTCGGCCGAGCAACGCCGCGGCCACTGTCGAGTCGACGCCACCGGACACCAGCAGGAAGACCGAGCGGTCACCCACCTGCTCGGCAATCGCCTCCAGCTGCTCCTCGAGGTACCGGTCCATGGTCCAGGTCCGCTCGCAACCACAGATGTTCAGCACGAAGCTGGCGATCATCGACTCGCCGTGCACCGTGTCGTCCACCTCCGGGTGGAACTGGAACCCGTACCGGCGCAGACGGTCGGAGCCGATCGCAGCGAACCGGTGCTCCGGATGACCATCCGCGGTCAGGCTGAGGGCCAGCTCCTGAAAGTCCGGTCCGATGGAGGCCACCGAGTCGAAGTGACTCATCCACACCTGCTGCTCACGCGGCTGGTCGTGAAACAACGGGTGGTCGGTGACCACCTGGAGGCGGGTCCGTCCCCACTCACGACCACCGTGGATCACCGAGCCGCCATACTGCTTGGCGATCTCCTGATGGCCGAAGCAGAAGCCGGCGATCGGCACCTGGAGGTCGTAGATCGCGCGGGTGTAGTCGGCGTCCTCTCCGCGGGATGCGAGGCTCGGGCTGCCGGAGATGATGATCCCCTTGTACGGCGCGAACGCCTCGATCGGATCCTCGGGCTGCCGGATCTCGGCGCGGACCCCGAGCCGCCGAACCTTGGTGGCGATCAGATGTGCGTACTGTCCGCCAAAATCGACCACCGCAACCGCATCGTGCTCGTGCATGTCTCCCCCGTTTCGAGGCGATTCTACCGGCTGGTCCTGCCACCGTCGAGGTCTCGACGGGTCTCACGCGTCCGGCGGTCCCAACCCTTCGGTCGTCACTCCGCGCACGGTGTAGCTGGGATCCGTGGTGAAGTTGAGGAAGATCACGATGAACGCCACCGCGGCGGCGCACATCAGCTCCTTGTCCTCATACAACGACTGCAGCTTGGCAGCACGCTCTGCCGGTGTCGGAGCGTCAAACCGTTCCAAGAACAACCCGTCCAGGCGGCTGTTCCCCGTCACGCGGGTCACCTGCTCGATGCCACCGGCGTGACAGTACTCCATCGTCTCCATGAGCAGCGCCCGCTGCGCCTGAGGATCCTGGTAGTGGTAGGAGAACACGTGCAGCAGAATCCGCTCCGCCTCCCGCATCCCGGCCACGGCAATCGCATCGAACAGGAACCGTGCCGTGGAGTCCTGCTCGGCGACCGGCGCCAGCCGCGCCAGAGACAGCGCCACCACGTTCTTGAACAGCTCATAGAGCCGTCGTGCCCCGTGCAGCGGTGGCGTCGGCGGATGCGGCATCCCGGTCGCAAACTCCGGACGCCGCGACGAGAAGAGAAGCTGGAAGAGATCGACGAACACGTCGGTGTCCTCCAGTGGGTCCCGGAAGTCGATCCGCATGTCGAGGGTGTTGTCGAGCCGATCCGCCAGCTTGACGCGCACCAGCTCTGGGGTCCTCTCGGCACGTTGCAGCAGACGGCCGATGTACCGGTAGTAGGTGTCGCCGGGCTGCCGAGTGAGGGTATCGATCCGCTCCATCAAGAACCACTCGCTCTTCGGGTCGACGCGCTTGATCAGGCTCTGAAAACGATCCTCGAGGGGCCGCTGATCGGACGGCAGGTCCTCGAGCTTGTCGTGCAAGAGCTCGGCGAGAAGATCGAGAAAGGTCACCGGTCCGGCAGCGCGCGCCAGCAGCGCCGTGGCCCGCAGTGGATGCAGCACAGCCAGCGGTCCCGTCTTCCGGCTCTTCTCGCCGTAGGCCTCCACCAGGTAATCAACCACATCGGCGAGAAGAGCCCGCTCCTCCGCGGTCACAGCTCGATCCCCGAGCACCGTCGTCAGGATGCTCTCCCGCCCCAGCTCGGTGGACGACGCGCTGAGCTGGTAGTTCAGCGCTGCGGAGAGGCGGAAGAACTCGGTCAGATCGTACAGCGCCACAGAGCCTCCTGAGTCGGGGGAGTGACCCCCCGCTTCGTGCAACGCGCGGGACCACCTCTCACCATCCTACCCCGGACTGTGCCGACCACAACTGTCAGCTTCTCACACGGCCGCGGGCCGCAACCCAAGTGATGCTGCGGTGGTGCCGATCCCGCAGCCGCGCAGCTGTACGGCGCTCGACGTTGGCGGTTCGCTCCTCCACCCAATCTCACTCGCAGGAGCAACGACGCCACAGCCCGGCTCCGGTCCCGGCCCTGGACCCGGTCCCGAGCCCGGCGGCCGGAACCCGGCGGATGCTTCGAATTTTCGAAGATACGGCTCCGTGAGCCGCCAACGTGCCGGTACCTGGCATGCGTCACTTCAATGGAGTGGTGCGGACACAGGACGGAACAGCACCGACTCGTTCCAACGGCCGCGACCGAGCTCGACGCCGCGAACGACCGCAACCTCCGCCACCCCCATCGGCTCGTCGCCACCTCGGAGCGGACGCAGATCTGCGGTACGCGCCACGCCAAGGAACCGCTCGCCGGTAGCGACCCGCTGCCTGAGGCACGCCTCCGACCGGCACACCTCGGTGTCGACGGGCAGCTGGAACAGCAGCTCGTCGTCCCGAATCTCATAGACAACGATCGGCTCATCGGCCACGCGCAGACTCAGCGCAGCCTCGGCGACCCGGACCGGCAGCAGGTACGGGCTCAGAAGCGGAAGAAACCAGGCGAGCACGGCCAGCAGAAAGGCCGCGCTCCCGCCCACCGTCCACGGCAACGCCGAGCGCACCCCGTGCCGGACCCAGCTCCACCACGCACCCGCAGTCGCCACCAACAGCAGTCCGGCGACGACGATCGCCGGCACGAGAAGCTCCGGCAGATCGAGGTGCACCACGACCACCACCGGCACCGCCGCCAGCACCACCGACCCGAGGATGAACACGCCCAGGGCCCACCATCGCCGAGACGGATCACGCTCGCCACTGGCCCACCATGCCGCCACCAGCAACGCCGCCGCGGGGTACGACGGCATCCAGTAGTGGACCAGCTTGGTACCGAGCAGCTCGAGCACCACCAGGGGCGCCAGCCACCAGGCCAGCAGCAGCTGTCCGTCTGCAGATCGGACCAGGCTCCGCCAACGCTCGGTCACGGCCACCAGGACGAACCCCGCGAGCGGAAACGCGACCGCCACCGCCGTCACCGGATAGAACCCCGGGAAGCCGCCATGGCTCTCCAGCGCCGTCAGCGATCGGGCCACGACATGACGCCCCACCGCTTCGGCGAAGAAGGCGCCGTCGGTCGCTCGCCACGCTGCAACGACCCACGGGAGCACCACGAGCGCGCACACGGGCACTCCCCACCACCAGCCTGTGGATGTCGCCAGTCGGCGAAGGTCCGGCCGGCGCTGGAGCTCCAACAACGCCCAGATCGCTGGCACCGCCAGCACCCACGGCCCCAGCCACACGCCGCTGAGCAGCGCCCCGGCCACCGCCACGAGCTGCCACCGCGGCCACGACCGGCCGAGCGCCCACAGACCGACGCCGGTGGCCAGAAGCACCATCAGCGCCACCGGCCCCTTGGCCAACACCGCCAGGGCAAGCCCCACCCAGAGGACGACCCGTGCCCATGGGCTCTCGCTTCCTCGCCACAGGCTCGCCAGCGCCAGGCCAGCGGCCACCGTCGGCAGCAGCATGACCTGGTCCGCCGTACACCCCCGAGCCTGCAGGTGGAAGGTCGGAGTGACAGCCACCAGAGCAGCTGTCACGAGACCGGCACCGGGGCCCCACCTGCGCCGCGCCCACCACGCGAGGATGGCCACGGTCAGAGCGGCCGCCAGGTTGGAGGGCAGCCGCGCCGCACCGGGCGACACTCCGAAGAGCTCGTAGCTGGCGATCACCGTCCAGTAGATGAGGATCGGCTTGTCGTACCGGTCGCGGTCCCCGAAGGTCGGCACCACCAGCTCACCTGCGTGCGCCATCTCGCGCGACGCCTGGGCGAAGCGGCCCTCGTCCCGTCCGAGTATCGGCACGGCGTCGGACCCGATCCGGAAGAGGCAGAACGCCAGCACCGCCACCGCCGCGACCTCGACCCAGGTCGGATGCCGAGCGAGCCAGCGCACCAAGGTCGACCGGTATGCCGTCTCAGTGCTCATGACTCGGTTGGAGTCTCGTCGTCCGACCCCGATCGCGATCCGGGTCTCGAGGTCTCCACCAGGCCATCGAGGTACGAGCGCAGGCCCGCCGCGTGGCGCTGCGCCGTCTGCAGCCGGCCGCTCGCATTGGCGAGGTGGCGGGACACGACCCCGAGCTCTTCCACGAGCTCGCCGAGGTCGCCGTCCAGCGCGCCGAGGCGGCCCACCAGCTCCTGCGCCCGCTGCTCCACCTCCATCCCTCGCAGCCCGAGCAGCACCGTGCTCAGGTACGCCGTGAGCAGCGCCGGTGACACCAGCACCACCCGTCGCTCGAGGGCATACGCCAGCAGGCCGGTGACACCTCCGGCAACGAGCTCGTGGTAAACACCCTCGGCTGGCACGTACAGGAAGGCGAAGTCCAGGGTACCCTCATCCGGACGCACGTAGCGCGAGGCGATCTCGTCGACGCGCGCCCGGGCGGCGCGATCCAGCTGCCGCCTGGCCTCGGCCTCGGCGCGCTCGTCGGTGGCAGCAGCGAGGCGCTCGAACGCCTCGAGCGGGAACTTGGCGTCGATCGGAACGACCCGTCCCCGCAGGCGGACCACGGCATCCACCGTCCGGCCATCGGCGAACCGGTACTGGGCGCTCCACGCCGAAGGCGGCAGCCCCGAGGCGAGGATCTCCTCCAGACCGCGCTCGCCGAGCACACCGCGGAGCTTCGGAACCGCGAGTATCCGCTGTAAGCGGTCGATGTCGGTGGCGAGGTCGGTCATTCGCGTCGCCATCTGACGGACCTCACCCAGCTGGCCCCGCAGCTCCGCGAACGTCTTGCCGGACTCCTGGAGGCCCGAGTCGAGCGTGCTGCGGGACTCTGCCAGCTGCCGCTCCACCGTCTGCGCAAGGCTCCGGACCTGCTCGTCCACCAGACGCCGCGTCGACTCCAGCTCGGTGCGGCTCTGCTCACCCAGCCGCGCGTTGCCCTCGCCGAGCGATCTCTCGAGGTCTCCCACCTGGCGGTGGAAGCGCTCGAGCACCCCTGTGAGCTGCTCCGTCAGCCACCGCAGTGTATCGTTTTGCTCCGTTCGCTGCGCAGCCGCCGCAGCCGCCACCTCGCGCCGTACCTGCACGAGCTGACGCACCACCACCATCGCCACGCCCACCACGATGAGCGCGGCGATCCCGACCGTCCAGACAATCGGCTCGGACACCGCCTCAGGGCGCCGCGAGCTCCGGCGACGCCAGTCCCGAAACCCACGGTAAGGCCGGGAACGAGTCGAACGAGGTCTGATCGAGCTGGAGCGGCGCGATCACCACCCAGCCGTCATCGAGCAGGCGCGTATCGGTGAAGGGCTGCGCCTCGGCAGCGGGCAACCAACGAGGCCGGTAGAGCGCGACCCCGTCATCGGAGACGTCTTCGTCTGCCGTCACGTGCTCGAACCACACTGTCGATGACACGACGCTCATGCGAGCGATGCGGTACCCCTGCGCCGCCGCCGGCTCCATCGGAACGTTCACGTTCAGGAGGACTCCGTCGGGAAGCCCGTTCTCCCGGACTGCATCGACCACCGCCTTCGACCATGACGCGGCGCTGGCAAAGTCCGGCACGAACTCTGGATCCTCCCAGTCCATCTCGAGCGAGAACGCCACTGCGGGCACACCGCTCATCACGGCCTCGCGGGCACCCCCGACGGTGCCCGAGTACCACGCCAGGCGGCCGTCGTTCTCGCCGCGGTTGATGCCCGAGAGCACCATCTGCGGCGGATCGTCGGCGAGCAGCGTGGTCAAGGCCAGGCGCACCGTGGTGGCGGGCGTTGCCGCCACCGACCAGGTGGGGCAGCCATGAATCGGCCGCTGGGCGCGGACCTCGATCGTCCCGCGCGTATGCACGCTGTGACCCTTGCCACTCTGCTGCGTCGCTGGGGCGATCACGGTCACCCGGTAGCTGGGATCCATCGCCATCACGTGCACCAGAGCTGCAATCCCGTCCGCATCCCAACCGTCGTCGTTCACGACCAGCACGTGCGTCGGCTCAGCTGCAACTGACACCGATCCCGCCAGCACCACCGCCACCAGCACACCAACGACTCGTCGCATCGCAACCTCCCTGAGTCCGGGCACATTCTAGCGCGGCGTCTCGGCGTCCGGGGTGGAGACCGAGGCGTGTGCCAGTGTTGGGCGAGATCAGCGTGCCGGCGGCGGCGTCATGCCGAAGCTCAGGCGCACGTACCGTTTGGACTCCTCGAAGAACTCGGTGTAGCGAGGCTGGTCGGCGTTGAGCATCAGCTTGTGACGGATCAGGTTCGGGTTCGAGCAGAACCCCGATAGCGGAACACCGCCGATCCCGGTCTCCAGGTAAAACTCCACTGTCGGTGACACGCCGCGCTCCTCTGCGAGAGCTAAACAGCGGTCCGACAGGCGCGGCACGGCGTACATGGAGCCCTCCCAGTCGAACGTCTCCGGCTCTGGGATCAATGGTTGGGAGGTGTCCAAGAGCTCACGATAGCTGTCGAAGGCCTGGGCCAGCAGAAGGCGACGGCGGCGCTGCAGATGACGGCCGATGCGGATCGGCAGCTGCCGCCGAACCTCCATCAGATCCTCGTCACCAGTCAGGTACGGCGCGAGCATCGCCAGCACCGTGGCTTGCATCATGTTCGACGGCCCCGCCATCACGTTCTGCGCGTAACGGGTCACTCCGGCCATCAGCTCCGTTCCCCTGGTCATGAGCACGCCGGAGCGCAGCCCGGTCACTCCGTGCGTCTTGGATAGGGAGTCGATGAACACCACGCTGTCAGCGAACCGGGCATCGGTGCTGTACCACTGGAGCAGGTCGCGGCCATGTGGATGGAGGCGTACGTACACCGAGTCGAGGATCACGCCAGCGTGCGGCCACCGGTCCAGGACCCCCGCAATGAAGGCTGACAGGCGCTCTGGCGGCTGCGTCCGGCCGGTCGGGTTGGAGATCGGCATGACGTAGACACCGTCGATGTCGACATCGTCCGGCACCGACTCCAGGTCGCGCACGTCCACGTCCATGGTCGGGTCGCCCGGCGGGAGCATCCACGCCTGCATTCCCTGCAATGCAATCTGATCCAGCGGGCATGAGAACGCTGGGAGCACCACCAGCAGGGTCGCGGGCTGATCGGTGCCGACTCGGGTTCGACGTCGCTCTGCAACCCCCAGCAGAGCGGCCTGAAGCGCCTGGTTGCCGCCGTGGAACACCGCAATCTGATGCGGCTGTCCAGGCTCGTTGACGAACTCAACGCCGAGGTTTCGCTGCCACATCCGGCTCCACGCCGAGATCAGTGCCGGCGCACCGATCGAGTCCAGGTTGTAGCCCATCGGGTGGACACCGAGCTGGCGGAGCCATCCGGAGGAATGCTCGAAGGCAGAGCAGACCAGATCCTCCCAGTCGCAACGCAGCCTCGGATCCTCGGGATCATCGGCAGGCACCGTACGCCAGTCCATATCACCGATGGCAGTCGCCTTGTCCGCGTAACCCAAGGCTTGCATCCGGCTTACAGTCCGGCTCATCAGCCGAATCGGGGCACTGGAAAACGTGCTCTCGTAGCTGTGAAAGACCTCGAGCCGAACGTCCTTCGCGTCTCGATCTGGCATCGCTTCCTCCATCCCGCGGTCCCGCAACCGCCACGCGCGCTCATGGTACCACCACGACAGGACTCCTCGCCCCGACATCCGCCCTGAGGCACCATCCCATGAAAAACGACCACGATCTTGACAGCCGAGCCATCAGGTGGAAAAATGAATGAGCGTTCATTCACTTTCCGGGAGGAGGGCTCATGCCCGGAGGCCGGACGGCACGACAGCTCACAACACGAGAGCGCAAACGCCAACGGATCCTCCGAGCAGCGATCGAGGTCTTTGCTGAGAAGGGCTACTATGCCGCTCGCATGACCGACGTCGCTGCCCGGGCCCAGGTGGCGGACGGGACGCTCTACCTCTACTTCGAGGGCAAAGAGCACCTCCTGATCAGCGTGTTCGACGACGTCCTCACGCGGTTCATCGAACGGGTTCAGAAGGAGATCGCCGAGCTCGACGACCCGTATGAGAAGCTCCGGGTGATGGTGCGACTGCACCTCGAGACCCTCGGCCGGGATCGCTCTCTCGCCCACATCCTACAGATCGAGACCCGCCAGTCGCGGCGGTTCATGAGCCTGTTCACCCGCGGACACTTCGGCGCCTACCTCGATCTCCTCCAGGAGATCTTGGAGGAAGGACAAGAGCTCGGCCGGTTCCGGCGCGACATCAATCCGCGCCTCGCGACCCTGGTGGTGTTCGGTGCGATCGACGAGCTGACCACATCCTGGCTCCTGCTCGAGCAGCCGGTGGACCTGATCCGAAACGTCACACCAGTCCTCCGGCTGATCACCGAGGGTCTCGCGCCGTGTGAGATGCACGACGCGTAACGGTCGGCTACGGGCGCAGGGCGCATCAGGGGTCATCTGGCCGGCACCTCGAGCCGGTGCGTCGGGCTTCGCACTTCGGCTTTCGGCGCGTGGGGTCCAGTGGTGACGACCTGAGCGGCCACAACCGGTCCACATGCAGGTCAGCCCGACGGTCAGGGCTCCAGAGCTCCGGGGCCGGATTCCGGCTGCCGGGACGGGGACCAGCGCCGATGCCGGCCAGGTTCGTTGAGTGGCTCGTGAAGGGAC
>CAZEJK010000119.1:0-11997 GCA_964512045.1 uncultured Thermoanaerobaculia bacterium
GCAGGCGGGACTACAGACCTCCGGGGATATCCACCAATTGAGAACTGAGAACTTAAAACTCAACCCAGGCGCTTTGCTTCGAATCTTCGAAGATGCTGATCCGTGAGCCGCTAACGACCAGCGATCCCGCGTCGGGTCACCAGATAGGTGGCAAACGAACCGAGCCAGTGCTCGCCCGCGTAATGACCACCGACCAGGACCGCCTCGACACCGGCCAGACGGTGGAGATCCGCTGCGGCCTGCAGCGCGCCGCGACGCGGATCGTCATCCGGCAGCCCGGACACGATCCCTTCGAGCATCCAGGCACGGGAGAGGTTCAGACCGTCCAGGTGGGCCAGCTTGCCGTCGGTTCGATCACTGACCTCGGCAGGGAGCAACCAGCCGGCGCCGCCATCCAGCGGGATCTGCGGCAGGAACCCTCCGAGCCACGCAGCCATCTCGGCGCGTCCGAGCACCCGGCGCATCAGATCCGCCTCGGCCAGGCACGGCGACAGAAAGTCCTGCCCGGAGGGCTCATAGGCCAGCGGACAGGACCGGTCCGTCAGGTAGAGCTCCCGAATCCGCCGCTCCAATAGAGCCTCCATCTCACCGTGGCCACGGCTTCGCGCCCAATCCAGCACCAACCCGAAAGCGAACGCAGTCTGCGAGTGCTCGCCCGTTCGGATGGGGTAGTCGAGCTTCGGGATCCAGGTCAGCAACCGCTGGGCAGTGACCGCTTCCAACGGCTCGAGGGTCGAGGACCACCGCTCGGCACGCGGGTCGTCCCACTCCCCGATCTCCGCGGCCAGCTGCAGCAGCCACGCCAACCCATAGGGCCGCTCGAAGCTCTCTCGCCCTTCGCCGTTGAGGTACTCGACCTCGGCGGCGATCTTTGCCTCCGTGAGGCTCGCACCGAGCGCCTCACGCGCGGCCGAGGCGAGCTCCGCATCGGGGTACAGCCTGGCCAGCCGAGCCAGCAGCCAGTGCCCGTGCACCGACGAGTGCCAGTCGAAGCAGCCGTAGAACGCCGGCGTCAGCTCTCGAGGCGGCGCGAGATCGTCATCGGACTGCATCACGTGGGCGATCTTGTTCGGGTACTCCTGACCCACACACTCCAACGCCAGCCCGGCGTACCGCTCGAGCGACGCCGCATCGAGCGCCTCCTCCGAGCCCGCCACGCTCGCGCACACCATCATCACGCCGACCGCCACGTTACCGATGCGTCCCATGTCCACCTCCACATCCGCCCATCGTACTGCAATCTCACGATACCGGCGCAGGAGAGGAGTACAATGCCGCGGCGATGCGGTCGTACCTGGAGTGTCTCCCCTGCTTCTTCGACCAGACCCGCCGAGCAGCACAGCTCGCGGGCTTGGACGAAGCCGCCACATGGACAGTCATGTGCGAGCTTGGAGCCCATCTCGAGCAGATGGATCCGACAGCTTCGCCACCGGAGAACTGCCTGTTCCTCTACCGCCGGATCAATGAGCTGAGCGGGAAGACCGATCCGTACCACGCCGCCAAGACCGAGCATACCGAGAGGGCCTTGGAGATGCTCGACGGCCTCCGCGACGCGGTCCGCGCGTCGACAGATCCCCTCGACACCGCGGTCCGGATCGCGGCCGCTGGCAACCGCCTCGATCTCGGCGCGCTCGGCCAGGTGGATGACCCGGGTTCTCTTCTGGACCGAGCCCTCGCTGCGCCGCGGCCAATCTGGGACATCGAGGCGTTGCGGAACCGCCTGACCGACGCCTCGACGCTGCTTCTCCTCGGCGACAACGCCGGCGAGACCGTGTTCGATCGAGTGCTCCTTGAAACAGTCGCCGAGCTCGCGCCTCGGTGCGCTCTCTGCTTCGTGGCGCGTGGAGGTCCGATCATCAACGACGCCACCATCGAGGACGCGCGCGACGCCGGCGTGGATCAGGTTGCAGAGCTGATCTCCACCGGCAGCGGCACTCCGGGCGTTCCGAAGGCTCACCGGTCTGACGAGCTCAAACGACGCATGCGAGATGCGGATGTCATCATCTCGAAGGGCCAAGGGAACTACGAGACGCTGAGCGACAGCGAGCTCGAGCTGTTCTGCATCCTCACCGTCAAATGTCGCGTCGTTGCCGCACACATCGGCGTCGACCGGGACGCTTCCGTCCTCCTCCACCACCGAGGCCGGTGAGCTCCGCACCGCCCCGTCTATCGACGCGAAGGGAGAGACAACGTGTTCACATCACCATCCGAGAGCGAGCATCGGATCGAGCGGCTTCTGCAACGCCTCGAGCGCGAGCAGCTCGACGGCGCCCTGCTCCACGGCGTCACCAGCACGCTGTACTTCGCCGGCACGGCCCAGCAGTCGCACCTCTGGGTTCCAACCTTCGGTCCCCCGCGTCTGCTGGTTCGACGGGTACCGGAACGAGCTCACCGCGAGTCGCCGCTGCGCTCCATTGAGCCGCTGCACAGCCTCAAGCTGCTGCCGGAGGTCATCGGGCCGGTGCGCCGGATCGGCATGGAGCTCGACATCCTTCCGGTCGCGGGGTTCGCGCGCTACCGGAAGGTGCTACCAGACGTCGAGATCGTCGACGTGGGAACCGCCACGCGCGAGATTCGAGCCCGCAAGAGCGAGGTGGAGGTCGCGCGGATCCGAGCCGCTGCCGAGTCGGCGGATGCGGCCTTCAACGACGCCATCGCCACGCTCCATGCCGGCATGACCGAGCTGGAGCTGTCGATCGCATTCGAAACCGCCGAGCGTCGGCACGGCGCCCAGGGAATGCTCCGCTGGCGCGCCGCAACAGGCTTCGAGTGCCCGTGGGTACATGTGCTGGCCGGTGAAAGCGCCCTCGAGATGACGTTCACGGACACGCCGTTCGGAGGTCCCGGTTTGACAGCAGCGGCGCCGTACGGCGCCAGCCGCCGCCAGATCCAACGTGGCGAGCCGGTCTGCATCGATTTTGCGATGCCAGTCGATGGCTATATCCACGACATGACCCGCACCGTGTGCATCGGAGAGCTCGACACGGAGCTCACTCGAGGCCACGACGTTTGCCGCGCGATCCACGAGGCGTTGACCGGCTCCGCTCGACCAGGAGCAACCGGAGAGGATCTTTGGAACGTCGCTATGGCGGTCGCCGAAGATGCCGGCGTTGCAGACCGCTTCATGGGCACCGACGAAGGCCGCGTGCGGTTCGTCGGCCACGGCGTGGGGCTCGAGCTGGACGAGCTTCCGGTGCTCGCACCAAAGCAGACCGCACCCCTCGCGCTGGGCAACGTCATTGCGATCGAGCCGAAGCTGTTCTACCCGGGCCGTGGCGCGGTTGGCTTGGAAAACACCTATCTCGTTGGCGAGAACGGCCTCGAGCGCCTCACCGTCACCTCCGACGAGCTTGTCATCGTCGACGGCTAGCGCACCGGCCTCGGCCCGACGAGCTCACCGCTTTCCTGCGCCCTACACCGGCTGCGCACACCACTCGATTCCGAGGCTCTTCAGCTTCCTCGGTGTCGGGACTCCGTCGGTGTCCCAACCGCGTACCTTGTAGTACTCGGGAAGCATCGAGTCGAGGTCGACCCGAGACTTCGGCTCATCGGCTCGCTGACGAACGAACCGCAGCCGCTCGGCGAGGGTGTCGTCCTTGGCGCGTAGCCCCTCGCGGATGTTGAACATCCGCTCCATGGTGTAGCCGCGTTCCCCGATCTGCAGCCATGTGCCCGCGGGGACCCTGTGGCCAGTCAGCAGCTCGATCGCCTTGGTATGAGGAATCAACGGCACGTGCAGCTTGAGCCACGGCACCAGGCTGTTCTGATGATTCATGATGAACCTGGACTGCTTCATGACCTCGGCAAACGCCTTCTTGGTGGGCCAGAAGCCCTCCAGCTTGCCGGCCGCGCCGGGTACGACGGCATACGCTGTGAACAGGCACGAGCCACTGGCCGAGACCGCTTCGAACAGGTTCTGCTGCAGCACGCACAGGGCAGCCTTTCCCACCGAGGTGAGCGGATCGATGGTGAGCAGCCCGAGCGCCTCGAAGAAGATCGGGTAACCCGAGTCCAGGTGACAGCCTCCCCGGTTCGCTGTGGCATAGCCCAGGCCCTGTCCCACGGCGCCTCGGGGCTCATACGCCGCGTACTCCAGCCCTTTGGAGTGCATCGCAAACTCGTGCCCTCCATACTTCTCGGCCATCGCTCGCACACCCTCGGCCAGATCTGCCCCGAGACCCCGGCGATAGGCTGTGTCTTCGATGAAGCGTGCGATGTTGTCGGTCCGGCCGAACTCGAGCTCGGAGTCGAGCAAGCCCCGCTCGGTGAGCTCCATGGCGAATCCCAGGACCACCCCCATCGAGATGGTGTCCATCCCGAGCAGATCCAGCTGTCGGTTCCACTCGATGATCCGGTCCAGATCGTCGTTGAGAATGTTCGAACCGAGCACACCCACCGTCTCGAACTCGGGGCCCTTGAACACCTCACCGTTCAGCTCCACGACCCGGCCACACTGGATCGGACACGCCTTGCACCCCTTGTTCTTGACCAGACGTGTCTCGGCCATGGTCTCGCCAGAGATCTTCTCGAAGCCGTCGAACTGTCCCGCCCGATAGTTGCGAGTCGTCAGCGTGTACGTTGACTGGGTCCGCCGCACCAGGTTGGCGGTGCCGTACTTCGGCAGAATATCGCCCGTCACCGGGTGATTCTGCAGCTGGCGCGTCCAGCTCTTGACGTGCGCCCGAAACTTCTCCGGATTGTGAATGGGAATCTTGTGGGTGCCTCGAGCGGTGATCAGCTTGACCTTCTTCGAGCCGAGCACCGCACCGAGCCCGGTCCGTCCAAACGCCCGGTCACCGGAAAGGATCGCGGCAAACCGCACCAGGTTCTCCCCCGCCGGACCAATCACGAGTGAACCACACTTCTTGCCTGCGGCCTCGGTCGTCGCGTCAGTGTCGTGACCCCAGAGGACAGTAGCGTCCTCGAACTCTACCGTGTCATCACGAATATGCACGGCCACAGGGCTCGAGGCCGCTCCACGCACAACGAGCGCATCGAAGCCACACTTCTTCAAGTGGGTACCGAAGTCGCCCCCACAGTTGGAGTGTCCAATCGCGCCGGTCAGCGGGCTCTTGGCCGACGCCGAGAAGCGAGCGCTCGTCGGTGCGCCACTACCAGTCAACGGACCGGTGGTGATCGCCAGCACATTGGCAGGCCCGAGCGGATCCACTCCGGCCGGCATCATCTCGAGCAAGAGCTTCGCTCCGAGAATCTTGTTGCCGAGGTAGCGCACCTGATCGGCCTCGCCGAACTCGTGGACCGTGACCGCACGCGTACCAACGTCCACGTCCAGGATCTTGCCCATGTAGCCGCCGCTCATATCCCGCCTCCTCGTGTCGTTTCATGCCGGTTCGAACGAACGAGCTCGCCGTCCGTGGCCTTGCGTACCCCCGTCCTGCCTCGTGCCCTGAACTCTAGAATAGCAGCGTTTGCCGCAACGCGGCCTTCTCCAGCTCGCGGTACAACGGTATCCTCGGATCGTGCAGCGCTTCGACCGTCACACAGGTTGCGCAGACGCCGTTGGATTCACCGTTCCAGGTTACTCAGGGCTGATCACGGATCGGATCCCGCGGGACAAGGTGGAGGCTGTGATCGAGAAGATCACCGACCCCGCCCGCGCCACGGAGACGGTCTACTGGGGACGGAACTACCTGTATGCGACCACTGTGGAGACTCTGACCAAACCGAGTCTCGAGGTTGTCGTCAAGCAGTTCCGCAATCAGGGATGGCGCGCGCGCCTCGAACGGCGCCTGCGGGGGAGCAAGGCCGAGCGGAGCTGGCGGATCGCCTGCGCGCTCCGAACCGCAGGTCTGCCAACTCCGCGGCCTGTGGCGTTGGTTGAATCGAAGGCCCCTGATGGTCCCTCGTTCTACGTCAGCGAGAGGGTCACGGGCCATACCGAGGTCCGCCACTTCTTCCGTCAGCTCGCTGGCGACCCAACCGCCGAGCCGTTTCCCGCCGTCGATCCGACCGACCTTCTCGAGGCCCTCGGGCGCCTGGCCCGGCGCCTTCACGACCACGGCGTCTGGTACCGCGACCTCTCCATTGGCAACGTCCTCGTGCGCGTCGGCTCCGAGCAGCTCGAGATGGTACTGGTCGATCCGAACCGTGCTCGCCTGGCTCAGCGGCTCGGTATCTGGCGCCGCAGTCGAGATATCTGTCGTTTTCCGATCGTTGAAGAGATCCACCGGCGAGCGTTTCTCCGCGGGTACTGGGGCGAGGTACCGCACCGGCTGTCGCCTCGCTGGTGGCTGTTCACCGGCAGTGTACGCGCCTATCTGCTCAAGCACGCCGTCAAGAACCGTCTTCGCCGCCGGCGCAAGGTCGCCCGGGTCGGAACCCATCACGCCCATATCCCGGACCCGTCCGAGGACGCCTCACGGCGAGACAAGGCCGTCTGGGACCGACTGTCGGATCAGCCACACCAGCACGCCAGGGGCGTCGACAAGCTCCTGATCCGGCTTGCCGACGCGGGAGACCATGTCCGCGAGCTCGCCACGGTCGCGCGGCACCTTCCCGCCGCATGGCTTCGCTACCGACACCTGCTGTCCGGCCTGTACTCTGAGTCCGTACCGATCGACGGGTTCGGCGTCTGTCTCCGGCCATGGCCCGAGAACCGCGAAGCGCAGCTGGACGCCCTGGCCAAGCTCGGCACCCGCGCGGTCTTGCTCCGTTTGCACCCGTGGGAGGACGAGCATCGGGCAGAAGAGGCACTGGCCCGGGATCTGTTCGAGCGCGGCTACGATCTCACCTTCGCGCTCCCGCAGTCACGTGAGCTCGTACGCGACCCGAACCGGTGGCAGCGCGCGGTCGAGGAGCTCGCGAAACGGTTCCTCCCGTACGGACGCCGGTTCCAGATCGGTCACGCCATCAATCGGAGCAAGTGGGGCATTTGGAAGCGGTCGGAGTACGTCGAGCTCTACCGACTGGCCGCCCGGTGTCTGCGCTCCGCCGACGACAGCGTCGAGCTCCTCGGACCGGCTGTCATAGACTTCGAGCACCACGTCACGTTGGGGCTGGTCAACCGATGTGAGCCAGGGCTTGACTTCGACATCGTGTCGAGCCTGCTGTACGTCGATCGGCGGGGCGCTCCGGAGAACCGGCAGCTTGGCTTCGATACGGTTGCCAAGGCTGTCCTTCTGCGGGCGATCGCCGAGACCGGCCGCAGCTGCTCCGAGCGGTGCTGGATCACGGAGGTGAACTGGCCGTTATGGGAAGGACCGCACTCACCGGCGGGTCGCGAGGTCTCGGTCGACGAACAGGCCCACGCAGACTACCTGGTGCGCTACTACATCCTGGTGCTCGCGACCGGACTGGTCGAGCGTGTCTACTGGTGGCGGCTGATCGCGCGCGGCTACGGCCTCTGCGCTCCGGAGCCTGATGGACATCTCAGACGACGACCAGCACACCGAGCCATGGCGACCATGGTCCGGATGCTCTCCGGCGCCATCAGCACAGGACCGTTGCAGCAGGATGACTCCGTACGCTTGTACACGTTCGACCGAGGGCACGATGCGCTCATCGTCGCATGGGCAGTCGGCGAGCCACGCACAGTAGACCTCCACTGTGCTCCCGTCGAGCGCTTCGACCGCGATGGCGAGCAGCAGACAGTCCGTCATGGCGAGCGGTTCGTTCTCACCGGCAGCCCCGCGTACTTCGTGCTCGCCAAGGACGACGGACAGCAGCAGAAGCTCGACGCCGATCTCCGCCTCACCCGCGCGTGACAACTGCTCAGACTGCATGCTCAGGATCACGACTCGAGAGTGGCGCTTCCCTTCGGAGACAGTTCCGACTATCGTACCGGCCAACGATGGATACACGCACTCGACGAGCGGAGCTGCAGCGCGGTGAGCGGCTGGGGAGCTACGAGATCCAGAGTGTCTGCGGATGCGGCTCGTCGGCCATCACCTACCGCGCCCGCGACATGCGCCGCGGCATCCTCGTGGCGCTGAAGGTGCCCGAACAGCGTTTTCTTTCCGACAGCCGGTTCGTTGTCCGGTTTCTTCAAGAAGGAACCATCGGCGCCCGCTTGCACCACGGATCGATCGTGCGCGTCTTCGAGGCCGGTGAGGATCGCGACCGGCTCTACATCGCCATGGAGCTGGTCAATGGTTCCACGCTCGCGAGGGTTCTTCGGGAGAAGAAGCGGTTCGATCTTGAACGCGCACTGCGAATCGCTCATGCGGTATCCCGAGCCCTCGACCACGCCCACGCCCGCGGGGTCATCCACCGCGATCTGAAGCCGGCGAACGTGATGCTGCTTCCAGGCGATCACGTGAAGGTGATGGACTTCGGCATCGCCAGGGTGTTCGGACAGGCGCGGCTGACCTCATCGAACATCTTCCTCGGCACGCCGATCTATGCCGCCCCCGAAAGTGTCGATCCAAAGCAGATCACGTCGGCGGTCGATCTGTATGCCCTCGGCATCATCCTGTTCGAGATGGTTCAGGGCCGCCCCCCGTTCGTGGCGGAGTCCGTGCTCGAGGCTCTCGATCTGCATCGAAACGAGCCGCTCCCGGACTGCTCTTCCCTCCCGCACCCCGTTCCCCCCTCGGTGTGGACGCTGATCGAGGCGCTGTGCAGCAAGCGTCCGGCTGGCCGGCCAGCGACTGCGGATGAGGTCTCCAAGGAGCTCAACCGTCTCCTCAAGGAGCTGAGCTCGTGACACGCCTTGCCGGTGTCCTGCTGAGCATGGCGGCCGCGCCGAGCCTTCTCGCCGGAACCTTCTCATTTCCGGACATCGACCCGATCCGGGCGGCCTCTGCACCGATGGCCACGGTACTGATCGATCCGGTACCCGCCGACGCTCACACCTTCGAGATCGTCCTTTCGTACGTGAGCGTGATCTCTGGATCATGGCACACGGGAACGATCCACGAGGAGCTCGAGCGGAACGGCCTCCCGATCGCACCGTGGGAGCTGGCCCTTCTCGAGGAGCGTCACCCCTTCGACGAGATGTTTCGTCTCGATCTGGAGGGCTGGCAGGCCAACCTGCGGTGGTCCACGGCGCTGACTCCCCATCTCGACGTGGCTCTCGAGGTACCCTGGGTCACCTACGGCCAGCCCCACTGGGACCGTCTCGCCGAGACGTTCCACGATCTCGTGGGGATTGGGCAGAACGAACGGCCTCAGTTTCCACGTGGCGTGACACTCCTGTACGCGTACGGCTCCGCTGGACGCGTCGAGCTTCGCGACGAGATCGCCCAGTCCGGATGGGGCGATGTTCGCGCGAGCGTTGCAACCTCGGTCGGACGTTGGCTTGGCGCGGAGCACCGCTTCGTCGGGCTCCTCGAAGCGCCGACCGGCACGACAAGCCCCCTCCACGGCAGCGGCGGATGGGATGTGGGAGCGCGCTGGTTCGCGCGCTGGACCATCGGCCCGGTTGACGTCATCGGGGGTGCTGGCGCGACGTGGCTCGACTCCAACGGCACATGGGTCGGGTTCGAACGGACCGACACCCGGCACCTGATGCTCCAGGTGCAGCTCCAGCTGACAACCAACCTCAGTCTCCAAGGTCGCCTTCAACGCGACAGCTCTCCGCTGGCCGACGCGTTCCCCGCCTCGAGCCTCGGTGACGCCGCCGTTCGCATGGATGTCGGTGTACGCTGGTCCACCCGCCCGGACCGCTGGGTCGGTCTGGCGGTAGTCGAAAACCTCACCGGCTACGGAGTGGCGCCAGATTACTCGTTGCACATCGGTGCCGGTTGGAGTATTCGAAGAGCTCGAACACGTTGACCTGGACGCCCGGGCCCACGCGACTCGGACACGAACCCGAGTCTGACGCCTCCAATGGGCGCTCACGAAAGGCACACAGCAGATGAAGGACCTCTTCCGGAAGCTACTCGATCGGGGTCGGCTGCAATCGACCCCAGAGCAGAACCCACGTGGCGACACGGAGACCGTCCGCGCGATCGCGCGGAAGCTGGATGCCCTCGAGCCCGACCGTGCGCGGTTCATTGCCGCGTTCGCTTTCGTGCTGGCGCGGGTGGCAAACGCTGATCTGAGCATCTCTGAGGAGGAGACCCTCCGCATGGAGGAGATCGTCACTTTGCTCGGACAGCTTCCCGAGGAGCAGGCCGTGCTTGCGGTGCAGATCGCCAAGACGCAAAGCCGCATGTTCGGGGCGACCGAGGACTTCCTCGTGACTCGCGAGCTCAAGGAGGTCTCGTCGCGACAGCAGCTCGAGCAAGCTCTCGAGTGCCTGTTCGCCGTCGCAGCTGCAGACGAGTCGATCTCTTCAGCCGAGGAGGAGTCCGTCCGCCAGATCGCCACGGAGCTGGGGTTCGAGCACCGCGACTTCTCGAAGGTGCGATCGCAGTTCAACGAGCATCGAGAGGTCCTTCGCGCGGCGCGGCGCGCCCGCGCCGATCGGTGAGAATCCACCACATCTGCGGCAACGATGTCATACTTTGCAACGTGGTTCGTTACGAAAGTGTGGCACCTGCGCGCCACCGTCCCGCGAACCAATCCGGGGCTGACGCGTATCTTGTGAGCGAGACATGAACCGAGGGAGGTCGTTCGTGCACCGTCGAACTCTGCTGTTGACCGTACTCATACTCTCCTGGGCTTTTCTGCCAACGTCTCCAACCGCCGTTGCAGCCGACATCCAGGTCCCTGCGATGCCAGAGAGCGTTCCCTCACCACCGAGCGCTCGCGACGGCGTGCTCAGCCTTGACCTCCAGGAGGCCTACAGCCTCGCCCTGAGCCGCAACCTCAACCTGCAGGTGCGCCGCTACGATGTTGCTTCCTCGCAGGCGTCCATCCTCGAGAACGCCGGTCTGTTCGATCCCGGGTTCCAGCTCGGCATCTACGGGGATGACTCAGAGTCACCGACCGCAACCCGGCTCGATGGTGCCGAGGTCAGCACACGCCGCAACACCCGATTCAACATCGGCCTATCCCAAACGTTACCTACCGGCACCACATGGTCTACCAGCGGCGTCATGAACCGCACTGAGACGAACTCCGAGTTCTTCTTCCTCAACCCGAGCTGGAACGGAACGCTGCAGGCGAGCATCACTCAGCCACTGCTGCGTGGTTTCGGCACGCTCGTCAACCGGGCCAACCTCGAGGTTGCGAAGAACTCGCGCGAGCAGACCCTGTACGCGTTCGAGTCGGATGTCGTGAGCACGCTCCAGCAGGTGGAGAACGCCTACTGGGACCTGATCGCAGCCCGGGAACGGATCCAGGTGACCGAGCAGTCGATGGAGCTCGCTCAGCGCCTCCTCGAAGAGACGCGCGAGCGCGTGCGCGTCGGAACCGCAGCGCCGATTGACACTGTGCAGTCCGAGGCAACGGTGGCTCAGCGCAGGCAGGACCTGATCATCAGCCGCAACCAGTCCGCCGAGTCCGAGGACGTTCTCAAGCAAGTGCTCGGCTTTGACGAGCCGCAAGAATGGCAAATGGCGATCGAGGCCACCGAAGGGGTGGAGGCGGCGACCATCGAGCCGGACTTGGCTGAATCGATCGCCACCGCACTGCGCGAGCGCCCCGAGATCCAGGAACGGAAGATGGCCATTGCGTCACTGGCGATCAACGAGAAGGTGGCGCGGAACAACATCCTCCCCCAGCTCGATCTGGAGGCGAGCTACCGATATGAAGGCACTGGCGGTACGTTGACTGTCGAGGATCCAGACACGGGCGCGATCTACGAGGAGAAAGGCGGCGCCGGGGATGCCTGGCAGCAGATCGTCGACCGACAGTTCCCTGGCTGGACGATGCAGCTCAACCTGTCAGTGCCGATCGGCAACAATCAGGCCAAGGGGCGCCTGGCCCAGCGTCGCTATGCGCTCGAGCAAGCAGAGGTGCAGCTGCGGGCACTGGAGCAGCAGATCATCCAAGAGGTCCGAAGGGCGGTCCGCGGGCTCCGCGACTCGGCGGCGACGATCGAGGCCGCCCAGGCCACTCGCCGTCTTCAGGAGCGAAACCTCGAGGCGGAGCAGACGAAGTTCGCCAACGGTCTGTCGACGAACTATCAGGTACTGGAGATCCAGGAGG
>CAZEJK010000119.1:12007-15573 GCA_964512045.1 uncultured Thermoanaerobaculia bacterium
GCTCAGCTCAGCGAGATCAACGCCCTCGTCGCCTACCGCAAAGCACTGGTCGGCTACAAGGCGGCCACCGGTCAGCTGCTGGACAGCGAGGGCATTGCCGTCGTCGATCCGGAGGAGCCGGAGATTCCGCACGATATTCTGGGGGACGTGGAGTGGCTTCAGTTCGTGGACCTGAAAGATGCGGCCGGGAAAGTAACGCGTCCAGCACAGCCGGTGCAGCCGGCTGACGACGAGTAGCGAGACGACTGCGGCCGCGGCCGCGACTCGACGACGCGCAATGAGCGACGCAGCGGCATGCCCGGCCCCAGGGGTCGAGTACCTGTGCAACGCGGAGTTCGACCTGAGCCTCCGTCGCGCCTGGGCCGGGCAGCTCTCGTCTCGGTACCTGGACGAGATGAGCTGCCAGTGGATCACCGCCGGAGGTCCACGCGATGCAGTCTGCGTCCGTCGAAAGGTCCCCGACTCCTTCGTTGAGACGCTGCGGGCTGCTGGCCTGGAAATACCGACTTTGGCCAGTGAAGACTCCTGTCCGGGCGATCGTGAGCTCGCACCGTTCGGCTGGAACCGGCGCGCAATCGAGCACAATCGATGTCACGCGGTCCCCACGGAGCACCCCGACCTCGACGTGGTTCGTCGCGCCAACTCGCGGTCGTTCTCAACCGAGGTGGAACAGCTTGTCGAGCCATCAGCCCTTCCAGCTCCAGCTCGCGCGTCCTCTCTCTTCGAGGTCCAACAGCTTGTAGCCACCCCATCGGAGACCGGAAAGGGGTGGGTCGTTAAGGCCGATCATGGCAACGCCGCCCTGGCCAACCGCCGGGTCCCCCCCGGCGAGCTCACAGGTAGCCACCGCCGCCAGATCGGACAGTGGCTCGAGGAGGACGACACGGTCTTCGTCGAGCCGTGGTGCCAACGGACTGCAGACCTTTGTGTCACCTTCTCGCTCGAACGCAACGGATCCGTCACGAAGCTCGCGATGCACGAGACCATTCAGACAGCAGACGGCGGCTTCATCGGCGCACTGTTCGACCGGGATGCGCCACTTCTGAGCCGACACCGGCGCGCTTTGGAGCACGCAGCGAGCGTCGCCGCGGACCGACTCCACACCATCGGCTACTTCGGTCCGGTGTGCATCGATGCGTTCACGTACGTCGCTGACGGCGTGGAACGTCTCCGACCGGTTGTGGACATCAACGCCCGCCGGAACATCTCCTTGGCGGCTCGGCGGCCGATCTCCCGTCTCGGCCCGAATCGATGTGCGCTCTGGAGGTTCTTTTCAGCCCACCGCCTGCGGCTCCCCGATGTGCCGAGCCGCGCGCATCTGGGAACGGCCGCGTACGATCCGCAGAGCCGGTGCGGCGTGCTGGTAACCTCGCCTCCGGTGACCCGGTCTCCCGACGGCGTAGCCCGCCACGCGAGCAAGATCTCCGTGCTCGTGCTGGCCCCCGACCGCGGCGGCGTGCTCGAGCTCGAGCGCACCTTCCGTCAACAGTGGGAACGCCGATGATGCGCCTTCTGACCATCACCGGACCCACCGCCACCGGCAAGACAGGCGCCGCTGTCCAGGTCGCTCACGCCATCGCATCCGAGATCGTGTCCGCCGACTCGCGCCAGGTCTACCGCGGTCTCGACCTCGGCACCGGAAAGGACCTTGATGAGTACAGCTCAGTGTCGCCTCCCGTACCATACCATCTGATCGACATCGTCGAGCCGACCGAGGTCTATACCCTGTACGACTACCAACGCGACTGTTACGAAACCCTGGCCGAGCTCGCACAACGGCCTTCCGTCGCTGATGGTCGAACACCGATCCTGCTCGTCGGGGGAACAGGGCTGTACATCGAGGCGGTACTGCGTCAGTTTCGGATCCACGACGTGCCCGAGGACCCGCAGCTGCGCGCCGACCTCATGCTCCTTCCCCGCGACGTCCTCGAGCACCGTCTGAGGACCGAGGATCCTCAGCTCGCCCGCACCATCGACATGAGCAGCCGCAAGAGGATCGTTCGCGGCCTCGAGATTGCCCGAGCGCGCCGAAGTGGACCTTTGGCCACCAGTGATCCGTGTCCGGTCCCGCTCCAGTTCCGGGTGGTCGAGCTCACCCTTCCCCGCGACCAGCTCCGCCGCCGCATCGCCGCACGCCTCGATCAGCGCCTCGAGAAGGGGATGGTTGAGGAGGTCCGAGGGCTTCTCGACCGTGGTGTGCCTCCCGAACGGCTCCTTCAGCTCGGGCTGGAGTACCGAGAGATCACGAGGCACCTTCTCGGAGCAGTGGGCTTCGATGAAATGGTGGAGCGGTTGCGAAACGCCATCTATCGGTTCGCAAAACGCCAGGCGACGTACCTGCGGGGGCTTCCGGCCAGGGGTGTGCCGGTCCACCGGCTGCACGCACAGGCCACTGACGAGCTGCTCGGATACGCATCAACAAACTGGGCTCCGACGTGATAGGCTCGCCGTTGGAAGCAACGCGCCCGGTGCCATACGCCCTCCAGCTCGTCCCGGCATCTGTGATCTCTCGCTACGCCGCAGTACCGCGTCGCAGCGCACTGTCGTCGTGCTCGTTTCAACCTTTCGGCGTCGCGTAGCATCCAACCTGGTGTGAGAGCCACGATGACCTCGTTCGACCCGCCGCGGCCACACTCGCTCGACGCTTCCCATCTTCGGGCGGTGAGCGGGGATGATGACGGCGCGCTCGCCCGATCTGCAAGCTCGGGCGACGTCCACGCGTTCGAGCAGCTCTACCGCCGCCATGTGCCGATGGTCTACCGCCTCTGTCTGAGGATGACGGGAGACCAGCAACGCGCCGATGAGCTGACCCAGGATGTGTTCGTCCGAGTCTGGTCCAAGCTCGCGAGCTTCAAGGGCCAGAGCGCGTTTTCGACGTGGTTGTACAGGGTCGCTGTCAACGTCGTTCTGGCGGATCGCCGGGTCCGCAGCAGGGAAACCAGCCGTCTGCAAGTGCTCGACCCGACGAACCAGCCTCGGGAGGTACAGCGGGAGATCCGTCCTGACCTCGCTGTCGACCTCCAACGGGCGATTCGCCAGCTTCCACCACGAGCCCGACTGGTGTTTGTGCTCCACGATGTCGAAGGACGCCAACATCAGGAGGTCGCCGAGCTCACCGGCATGGCCGTCGGAAGCTCGAAAGCCCAGCTCCACCGGGCTCGCCGGCTCCTTCGGGAGGTGCTGCAATGACCAACTGTGGATCGGTTCAATCGTTGCTCGACGACTTCATCGACGGCACCCTTCCTCCAGCCTCAGAGACGGCCGGAGCCACCTGGAAGGCTGCCCTCAGTGTCGCCAGGAGGTCAACGATCTCCGGGAGCTCGTGCACAACGCCCGTGCGCTTCGCGAGACGCCGTTGGCCGCGTCTCCAAGAAGCGATCTCTGGCCGGGTATTGAACGTCGCATCGCCCCCGCTCGAGTGCGCAGCTCCGTTCTCATGGTGGCTGCAGCCGCAGTCGTGGCGGCGGCGGTCGGGGCTTCCATCGCCATGCTCGCGCTGCACCAGCTGCCTCGAAACCGCATTCGCACAGCACGACCCGACGTCGCCTCAAGCCGCACAGCGAGCC
>CAZEJK010000120.1:0-15554 GCA_964512045.1 uncultured Thermoanaerobaculia bacterium
CGAAGAGCGGGTTGTGGCGGCCCGCGTCCCGCGGGCCGGGTGGGTGGGTCACGGGGTGAGCAGCTGCTGGGGCCAGCCGGATGGCCACCGTCGCGGACCCACCCGCGCCCCCAGCCTGCGAGACGCAGGCTTCCACAATCGAAGAGCGGGTTGTGGCGGCCCGCGCAGGCTTCCACAATCGAAGAGCGCTGCACAACGAGCCTCGGAACCCTCGCTACTCGGAGGTCTCCTCCGCGGCCTGCCACTCCCCGGCGTGGCGCAGATGCCAGCGGGCGGCGAGGGGACCGAGGAGCTCGAACAGGACAGTTGTGGCAATCACCAGGGGCAGAACCGTGGCGCCGAGCTCGGGGAGCTGCTCCTGCACGAGCAGCGCGAAGCCGAGTGCCACACCGGCCTGCGGAAGGATGCACCACCCGATCCGGTGGCGGACATCCTTCTCCGCGCCGCCGAGTCGCCCGGCGATCACTCCGCCGGTGATCAGGCCGACGCTCCGGGCGACGATGTACGTGGCGCCGATCAGACCGAGGGTCGTGACGGTATCGAGCTCCAGCTTGAGCCCGGCGAGGATGAAGAAGACCGCAAGAAATGGCTCGCTGACGCCCTCGATCTCGTGGAATGCCCGTCGCGGGCGTTGGGCGAAGTTGGCGACCACGGCGCCGAGGGCCATCGCGGCCAGGAGGTAGGAGACCTCGAGCAGGCTCGCCAGGCCGCTGCACAGGAGAACGAACCCCATCGCCTCGATCAAGGTGGCCTCGCCGCGACGGATGCGACGGGTGATCCAGATCATCGGAGCTGCGACGACGGCGCCCACCAGCACCGCGCCGAGCACCTCCCACAGGCCGGACAGAAGCTGACTGACGCCGCTGCCACCGCCGGCGACCGCCTGGGCGGCGACGAACAGCACGCTGAAGGTGATGACGCCCCACGCGTCGTCGATTGCCACCACCCCGAGCAGCGTCCTGGTGAGTGGCCCCTTCGCTCGACCCTCACGAACGGTCTCGAAGATCGCAGCAGGCGCCGAGGCGGGGGCGATACCGGCCATCAGCAGCGCCAGCGGCAGCGCGGCGCCGACGGCGAGCAATGCGCAGAGCACGACCACTGCCGCTGTGAGCGTCTCGCCCACCGAGATCCACAGAACGGCAGCGCCCTTCTCCCGGAGCTCCTTGCCGACGAACCGCTCGCCGAGCAGAAAACCCACCATCGCGAGGGCGATGTGCGCCACGAACGGGAACCACTCGGCGAGCTGATGGGGAACGACGTCGAGCACTGACGGGCCACAGACCACGCCGAGGGCGAGCAGTAACGTCACCCTCGGGATGTGGATCAATGGTCCGGTGATGTGCGCGAGGTAGCCGGCCAGCAGCGCGATGCCGATGGCCAGCAAGCCGGTTCCCTGAAGCGACTCCATGGATGGGCTCGCCTTTCGACCAGGCTGTGCTGGTCAGTGCTGTGATGCCCCCGACGTCTCAGGAGCCGTACGGGTACATCCCGCGCTTGATCTGGTTGAGCTGGTCGAGCATCGCGTCATGCTTCTCCTCGTCGGTGAGCAGGTAGCGCAGCAGGTACTCCTGGATCACCATCTTCTTGCCGGCCACGCCGTCCAGGGCGGTGCGGACCGAGTCGATCATCTGCCGCTCCAGCTCGATGTGCTCCTCGACCTTCTCCCACACCGCGGCCAGCTCCTCGGGCGTGAGCGACGGCGCCTGGCGGGTGAAGGTGTCGATGATGAACTGCTGCACCTCGTGGTGGCGCATGGAGTCGCCGCGGATGATCTTCATGACCTGCTGGAGCAGGTCGTTGTCGGTCTTCTCGATCACCTCGCTGGCGGAGCGGGCGGACATCGCCTCCACCTTCTGCCACCCCTTGAGGGTGTCCACGAGCTTCTGTTGCTCCTCTTTCATGGTTGCTGTGCTCACTATGGCCTCCTTTCGTCCTGGCGTCGACGGGTCTCGAAGGCTCTCACAACTTGAGACGCGCCCCAAACCGTCGACAACCCGAGCGTACCGGTCATCGGCTTCTCGCCGGCTCGGAGCATCCCCCGAGTGGGGCTGGGGGAATCCACCGTCGAAGGCTGATCTCGCTGACGCTACGGTGGCAAGGTGCCGGTCCGGTCGACTTCCGACCCGTGAGGTGGCCGGAGCGAAGGAGAGCCGATGTACATCCTGCTCATGCTCGTGCTGCTGGCCGCCGCGGTCAGTCTCGTTGTCACTGGAGGGATCAAGGGCCGGACCGGGCGTGTCGTGGTCGGCATCGCTCTCGCGGTGGCCACCGTGCTCTTCTTCGGGCTCCTGTCGTTGTGGGGCGAGGCGCTCTGGTTCGCGAGCGTCGGGTTTGCCCAGCGGTTCTGGACCGAGATCGGCGCCCGGGTGGTGATCGCCGTCCTCGGCGCCGTCGCGGCTGCAGCAGTGTTGGCGGTGGTCAGCAGGCCAACACGAGCCCGAGCAGGCCGGACCTACTTCGGGGCTGTGCTGGCGGCCGCGGCGAGTGGCGCCGTCTGGGGCTTCGGCGTGTGGGATACGGTGCTGCTGTTTCTCAACCGGGTGTCCACCGGAACGACCGATCCGATCCTCGGGCTGGACAGCGGCTTCTATCTGTTCACGTTGCCCCTGCTCGACCAGCTGTACGGGCTCGGTCTGTGGCTGGCGATCATCGCCGTGGCGGCGGTGGCAGTGACCTCGTTGGCGCCCCAGGGCGGCGATGAGATCGATGTTCGGTACGGACCGTTGCTGGCCAGCCTGCCGCGGGCGGTGGCCTGGCTGGCCGCGGTGCTGGCGTTCGGCCGGCTCCTGGGCGTGGCGCATCTCCTGCAGTCGGACTGGGGGGTGGTGGCCGGTCCGGGGTGGACGGACGTCCACATCCGCTTGCCGGCGCTGATCGTGATGGTGGTGGTCTTGCTGGCAGCCGGGCTGGCCGCGCTCATCCCGGCCGTCCGGCGTCAGCTGGCGCGGCTGGTGCGGCGGTCCGGTGAGCGCTCGCGGGCTGAGCTGACCGGTGCGACGGTGCTGTGGGCCGGCGCGGTGGCGGTGTGGATCGTGGTGCTCGGCGTCATTCCGGTCCTGTTTCAATGGCTGATCGTGGAGCCGAACGAGATCACCTATGAGACTCCGTACATCGCGCACAACATCGAGTTCACGCGCCGCGGCTTCGGCCTGAACAGCCTCGAGGAGCGGCAGTTCCCGGCCAAGGAGTCGTTCACCAGGCAGACCGCCGAGGCAAACCGGCGCCTGCTGGAGGAGGTGCGCCTGTGGGACTGGCGCGCTCTGGCGGCGGTGTACACGCAGTTTCAGGAGATCCGTCTCTACTACGAGTTCACCGACGTCGATATCGACCGCTACCGGGTCGGCGGCCGCTACCGGCAGGTGATGGTCTCTGCCCGCGAGATGGAGCAGGCGAACCTGCCGGCGCAGAGCCAGACGTTCGTCAACCGCCGGTTCAAGTACACCCACGGCTACGGACTGACCATGGCGCCCGTGAGCGAGTTCACCAGTGAGGGGCTGCCGCAGCTGCTGGTGCAGGACATTCCGCCGGTGGCGACCGTCCCGGAGCTGGAGGTCAGGCGGCCAGAGCTGTACTACGGGGAGCTGACCACCCAGCCGGTGGTGGCCAACAGCTCGGAGGAAGAGTTCGATCGGCCGTCCGGCGAGGAGAACGTCTATGTCCGCTACGCCGGTGACGGCGGGGTGCAGCTCGCCAACCTCTGGCGGAAGTTCGTGTTCGGCTGGATGTTCGACGGAACCCGGTTCTTCCTGTCGTCCTACCCGCAAGCGGAGAGCCGGGTGATGTTCCACCGCGAGATCCGCGACCGGGTGACGACAATCGCGCCGTTCCTGACTCTGGACCAGGATCCGTACGTGGTCTTGATCGACGGCGAGCTGCACTGGATCGTGGATGCGTACACCACATCGGCGTCGTACCCGTACAGCGAGCCGTACGCGTCCGTGGAGCGGATCGAGCAGTCGAACGGCGAGATGCGCCAGTCGTTGTCGCGGCGGACCGTTCCAGCCTTGGATGGCGCCAACTGGGTGCGCAACAGTGTCAAGGTGGTGGTAAACGCCTATGACGGGGACGTGCGGCTGTTCGTAGTCGAGCCCGACGACCCGATGATCCAGGCGTGGCAGGGTGTGTTCCCCGAGCTGTTGACCAGCGGCGAGGCGATGTCGGATGCGCTCCGTGCCCATATCCGCTACCCGGCGGACTACCTGCTGGTGCAGGGGCTGGTGTATGCCAAGTACCACATGACCGATCCGGAGGTGTTCTACAACCAGGAGGACCTGTGGGTGCGCGCCACCGAGAAGTACTACGGACAGGTGCAACCGGTGGAGCCGTACTACGTCATGTGGCACCCCGAAGGGACCGAGGACGTCGAGTTCGTGCTGATCCTGCCGTTCACGCCGAAGAACCGGCAGGTGCTGATCGGCTGGATCGCGGGGATGTGCGATCCGGGGTCGTACGGCCGGTTCCTGGCGTACAAGTTTCCCAAGGAGCGCCGGGTGATCGGTCCGCAGCAGGTGGAGACCAAGATCGATCAGGACGCCTACCTTTCGGGCCAGCTCACCTTGTGGGACCAGCGAGGCTCGCGGGTGATCCGCGGCAACGTGCTCGCGATCCCGATCGCGCAGACGGTGCTGTACGTCGAGCCGATCTACCTGCAGGCGGAGACCGCGGCGTACCCGGAGCTGCGGCTGGTGGTGCTGATGCACGGCGACAACATGGCGTACGCGGAGTCGTTCGACGAGGCGCTGGCGGGGCTGTTCGGCGATCAGCCGGCGACAAGGCCGGCCACCGTCGCCGGCATGACGCAGGCGCCGAGGTCGCTGGCGCAGCAGGCCAACGAGGCGTTCACCAGGTACCTGGAGCTGCAGGGGCGGGGCCAGCTCGAGGAGGCCGGGCGGGAGCTCGGCCGGCTGCGCGATCTGCTCCAGCAGATGGCCGGCGCCGAGCAGCAGAGCGACGAGTGAGCCCTGAGCATAGAGTCGCCCCGCCCGTCCGGTACGCGCAGGCAGACTTCGGACCCTCGGCCGGGCGGGTCACGGGGTGTGCAGCTGCCGGGAACCTCCGCGGCACGTCGAGCTAGTCCTGGTCTCCGCGGATGGCGGCGATGAGCTGGTGGCTGGGACCGGCCTTGGGGAGGTACACCTCGGCGCCGGCGTCGAGCATCCGCTGGCTGGCATCGCCGTTGTCGAACATCGACAGCCCGATGACGCGGATGTGTGGGTGCCGGGCGCGCAGCCTCCGGGTGGCCTCGATGCCGTCGAGCACCGGCATCGCGATGTCCATGACGACCACATCGGGGCGGAGCGTGTCGACGGCCTCCAGCGCCTCCTGACCGGTGCTGACGCCGCCCACCACGAGCAGGTCCTCCTCGTCCTCGAGCAGGGTGCGCAGGCCGTGGCGCACGGTGGCGTGGTCGTCGGCAAGCAGGACGCGCAGCGGGGAGTGAGCCTCTCTGACTGGTCTCGGCCCTGCCGCGTGCGCCTCGGAGGTCGTCGGTTGTGGTCCGAGACCGACCTGACCTCCTGGCATCGCAGCCTCGAGCGGCCACAGGAGGCTGACCTCGGCGCCATCGCCCGGGGAGCTCGTGACCTCGAGACGCGCTCCGAGGAGCTCGGCGCGCTCGCGGATGCTCACCAGGCCGAAGCCGGTTGGCTCGGAGTTCTCATCGTCCATCGTTGTCGGATCGAACCCGTCGCCGTGATCGGCGACCGAGAGCTTGTACTCGCCGTTGAGGCGAACCAGGGTCAGCCGGGCGCGGTTGTCGCCGGCGTGCTTGACGACGTTGAACAGCATCTCGCGGGCGGCCTGGAACAGAAACACCCGCAGCCGCTCGTCCTCCGGGTTGGCGTCCGGGTCGGTCTCCACCGTGACGTGGAGGCCGCAGCGCTCCTCCGTGCTCTCTGCCAGCCACTCCAACGCTGCCGGGAGCCCTTCGTGGTACAGCATCGGCGGGCTCAGCTCCATGCTCAGCGACCGCGACGACTGGATCGACTCATCGGTCAGCTCGAGCAGCTGATCGACAACCTTCTCGCAGCCGGGATCGGTGAGCTTGCGTCGCAGCAGGTCGAGGCGGAACCGGATGCCCACCAGCTGCTGCTGGAGGCCGTCGTGCAGCGTGACCGCCAGCCGCCGGCGCTCGCGCTCCTCGGTCTCGGTCAGCTCGAGGGCGAGGGCTTGGAGCTGCCTGGCGCGGTTGTTGGCCTCGGCGGTGCGGTGCTGGATGCGCGTCTCGAGCTCCGCGAATGCGGCCTCCAGACGCTCCTCCATCTCGCGCAGGCGGAGCAGCGCCACGCCCTTCTCCCCGACGACCGCGTCCACCTGATTGGTGCGCAGCGCCTCGATGATCGCTTGAGCTTCCTCGAGAGCCGTGGTCTCGTACAGCTCAGGCCGTCTGTTCGCGCTCGACATGATTCGCTTCTCCTTCGGACGGCAGCCCCAGGGCAGAGCGGACGGCGTCCAGATCGGACAGCGTGCCGATCACCAGCACCCGCGGCTCGACGCCCACCTTGAGCAGCGCCGGGGTCACCAGGATCATGTGCTGCATCGCCTGCTCGGTGTCTGAGAAGACGTCGACGATCTCCACCGACACGTTCAGCTCGGCCTCGGTTGCGGTGATCCGCTCGAGGTTCTCCCGAGCCAACCGTGAGTTCGGCTCGTTGCCCGCCACGAACAGGACCAGACGGTGGGTGTCGGAGCGTGTCATGTCCGGCTCCCTCGAGGTGTCGGTTTGCCGGCGGGAAGCTCCGGCGTCTCCGCGGCCGTGGAGCTCAACGAGATGCCGCTGTCGGTGAGCTCGAGCCAGTGGTACTGGTTGGAGTGGCGAGCACCGCGGGACTTGACCACCAGCAGACGGCGACGGACGGCGTCGTCGACGTCGACGTAGTGCACCACCACAATGGTGTCCACGAGCGACGAGATGCCGATGCCGCTGATCCTGTGGACCTGCCCGGGCTCCGTCGTCTGGTTGGTGAGGAGACAGGTGATCCCCTCCCGCTTGCAGTACGCGATCAGGCGGACGAGCACATCGAACGCGGCCTGCTCCGATCCCATCCGCCGGACCGCCGAGATCGCGTCGATGACCACGTGCCGAGCCCGTATCGTGTCGATGGTCTGGAGCATGTCGAGGAGGTGTGCCTCCGGAACCGTGGCCTCGGGCATCCGTGCCAGCATCGTGAGCTGGCCGGCGTCGACGAGGCGCTGAAGGTCGACACCGATCTGCTTCAGGCTCATGAACATCGACTCGGGAGGCTCCTCGAAGCTGACGTACAGGACGTTCTCGCGACGGTCGCAGGCGGCCCTGGCGAACAGCGCTGCGAGCGTGGTCTTGCCGACTCCGGTCGGCCCGGCGAGGAGCACGGCGGAGCCGGCGCGGTAGCCGCCGCCGAGGATCTGATCGAGGGCCATATCGCCGCTGGAGAGCAGCGGGTCGCTGGTGCTGCCCGCGAGGATCGCGCTGGTGACCGGCATGACGATGACGCCCGAGGCCGACAGCAGGTACGGGTACTCGTTGCTCAAGAACCCGGAGCCACGGTACTTGACCACCCGCAGGCGGCGAGTGCGGACCTGGCCCTCCATCCGCTGGTCGAGGTGGAGAACGCAGTCGGTCAGAAACCCGAGGAACGGGTACTGGAGCTCGCCGTTGGGGTCGGCCTTGAGAGTCAGCACCCCGGTGAGCTGGTGGTCGAGCAGCCAGTCGTGCACCGCGTGGAGCTCGGTCCGGACCCTCTCCGGATCGTCGAAGGTGCGCATGAGCTGATCGATCGCATCGAGCACCACGACCTGGACGCCGAGGGCCTCCACCTGGCCGCCGAGGAGGGCGAGCAGGCCACGCAGGTCGAACTCGCCGGAGCGCACGGCTTTCGTCGGCGGCTCGGCGTAGGTCAGCTTGAGAGCCTTCGCCTCCTCCAGCTCCGCCAGGTCGAAGCCGAGCGTCGCGGCGTTGGTCCGTAACGCGTCTGCACGCTCCTCGAACGACAGCATCAACGCCGGCCGTCCAGCAGTTGCCAGACGGTACGCCAGCTCCAATGCCATCACGGTCTTCCCGGTCCCGGGGCCGCCGGTGATCAGTGTCGTGCGTCCGACCGGCAGCCCGCCCTCCAGGACCTCGTCGAGACCCTGGATCCCTGTGTTGACCTTGACCAGCGGTTGCCGTGCCGTGGCGGCCCTGTCATCGACGGAAGCGCTGTGTACTGCCAATCAGACCCCCAAGAAGGTGCACGAATCTCGTACGTCGATTCACAAACGTACCGTCTTCTCCCCCAATCGGCAAATAGGGAGATCCCCCATGCCTCCCTCCCGGCCAGCAGACCCACCCATTCCCCCAGCCTGCGAGACGCAGGCTTCCACAAGACAAGAGGCACACACTCCGGTTGTGGTGGCCCGCGTCTCGCGGGCCGGGTGGGAGGGTGACGGGCCTTTCGACGACCGGGCCGATCGGAGCATTGCCCGGCGCCGATGCCGGGCTTGCCCCGGCGTCTCCACGAGGCGGGCCGTGTGCCCGTCGTCCGGTCACTCCATCTGGCGGTGGAAGCGCCAGGCGCCGAGCACGAACAGGCCGCCGCCGATACCGGCGATGGCGGCGATCGAGTCCCACAGGACGGCAACGCCGGCGCCGCGGAAGAAGATGCCAAACGCCACCTCGAGGAAGTGGTACAGCGGCGAGATCACCATCAGCTCGCGGATCAGGGTCGGCATGCCCTCCGGCGGTGTCCACGCGCCCGACAGGAACATCATCGGCGCGAACACGAGAATCGTCATCATCCCCACCTGCGACATGGTGCGGGCCAGGGTGGCGATGAACAGCCCGAGCCCGGACACGGTGAACACATACAGCGCGGTCACCGCGAAGAACAGCAGCAAGCTGCCGCGTACCGGCAGGTCGAACAGGGGCACCGCGATCGCTCCCAACCCGAGAGCGGTGGCCGCGAGGATCACCGCGGTCATCGCGATCACCTTCGGGAGCATGATCTGGGTGGCCGACAGCGGCGAGACCATCAGCTGCTCGACGGTGCCGCGCTCCTTCTCGCGGACCATCGCAGCGCCCGGGAGCAGCAGGCTGAACAGGGTGATCAGGTTGAGCATCTCGGAGACCGCCATGAACCACGACTCGCGCCGGTTCGGGTTGAAGGCGACGCGGCTGTGTGCCTCGACCGTCGGCAGGGTGGGTCGAGGCGTGGTCGGCGCGAGGTCCGCGACGGTGAGATCGCCGCCGAGCTCGCCGACCACACGGCTGGCGTAGCTGGCGGCAAGGGTGGCCTGGGCCGAGTTGGTGGCATCGAGCATCAGCTGGACCGAGGTCTGACGGCCGGTGGCCAGGTCGGCGCCGAACCCATCGGGGATGTCGAGGACCATCATCGTGGCGCCGGTGTCCAGCCGGTGGAGGGCATCCTTGGGGTCCGTGACCTCGCCGACGACCCGGAACTCCTGCGCCGGGAAGCGTGAGATCAGCTCGCGCGAGGCGGCCGACTGGTCGTTGTCGATGACGGTGATCGTCGCCTCCTCGAGCTGCAGACTGATGCCGGAGGCCGCCAGGTAGAGGTCTGCGGTGAACGCGTACACCAGGAACACCACCAGCACGACGTCGCGGGCGAGCTGCAGGAGCTCCTTGACCGTCAGCACCTGCAGGCGGCGCAGCCAGGTTCGAGCTCGGGCGATCATGCGGACGGCCTCTTGGAGAACATGGCGAAGCCGATGGCGAGCAAGGCGACGGCGTACACGCCGAGGACGCCGGCGTCCAGCCATAGCTCGCCGATCGCCGTGCCCTTCAGGAAGCTTCCCAGGACGATGTTGGTGTAGTACATGGCGGGCAGCAGGTGGGCCAGAATCTGCGCCTCACCGCTCAACGACTGGATCGGAATGAGCACGCCGGAGTAGAGCAGCGCCGGAATCATGGTGACGATGGCGGTCACCAGCATCGCGGCCACCTGGGTGCGCACGAGCACCGACACCACCAGACCGATGGCCGTGGTGCAGATCACGTACAGGATCGTTGCCGGTACGAAGAACAGCATCTGGCCGCGGAACGGGGCCCCGAAAAGCAGGGTGGCCAGCAGAAACAGGATCGCGGCGTTGAGCAGTGAGATGCCCACGTACGGGGTGAGCTTGCCAGCGAGGAACTCCAGCCGCGTGGCGGTCGACGCGTACACGTTGTAGATCGAGCCGGTCTCTTTCTCCCGGACCACGCCGAGCGCGGTCAGAAACGGCGGCGAGATCATCAGGATGACCATCATCAGCTTCGGCGCCAGGGCGATGATGGTGCGCACGCTCTCGTTGTACATGTTGCGGACCTCGAGCGTGATCGGCTGGGCCAGCTGTGCGGATCTGGCCGGGTGCAGCCCCTGTGTGCGGCTGAGATGTCCGGTCGCCAGCTCGAGCGACGCGGCGGCGTTGATCGCCGCGACGTACCCCTTGGTGGTCTCGGCCCGGAACGGGAACGTGCCGTCGATCAGCGCCTGGACGGAGGCCGGCCGGCCGCTGGCCAGCCGTTTGCCGAAGCCGTCCGGGATGACGAGGACCATCCGTGCCACGCCGTCGAGAAGCAGGGGATCGATCCGGGTGTCGTCGGTCAGGCTGCCGCGGAACGAGAAGTAGCGCGAGTCGGTGAACCGGTGTGCGTAGTCGCGGCTCTCAGGGGTGTGGTCGCGATCGAGCAGGAACATCGGGATGTCCTCCACGTCGAACGACAGCCCGTAGCCGAACAGGAGCGCGAGCGCCGCCGGCACGATGAACGCCAACGCGAAGAACAGCCGGTCGCGGATCACGACCCGCAGCTCCTTGGAGACGATCGATCCGACCCGCTTGAGGTTCACGCTGCCTCCTCCGAGCGCCGCTCGAGCTGCAACGTCCAGTACACGAACACGTCCTCCATCGACAGCGAACGCTGCTCGATCTGCTCGACGGTCACACTGCGCTCCTCGAGGAGGCTGCGGATCCTGCCGGTATCCTCATCCACGTTCGGGGCGAGGGCGTGCACCTCGCGGCCGAACAGGCTGACCCCTTCGTAGCCGGCCTCAGAGAGCGCTTCGAGCGCCTCCAACGGCCGATCGGCGCGCACCTCGAGCAGTCGTCCGGCCTGCTCCTCGACCGTGGACTTCATGCTGCTCGGAGAGCCGCTCGCCACGATCCTTCCGGCGTACATCAGCGCCAGGCGGTCGCAGTGCTCGGCCTCGCTCATGTAGTGGGTGGTGATCAGGATCGCCACCCCGGCCTCGCGCGACAGCCGGTGCAGGATCTGCCAGAACTGCTGCCGGCCGAGGGGGTCGACTCCTGAGGTGGGCTCGTCCAGGAACAGCACCTTCGGCCGATGGACCAGCGCACAGCCGAGCGCGAGGCGCTGCTTGAGCCCGACGGGCAGCGAGGCAGCGCGCTGTCCGCGGTGCTCGGACAGACCGGCCATCGCCAGCACCCAGCGGGTTCGCTCGCCAGTCTGCCGGCGGTCGAGGCCGTAGATCCCGGCGTACAGGCGGATGTTCTCGGTGACGGTGAGGTCGCCGTACAGTGAGAACTCCTGCGACATGTAGCCCACCCGCTCCCGCAACGAGCGCGCGGCACGCCGCATCTCGCCGCCCGCGACCGTGCCGATGCCTTCGCTCGGCTTGAGGATCCCGAGCAGCATCTTGATGACCGTGGTCTTGCCGGCGCCGTTGGCGCCGAGCAGCCCGAAGATCTCCCCCTGGGCCACCTCGAGGTCCACGCCGTCCACCGCCGTGAACCCGTCGAACCGCTTGACCAGACCGTCCGCCTGGACTGCCGTGGACGAGCGGTGGATGGTCTCGCGAGAGAAGCCCCCGAGCTCGGTCGTGTCATGGCCGTCGTCGCGTCCCTGCCGCGCAGTGGACTCCCGCTCCAGGAGAGTGATGAACACGTCCTCCAGCGTGGGCTCGGCGGCCTCGAGCTGCTCGATGTGGACCTCGCTCTGGGCGAGGGCTTCGTGCGCCTGTTGCTCGGCGTCTGCAGGCGCCGTGTCCGCTCGGAACGCCCGGACCTGGTCGCCGAGGATGGTGACCCGGTCGAACCGATCGAGGCTCGCGGCCACCGTCTCCGAGCTCTCGGAGGTCACCGAGACCACGGCGCCGGGCGCCTCCTGACGGATCGCGTCCGGCTCGCCTTCGGCCAGCACCCGGCCAGCGTGGAGCAGGGCGGCACGGTGGAAGCGCGAGGCCTCGTCCATGTACGCCGTCGACACCAGGGCGGTGATCCCCCGCTCGCGCAGGAGCTCGGCCAGGATCGACCAGAAGTCCCGGCGCGACACCGGATCGACGCCGGTGGTGGGCTCGTCGAGGATGATCAGGTCCGGCTGATGGATCAGGGTGCAGATCAGACCGAGCTTCTGCTTCATCCCGCCGGAGAGGTGCTGCATCGCCCGCCCGCGGAAGTCGCCGAGCCGGGTCATCTCGTACAGCTGCTCCTTGCGAGCGTCCAGTGTGTCGCGATCCACGGTCCGCAGGCTGGCAAAGAACTCCACGTTCTCGTCCACCGATAGCTCGCGGTACAGGTTCTCGCCGAGACCTTGCGGCATGAACCCCAGGCGGCCCTTGATCTGCTCCGCGGTCGCCTCCGAACGCACCCGGACCCCGAGCACGTCGAGCTCGCCGGAGTCGAACTGGAGCACGCCCGCCACCGACTTCATGAGGGTGCTCTTGCCGGCGCCGTCCGGTCCGAGGAGCCCGTAGATCTGTCCCTGCTCGACGGTCAGGTCGACGCCCTCCAGAGCCCGGCGCCGTCCGTAGCTCTTGGCAAGGGCGGACACCTGGACCAGCGGCTGGGCGGAGCTCACCACTGCGGCGCCTGCCACTGGACGTCGTCGAGCCAGCGGACCACTGCGTCCGCCGGCATCCCCGGCGTGAGGGTGTGGTCCGGGTTGCTGGTCAGGTGGAGACGGACCTCGTACACCATCTTGACCCGTTGCTCGGGAGTCTGTACCTCCTTCGGAGTGAACTCGGCCTCGGAGGCGATGTAGCGCACGGTGGCATCGAACGGTGTGTCCGGGAACGCATCGGTCCAGATCCGTGCCGGCAGGTCGCGACGGAGCGTGCCGATGTGGACCTCGGGAACGTACGCCTTGAGGTAGAGGGCGTCCAGGTTCACCACGTCGATGAGCGGTGAGCCCGCCGCCACGCTCTCGCCGGGATCCACCAGCCGCTCCACCACCGTTCCAGCCGCCGGCGCCCGCACCTCGAGGTCGTTGAGTGCGGCACGGGCCTCGTCGGCGGCCGCCTGCGCTCGTCGCAGTCGGCCGCGGACCGCCTCGACCTCCGCCTGTCGCGCCGCGATCTGCTGCTGACCGAGCCGAGCCTCCTCGAGCCGCGAGCGAGCGCGCTCGAGTGTTGACTGAGCGGCGTCGCGCTGGCTTCGGGCCGTCTCCTCCGCGGTTCGCGCTTGCTCCGCTCGTCGGGAGGGCACCGAGCCGCGATCCGCGAGCGCCGTGAACCGGTCGGCATCGCGGCGAGCCTGTCGCGCTGCGGCCTCTGCCGCGTCGCGTCCCGCCTGGGCCTCGGCCACCGCAGCTTGCGCCGCGCTGACGGACAGCGGCACCTGGCGACGCAGGAGCTGCAGCCCCCGTTCGGCGGCGGCGACGCTGGCCTCGGCGGTGGCGACGGCCTGCTCGGCCTGGCGGAGGCGGGCCCGCACCCGGGCGTCGTCGAGCCGGATGAGGATCTCGCCGGCGTCAACCGTGGCGCCGGCCTCGACCTCGACGGCCGCCACGCGACCGGGGACGACCGACGCCACAGTGAGCCGATCGCCTTCGATCCGGCCGTTGGTCTGGAGGAGGCCTTCGGGCAGCTCCTCGCCGGTGAGCACCACGAGCCAGAGCACCGCGGCCACCACGACGGCCACGACGACACCGGCGATCAACGCTCCTGAGTGGTCTGAGATCGCTCGCTTCAGCTCCATCCTTCGGGTCCTTTCTCGAGCGCACCCGTGGCCCGGTCGAGGCGGACTCGGGCCTCCAGCAGATCGAAGTGGGAGGTGTCCTGCTGACCACGGCTGCGGGTGAGACGGGCCTGGGCCTCGAGCACCTCCGAGCCGGTCCCGACCCCATTCGCGTACCGGTCTCGGGCGACCGCCAGCTCTTCCTCAGCGTGCGCCACCGCGCGGCGGGCGACCTCGAGCTGCTGGCGTGTCGCGCGGTGGTCGCGCCACGCCCTCCGGACCTCGAGGGCGATGGAGTCGCTTGCATCGTCAGCCGTGAGCTCCACGGCGTCCGCCTCCAGCTCGAGGGCTCGAGCCTCGGCATGGGCTCGACCGCCGTCGAACAGCTGCCAGCCCACCGCAACGGAGGCGGACGCGAAGCCTTGCTCGGTGAGCAGATCGTTCTGGACGTGGGTGTAGGCGCCGATCACCTCGAGCTGTGGCCGCGTGGCGCCCCGGCGCGTGTCCGCCTGGCGACGGAGCGCCTCGGCCTCGGCGGCGAGCTGGTCGAGCTCTGAGCGCGCGGCGAGGGCCTCGTCGAGGAGGGCGTCCACGTCCCTCGGGGTGGGCGACAGCGTCGGCTCGACGAGCTCAACGGAGTGCTCCAGGGGACGACCGAGCAGCCGGTTGAACGTCTCGCGTGCGGTCTCGAGACCGTTGGTGGCAGCGATGACCCCGAGCTCGGCGTCGGCCACGGCAACGTTGGCCTGGAGCAGGTCGTGACGGGCCACGACACCTTCATCGAGCAGATCGGAGACCACGTTGCGGTGGGCGGTGAGGGCCTTCAGAGAGGCACGAGCCACCGCGACCGCCCGCTCGGCCCTGAGAACTCCGAGGAACGATCGGGCCACCGCCAGCCGGAGATCCGCTGTGCGAGCATCCAGCTCGCGTTCACCGCTGTCACGGGCTGCGGCGGCCGCATCGATTCCCCCGCGGACTCTGCCGCCGGTGTACACGGGCAGCGACACTGTGCCCTGGTAGGCGAGCACATCGTCGCGAGTGCTGAGGACGACGGGCGGCACACCCGGGATCGGCACCGGAAACACCGACGACGGCTCCTCGTCGAGGAGCACCCACGCGCCGGCGAGATCGACCTGTGGGAGGCGGCGGGCCCGGGCGGCCTCGAGGCGTTGCTCGCTGCCGGCGACGCGTTGACGCACCGCCTCGAGACGGTGGTTGTTGGCGATCGCCGCGGCCCACGCCTCGGACAGCGTCTCGGCGCCGGAGGCCGGGGGGGCCGCCATGATCAGCGCTCCGGTGAGCGCGACGAGAGCTGGCGCCCGCCGTTTCGGGGGCATCGACGCATGGTTGCAGATCACGGTGTCGGCCTCCTCCCGATCCGCCGCAGCGCGTGCGGATCGAGCCCATGGTGGCAACGCCGACAGACAGCGGTGATCGGGCCGCCCCCCATGCTGCCAGGGGGAAACGACCGAACCTCACCGGCGAGACGCCGGCTTCCACAACAGAAGAGCGTCGCGTTCGAATTGTGGCGGCCCGCGTCTCGCGGGCCGGGTGCGCGGGTCACGGGCCTGGCGGCATCGTCGTACGTCGGTCATACGTTCCCGGTCGCGGTCGCGGTCGCCGGCCCTGGCCTCGGTCCGGGTAGCCGGCAGCCGGCCCCGGATCTCCGAAGCTCTGGCCATCGCGCT
>CAZEJK010000121.1:0-6897 GCA_964512045.1 uncultured Thermoanaerobaculia bacterium
TCGCTGCAGCTGAACGCTGGCAACCGCTACGGTCTGGTCGGCGCGAACGGCTCCGGCAAGACCACGTTCCTCCGCATCCTCGCCGGCGATGAGACGCCGAGCGCAGGTACGGTGGCGCTGCCGAAGAAGGTCCAGGTCGGCACGCTGCGCCAGGATCAGTTCCTGTATGAGACCACCCCGATCGTCGATGTCGTGATGATGGGTCACTCCGAGCTCTGGAGCGCCATGCACGAGAAGGAGGAGCTTCTGGCCCGGGCGGATGACCAGTTCGACGCCGAGCGGTACGCAGCATTGGAGGACACCATCCTCCGCCACGACGGCTACGCGTTCGAGGCTCGCGCCGGAGAGATTTTGGAAGGGCTCGGCATCCCTACCGAGCGTCACCGGCAGCCGCTGTCGACGCTGTCCGGTGGGTTCAAGCTGCGCGTGCTGCTGGCCCAGACACTCGCCTCGGACCCTGGTGTGCTGCTCCTGGATGAGCCCACGAACCACCTGGACATCCTGTCCATCCGCTGGCTCGAGAAGTTCTTGCTCACCTTCGCAGGCTGTGCAGTGGTCATCTCTCACGACCACCGCTTCCTGGACAACGTGTGCTCCCACATCCTCGATGTGGACTATCAGACGATCTCCCTGTACACCGGCAACTACACCGCCTTCACCTCCGCCAAGCAGGCCGAGCGCCAGCGCAAGGAGGCGGAGATCGCCAAGCGGACACAGAAGATCGCGGACCACCAGGCGTTTATCGATCGCTTCAAGGCCAAGGCCACCAAGGCGAGGCAAGCCAAGAGCAAGCTCAAGCAGATGGAGCGGATCACCATCGACGAGCTGCCGCGCAGCTCCCGGCGCTACCCGACCTTCACGTTCCGACAGGTGCGGCCGAGCGGCAAGCAGGCTCTTGCGATCCACGACGTGAGCAAGTCCTACGGCGACAACGCCGTGCTCAGCGACGTGTCCCTCAACGTCCAGCGCGGCGATCGGCTGGCCATCATCGGCCCCAACGGCATTGGCAAGTCGACGCTGCTGAAGATCGTGGTGGGCGTGGAACGTGCGGACAGTGGGTTCGTCGAGTGGGGCCACGAGACGTACCCGGGCTACTTTGCCCAGGACCACCGGGAGCTGCTCGACAGCTCGGAGGGCACCGTCGAAGGCTGGCTGTGGGACGCCTGCCCGGGCGAGTCGGTGGGCGCCGTCCGTAACCGCCTGGGTCAGGTGCTGTTCTCCGGAGACGAGGTCGAGAAGCGCCTGGCGAGCCTCTCCGGAGGGGAGGCCGCACGGCTCGTGTTCGCGCGCCTGATCGCTGATCGGCCGAACGTGTTGATCCTCGACGAGCCCACCAACCATCTCGATCTGGAGGCGATCGAGGCGCTGGTGAAAGGTCTGGACGCCTACGACGGCACCCTGGTGCTCGTCTCGCACGACCGATGGTTCGTATCCCAGCTCGCCAGTCGCGTGGTGGAGATCACCTCCGAAGGGATCAACGACTTCCCGGGAACGTTCGATGAGTACGTGGAGCGGTGCGGCGATGACCATCTCGACGTCGAGGTGGCGACGCTCAAGGCCCGTTCCGCCCGCCGCAAGGATGGCTCCAGACGCAAGACCCGAAGCGACGCGCGAAGCGACCGCGAGCTCGAGCGCCGGATCCTCCAGCTACGTCAACGTCGCGACGCGGTCACTACCGAGATCGAGAGCGCAGAGGCCCGGATCGACGAGATCAACGAGCTGTTCTGCAACCCAGGGTTCTTCGACCGCACGCCGGAGGAGGAGACCCGGACGCTCGAGGCCGAGCAGCGGGACCTCCGCGCGCGGGTGGAGCAGCTCGTGGAGGAGTGGGAAGGGGTCGAAGAGGACCTCGCGGAGCTCGCCGAGTCCGGCTGACCAATGCATGCGAAAGGAATGGCGGGCTTGGTCGAGGCGTTGGGCGTGTAGTATCGTTGCGCCGGCGGGCGGACTGGCCCGCACCCGGTCAGAGGCCGGGCAGCGAAGACGAGCACACCACACGCCAACACGCCAGCCGGCCACGGAGGGAACAATGGCAGCGAACACCAAGGTCGTCACAGACGCAGACTTCGAATCCACCGTACTGAGCTCCGACAAGCCAGCAGTCGTCGACTTCTGGGCCGTCTGGTGCGGTCCGTGCCGGATCGTCGGGCCGATCGTCGAGGAGCTCGCCGACGAGTACGACGGCAAGGCCGTCGTCGCCAAGCTCGATGTGGACGGCAACCGTGAGACCGCCACGCGCTACGGAATCCAGGCCATCCCGACGCTCCTCTTCTTCAACAACGGTGAGCTGGTGGATCGGCTCGTTGGCGTCGCCGACAAGAACACCATCAAGGCGAAGCTCGACGCGATGATGTAGTCCAAACCGGCCGCGCCCCGCGGTGACCATTCGCTCTCCGAGTCAACCCTGGACGAATGGCCTGACGCCGAGAGGGGATCGGCCTCTTGCTCTCGAGCCGAAACTGTCACGCCTCGCCGCTCAACGACCGCTCCGAGCGGCAAGTGCAGCGTGAACAGTGCGCGCCAGATCGTCGAGGCTGAAAGGCTTCTGGATCCAGATCGAGTGGCCGCTCTCCTCCGGGTGCAGTTCCTGTGGCCGTAGCGGATACCCACTCATCAGAACGGACCGGACCGTCGGGTTGAGATCGGCGAAACGCTGGGCCAGCTCGAGACCGTCAATGCCTGGCATCACCATGTCGGACAGCAGCAGGTCCACCTCATCGGCCCGGTCAGCGAAACGCTCGAGCGCCTCCTCGCCGCTGCCGGCGGCGACCACCCGGTACCCGCATCGAACCAGACCATCGGCTGCGACTCGGAGCAGTGCCGGATCGTCCTCCACGACCAGCACCAGCTCACCCGTGCCCTCAAACGAAGAGGTCATCTCGTGAGTGGACGGCGGCATCTCCTCGTCGTGGAGAGGGAGGTACACGTGAAACGCGGTGCCCTGCTCGAGGTAGCTCTGGACATCGATGAACCCTTCGTGCTGGTGCACGATGCCGTACACCTGAGAGAGCCCGAGGCCGGTGCCGCCTCCAGGTCCCTTGGTGCTGAAGAACGGCTCGAAGATCCGCGGCTGATTGCCCACTGGAATTCCGCAGCCGGTATCTGACACGACGAGCTCCGCCCAGTCGCCGGAGGTCGAGGGATGGACGGACGCGGCCGCGGAAGGGAGACCGTCGACACGCCGCAAACACAGCCCGAGCTGACCTCCGTCCGGCATCGCGTCACGTGCGTTCACCGCCAGGTTGGTGATCATCTGCTGGAGCTGCGCTGCATCCGCCCGAACGTAGAGCCCATCCTCCTCCATCTCGGTGGTGATCCTGATGTTCTCCGGAATCGTGCGCTCGAGGAGGCGTACGACGTCGCCGAGCAGGAGACTCAGGTTCAGAGGCTCGCGCGACACTATCGACCGTCGGCTGAAGTCGAGGATCTGCCGGATCATCCGAGCTCCCCGCTCACCCTGATCGACGATTGCGCGGAGCTTGGTCATCGCCTCTGCACCGAGCCCCTCCTCGAGCAACAGCAGCTCGGCATCGATCATCATCCCCTGCAGCATGTTATTCATGTCGTGAGCGATACCCGCCGCAAGCTGACCGACCGCCGCAAGGCGCCCGTGATGGTGCAGCTGCTCCTGAACGCTCCGCTCACGGGTCACGTCGCGCACCACCAACAGGACACTCCCTCTGGACTCTCCTTCAGCCAACGGCCGAGCACACAGCTCGAAGACACCGGTCTGCGGCGTTCCGACGGTGACCTCATGCCACTCCTGCAGCTCCTCGCCGCGCAGCAGCTCATCGAGGGTGGTATCCCCCACCGTCTGGATCACCGAGCCCACCTCGGCCGAGATCCCGAGCCGCAGGAGGTCGCCTTCGGCGCGTGGGTTTGCCAGTATCACCCGGTGGGAAGCGTCCAGAAGCACCACGGCCTCTGGCAAGTGCCCGATCACCCACCCCAAACGCCGACGCTCCTCGGCAAGCTCCGCGGCCATCCGCACCTGACGCAACGCGATGGCCAGCTGATCTGCCACCTCGCGGGCAACGACGATGTGATCGCGATCGAACGCCACCGCGCGGCGCGCTGCGATGTTGAGCTCACCGACCAGCTCTCCGTCAGAGCGCAACGGTAACGTGAGCACGCTGCGCACACCAGCCTGAAGGAGCATCTCGGCAGTGGGTGTGAGATCCTCCCCGATGGCCGAAAGATCCTCCAGATAGCGCACCGGACCCTGCTCCAGCTGGCCAGACTCCGTGAGCGCACTCAGCTCGATCGTCTCACCAGCAGCAGGTCCGAGCGCCGCGTCATCCGATGCAGCAACGACGCGGGCCGTGCCCGAGCTCTGCTCGTACAGGAGAACGCTCATGCGATCGCACGCAATGAGTGATCTCAAGGTCGTCAACGCCGCCGATGCCAGCTGGTGGTCCGACCTGGCTGCGAGAATGGCACGATCGAGGCGCTGCATGCCCTCCAGTCGGCGTGCGTACTGGCGCAGAGCCTCCTCGACCTGCTTCCGCCCGGTCATGTCGACGTAGATGCCGTAGACGCCGAGCCGCATCCCGTCGGCCAACACCGGCACGCCGTACACACGGACCGGGACCAGCCGGCCCTGACGGTGTCGGCGGACAGTCTCCGCCGACACCGGCTCACCCGCGAACGCCGCGCGCGACAGCGCGCTCGCCTCGGCCTCGTAGCCGTCCGGCGCCAGCAACTCGTTCAGCGGCTTGCCGGCGATCTCGGCTGCGGACCACCCGAAGAGCTGCTCGAACGCGGGGTTCACAGCGAGAACGCAGTCGGTGGCGTCCGCCATGATGATGGCCAGCGGCGTGTTCTCGAAGAGCTCCTCGAACCACTGCTTCTGCTCGATCAGCTCCTGCTCGATCCGGTCGGTTCCCCGGTCCGTTTCCAGCACGCACTCGATCACCCCGCCGCGACGCATCGCGTGCAGCGACAGTGTGCGCTCGCCGTCGTCGCGCACAACCCGCACCTGGCGCGTTCGCACCTCGTGCTCGCCCAGGCTCGAGAACAGCGGGCTACCGACCGTGCCCGCATAGCTCACGAGCTCCTCCAGCTTCCGGCCCTCCAGCCGCTGGCCTGGCGTCGCGAGCCGCCGCACCGCGGTCGGGCTTGCCGCCAGGATCGTCCCGTCTGGCTCCATGGTGAGCAACCCGAGCCCGACGCGTTCGGCAACCGCAGCACCGATGGTCCGATGATGGACCGCCCCGCCATCCCGCTCCAACCTGCGGATGAGGAGCTGGATCCGAACCTCGATCGTACCGTCCACGATCAGGAGATCGTCGAACCCCAGCTCGAGGACGCCTGCTACAGCCGGATGATCGGCCGTCGCCGCCAACGCCAGGTGGACGGTTGGACATGCCAGACGCAGCACCGCCACTGTGGCCGGCGTGATGGCCCACGCCGTTCGTGCCGCACAGATCGCCACACGCGCGTCGGGGAGCGCGCCCTGGCGCACGCGCTCCGGACCATCGACATGGACCACCTCGACCCCGAGCGTGCTCCCGACGACCCGCTCGACAGCAGTCAGCAGCGCAGCGTCGTCACCAACAACCAGGACTCGAAGCGTGACCCCTCCTCCGGGCGCCTCGTGGCGTCCAGTTGGCGCGACGCCACCCGGATTCCCAACGCCCGCTGCCATTGTACGGAAACCTGCGAGTGATGGGGAGACTGGCGCACGTTTGCCGGGCAGAGCGTGTCCGCGCGACCAGCGGGACTCATCAACAGCCCGACCGTCCGGCGCCGGTCCGATCGGTTGACTTCCCCCGAACCCATCGCTAGTGTCGCATCGGTCTCACACGTCGCCCGCGCCGCGCGGAACGACCACAGCCCCGGGGATATCCCCGTCCGCCGCGCGGCGGCTCCGGGCCTGTTGCGTGCGGACCCAGGAGGTACGATGGAGATCGCGACGACCGGCGTCGCCAGCGCCGGTCAAATGGACAACGGAGCCCCTCGCACAGCCTCCGGGGGTGCGCGCCGGGTGGTTCGTGCACACACCGCGCCGGCGGTCGTGTCCGGCGTTCCGGGATCGATCGAGTGCGGCGTGCAACCTCGGATCCGGCACCCCGGCGCCCCAAAGCTCCGCCCGTGGAAGCCGTCGCTACAGCCGGGGAAGCGCACGCGGCGTGCACGCGGATTGCAACACGAGTCGTTCGATGAGCTCAAGGAGTCCTAGTGGTGCTGTGCCAGACCTGCGGTGCCCCGAACCCTGACGGCGCCGAGTACTGCTCTCGGTGTCACGCCAAGCTGCTGGTGGTCTCCGGCCTTGCGGAGGACCCCGAGATGAGCGACGAGCTGTTCCTGCAGCAGCAGGAGGAGTTCGACGAGCACCTCTTGGAGCGGATCAGCGCGCTCGAGAAGACGGTCTCCCAGCTCGCCGAGGCGCTGTCCGCATCGCACGAGCGGGTCGAGCAGCTCGAGCAGCAGCTCACCCTGGCTCACGCCGGGGTAGAAGCGCTCGGCGAGCTTCTCGAGACCCAGGATGTCGTCTCTCGCACCGAGTTCGCCAACGGGTGGGAACGGGCCATGGACCGGCACATGCTCAGCAGGGATCTGGTCCAACGGTTTCGCGAGCGCGCCCAGCGCATCGCGTCGCACGCGGCCCACACCGGCCACGCCAGCGACGAGTTCCATAGATCGCTGCGCGCACTCGAGCTCGCACTGGCCAGCCAGCAGACCGAACCGGCGTTCGAGCAGATGACCGATCTCGCCCGGCTGGCGCCGGACAACGACGAGCTGTGGCGGTTCATCGGCGAGGCCGCCTTCGAGGTGGGCGACCTCGACACCGCTCGGATCGCGTTCACCCGCGTGCTCGAGCTGCGGGGCCCGCACTTCGAGACGCTCATCTACCCCTGCTACGACGGGCGGCGCCCGCTGCTGTTGATCAGCATG
>CAZEJK010000121.1:6907-15358 GCA_964512045.1 uncultured Thermoanaerobaculia bacterium
TCTACCTCGGCACGACCCTGTCCGACCTCGAGCGCTGGGAGGAGGCGGAGGCGGTGCTCCATCGCGCCAGCCAGCTCGCGCCGGACTCTTTTCTCCCGTGGTTTACCCTGGGCGCTCTGTGCTCGGTCTGCGACCGCCACCAGGAGGCGATTCGCTACCTCGAGCACGCCGCAGAGATGGAGGAGCTGCCGCAGACGTTGTACCTGCTGGGCATCTCCCACCTCGCCCTCGGACAGTCCGGACGGGCGATCGACGCGTTTCGGGGCGCATTGGAGCTCTCACCAGGCTTCGAGGATGCCCTCTACCAGCTCGGGGCCGCATACCTGAAGCGTGGCTGGACCCGACGAGCCCTGTCCACGTTCCACGAGCTCGCCGAGCTGGACCCCCAGCGGCTCCACTACCGGGAGACGGCACGCCTCCTCAGTTTGGAGCTGCCGGAGCACCTGCCGGCCGAGGCTCGTCGCCTGGTGGATCGGGCGGAGATGATGCTCGAGCAAGGCGACGGCCAGGCGGCGCTCGATCTGTTCGGGTCGGCGCTGGCCATCGGCCCGGAGCAGCCTGGCCTGATGGCCACGGTGGCACTGCTCGCCTCGTCGATCGGCCGCGCCCGGGAGGCGGTCGCCTACGCCCATCGGCTGCTCCGCAGGGACCCGGACGAGTCTCCATACCGAGCCGCAGCGGCGGTGGCCCTGCTCGAGGCGCTGCGGCACGGCCGGCGTCTGCGGTTCGCTCAACGCTGCGGCCGCGCACTGTACACCTCCTCCTCCGACGAGCTCCTTCGAGGGCTGGTGGCGTACGAGCTCGCCCTGATCGAGTCCGACCTGGGCGAGAACCTCCACGACGCCCGCGAGCTGGCTCGAGAGGCGTTGGAGACGACACCGCGGGAGCTCCGTCACTACCCGCTGGCCGCGCTCGGCGAGATCGCCATGCGCCGGGGACGGTTCCGCGAGGCCGTCCAGTACCTCGAGCAGGCGACCGCCACGGCGCCGCTGCCGGTGCTCCTTCGCCAGCTCGCGATCGCGCGTCTCGGCGCCGGTGACAGCACCGGCGCCCAGGAGGCCCTGGACGCGGCTCACGGCCACGAGGGAGGTCTGGACGAGGAGCTGCTCGGCCACGTCCGGCGCCTGGGCCATCTCGTCGAGTCGGTGAAGAGCCGTCAGAGACAGACATCTTCTGGAGGGTAGACTCGATGCGGTGGACACGCGCGTTCATCCACACTCAACGGCACGACCCCGCCGATGCCGAGGTCGTCTCACACCGGTTGATGGTCCGCGCTGCGATGATCTCCAAGGTCGCGGCCGGCATCTCCAACTCCCTCCCTCTCGGCTGGCGCGCCATCCGCAAGCTGGAGGGGATCGTCCGCGAGGAGATGGAGCGCGCTGGAGCCACAGAGCTGGCGATGCCAGCGGTCCAGCCCGCAGAGCTGTGGCAGGAGTCTGGCCGATGGACCCAGTACGGTCCGGAGCTGCTGCGGATCACCGACCGCCACGATCGGCAGTTCTGCTTCGGCCCGACCCACGAGGAGGTCGTCACCGACGTCGTCCGCCGGGCAGTCACCTCCTACCGGCAGCTCCCGGTGAACCTGTACCAGATCCAGACGAAGTTCCGTGACGAGATCCGTCCCCGCTTTGGTCTCATGCGCGGACGCGAGTTCATCATGAAGGATGCGTACTCGTTCGACGCGGACCTCGCGGGCCTCGAGATCGCATACCGCGCCATGGAGCAGGCGTACCGGCGGATCTTCGAACGCTGCGGGCTGCGCTACACCCAGGTCGAGGCAGACACCGGCAACATCGGCGGCTCGGAGTCGCACGAGTTCATGGTGCTCGCAGACACCGGCGAGGATGCCATCCTGTCGTGCGCAGGGTGCGGCTATGGCGCCAACGTCGAGAAAGCGGCGCACGGCCAGCTTGCCGCCGCCCCCGAGTGGCAGGATCCGCCGCCCGGCGCAGCGACGCAGGTCGAGACCCCGGACCAACGGACCGTCGACCAGGTCTCGGGCTTCCTCGGCATTCGACCGGCGAACCTGATCAAGACCCTCCTGTTTGCAACCGACAGCGGCCCGGTGGCCGCGCTGATCCGCGGCGACCGCGACGTCAACGAGGTCAAGCTGCGCAACGCGCTGGGCTGCGAGACCCTCGAGCTCGCATCCGCCGAGACGATCGAGGCCGTAACGGGCGGGCCGCAGGGGTTCTCGGGACCTGTCGGGCTCGCTGTACGGATCATCGCTGACCCGTCGGTGATGGCGATGCCGGTCGCCGCCACCGGCGCCAACGCGCCGGACGCGCACCTGGTCGGTGTCGTTGCGGGGCGTGACTTCGCCCCAGGCGCCGTCGAGGATATCGATACCGCCCGACCCGGCGACCCGTGTCCCCACTGCTCCGGCACGCTCGCCGAGACCCGCGGCATCGAGGTCGGCCACATCTTCAAGCTGGGAACGAAGTACTCCGAAGCGATGCGCTGCACGTTCCTGGACGCCGAAGGAGCCCAGCGGCCGTGCATCATGGGATGCTACGGCCTCGGAATCGGCCGAACCGTGGCCGCAGCCATCGAGCAGAACCACGACGAGCACGGAATCATCTGGCCGCTCCCCCTGGCGCCGTACGAGGTGGTTCTGGCCGCGCTCAACACGGACAAGCCGGAGGTCGTGACCGCTGCCGAGACCCTGTACCAACGTCTCATGGGGGCAGGCTTCGACGTGCTGTTCGACGATCGCAGCGAGCGACCAGGGGTCAAGTTCAACGACATGGATCTCATCGGCTTCCCGATCCGGGTCGTCGTCGGACAGCGCGGCCTCGCCAACGGAGAGGTGGAGATCTCACTCCGGCGAGACCGGCAACGCCGCCTCGTTCCGCTCGCCGAGCTCGAGGCCGAGCTCACGGCGGCACGCGACGAGTGCCTCGAAGAGCTGGTCTAGCAGGACCGCTCCGAGCATCGACCGTCCTCTGCGGCGAGACGCTCTCCAGCAGCACCGAGGAGCCATGCCGGCTCGGGGCTCGCGAACCTCGACGGGCCCTTCAGCGTTGCTCTGGGTGATGACTTCCGCCTACACTTCTCCACACCAATTCACGACCACGACCGAAAGGAGAACGCGATGAGCACGCTCCAGAAGGTCCTCGGCGCGGCCCAGGAAGCGGTCGAGAGCGGAGCGCTCGACCAGTTCCAGATCGACGCCAGGGACTTCACAACCCCGAGAGAAGCCAATCAGAGTGCCGGCACCAGGATGCAGCAGGTGGTCACCGGCATGGAGACCGCCTCCGAGACCCTGGACCGGTCGACGCCCGAGGCCGACGCCAGCGGTCGAACCTCCAACGTCATCTCGCCGGTGGTGATCCCGAAGGACTCACGCTCGTTCCGCTGGATCGCCATCGTGATCGTGCTCGGTGTGCTCGGCGTGGCCGGCGCCTCCATCGGGCTTCGCGGGCTGTTCGGGCCCCACTACTGGCTGCTGATCACGGCCTTCGTCGTCTACAAGGTGTGGCAGAACAGCTACGTGATGATCCCCGACGGCTGTCAGGCGCTGATCACCAAGTTCGGCAAGATCGAGGCGACGGTCGGCGCGGGGCGCACCTGGCTGATCGACCCACGCAAGAAGGTCGGCTACATCGTGAACACGACCAAGGAGTTCCCGTACAACGCCCCGATCCGCGAGGCGCCGACAGCGGAGCGCGTCAACGCCTCCATCGACCTGTTCCTGCAGTTCCGGATCGAGGACCCGGTCACGTTCATCTTCAACCTCGGCGGGGTCAACGGCTTTGCCGAGAAGCTCGAGAACGCCGTCTCCGAGGTCACACGGGCGCTGATCTACGAGCAGAAGGCGTCGTCGATCTACGATCTGGTCGGCGAGAGCACCGAGCCGATGCTCGAGGCGCTCAACTCGCAGTTCCTCCCTGCCGTGCGCTTCGTCAACGCCAACATCACCCACGCCGAGCCGTCCAGCCAGGAGTACCGGATGGACATGGCCGCCGGCGAGATCGTTCGTGTCGCCAAGGAGGCGTACACGTACCAGTACGAGCTGCAGCTGCGCAAGCAGCAGGACGAGGGCGATCTCATCAAGGAGCTCGGCGGCCTGCAGGAGCAGCTCGCCGGAATCAAGGCCGACATCGCCAGCTTCCAGGCGCAGATCGACACGGCCGGCGAGAAGGAGCGGAACCGGGCCGACGCCTACGCCCGGCAGCTGATGGTCCGCGCGGAGTCGGAGGCCGCTGCCAACACGGCGTTGCTCGAGGCACAGGCGCTGGACATCCGCGCCATCTCCTCGGCCACCTACCCGGAGATCCTCGAGTACCGCTACCGCCAGAACGTGCTCGACCGTCTCGGTGAGGTCGCCGACACGCTGCCGCAGATCGTGTCCATCGGCCGCGACACGGCGGACATCGACTATCAGAAGGTGGCCCGGCAGATGCTCGGGGTCGGCGAGGAGGTGCTGTTCTCGCCGGAGGATCTCGCGCAGATCCGCGAGCGCGTGGAGGCGATCCGGGCACGCGTCAGCGAGCGCTCCGCGGAGATCCAACAGGTGCTGGAACCGCCACCAACGGCGCCGGTCGCCGAGGAAGGAGGTGCCGCATGAGTCAGGTCGTTGCAGCTCACAGAGGGTTCTCGAAGATCAAGGAGATGGTGGCGGTCTGGAACAACATCCGCCAGCTGCTGCGCTCCGGTGACGACGGCTACCTCGTCCCCGTGGTGATCCCCAAGGATCGCCGGAGCTTCGGCTGGGCGTTCATGCTCGCCCTGGGCTTGTACATCGTCGCCACCGCGGTCGTGTCTCCGCTGCTGCCGGTGGGGCTGGCGCTGCTGCCGGCCTTCGTCCTGGTGGTGCTCGCCGCCGTCTGGTTCTGGCGGCAAGCGATCGTCGAGGTGGAGCAGGGCACGACCGGGCTGCTCTCCAGCTGGGGCGAGGTCGTCGGCACCCTCGAGCCCGGTCGCCACTACCTGTGGTGGCCGTGGCAACGGGTCACGGCAATCGTCGACACCTCGACGGAGATTCCGTACACGGCGCCGGTGCTCGCGTGCCCCACCAAGGAGAGCGTGCCACTCAAGTCGATCGAGTTCTTCTTGAAGTTCCGGATCGAGGATCCGGTCAAGTTCGTTCGCCACATCGGCGCCTCGAACTTCGACATCGTGCTGTCATCGGTGGTCCAGGACGCGATCCGTCGCCGCAGCCGCGAGGTCGAGACCGCCCGCGCGTACGATCTGCGCGGCTCCGATGTGGGCGACATGCGAGATGTGATCAACCGCAAGCTGAGCCAGTACGGTGTACGAGTGCTCGGCGCCAACATCCCGGAGGTGCAGCTGCCGGATCAGTACCAGCAGAACCTGGCGACCCGTGAGCGCGTGGCCAAGGAGCTCGAGGCGTACGAGAAGGAGTGGGAGCTGAAGCGCAAGCAGCGCACCGACACGCTGATGCTGGAGATCGAGAAGGCCAAGAAGGAGCGCGACGCCACGGAGATCGCGGTCCGGGCCGCCATCAACAAGGCACGCGAGGACATCGCCCGTACGCTCCAGCAGAAGGAGACCGAGGCGCTCAAGGTGCGGCTCGGCATCGAGGCCAACGGCCGCGCAGAGCTCACCGCGGCCGAGAACGAGGCCAAGGCGCTCGAACGGCTCGGCCAGGCGTACCGCGACAACTGGGCGGTGCTCCGTTACCAGCTCGCACGACGCCAGCTCGAGGTGGCGGAGCGGCTGGCCACCCGCGCACCCCGTCCGATCGTCGTCAACGCGGATAGCGCAGACAGCTCGGCCCTGTCCACACTGCTCCTGGCCAGGCTGGTGCCCGACATGCTCGGGTCCGAGAAGAGGGAGGCCCCGACGCCGGCTTCACCGGCGCACGAGCCCGCACCCCGGGCACAACGGGAGGTGCTCGACGACGCCGGGATGCTCGAGTAGGGCGCGCGACGGGCCGCCGAGGGTCCCTTCGGCGGCCCGGTCGTGCGATCGTATCGCACATCGGCTACTTGAGACCGGCACATCTTCGAAAGAGCGAGGCAGTATCGCCGGGGACCGGACGGTCGGGGTCCGGTTGGCGGGACCGGGGCCAGGACCGGATCCATCCGGCGCCAACACCGGGCTGCGGTCCACGCCCCGGCGGTCCGGAGACCGGCCCGCGGCTCAGTCGTCGGATGGCGACCGGTGGGCAGGGACCCGCCGGAACCGATGCCGCAGCACCGTGGCCCAGAACACCAGACCGGCGAGGGCGCCACCGAGGTGGGCGCCGTGGCCGATCGGCAGCCCGCCGCCGGCCTGCTGGGCGATCAGGCCCCAGATGTCGAGCCCGACGAACAGCAGCGCGGCGGTCCACGCGGGCAGCGGCACGATGCCGAACAGCAGGATCTTCTGCTCTGGGAACAGCAGGCTGAACGCGATCAGGACGCCGGAGACCGCACCCGAAGCGCCGAGTGCAAACGCCATCTGGTCGCCGAGAAACCACGCCGACACGGCGGAGTGGCACACGTTGGCAAACACCAGTGCCCCGAGGTAGAAGCTGACGAACAGCCGGAGGCCCCAGAGACGCTCCAGCAGCGAACCGAAGCTCCACAGCACGAACATGTTGACCAGAATGTGGAACAGCTCGATGTGCGAGAACCCGGCCAGCAGCACGGAGTCGAACCAGCCGTGCTCCAGATGGAAGGGGCTGGTGAGAAAGTGGCGGGTCATGGCGAGCAACAACGGCGCGCCGGTCCCGTCCACCAGCTCCTGCGGCGACGGCCAGCGGCCCCCGGAGGCACGCGCAACCCACCACACGGCGAACACCAGCACATTGAGCCCGACGATCGTCGGGACCGCGATCAGTCGGCGATCCATCCAGCTTCTGGGACGCTCCTCCGGTTGTGTCAGCTCGTGCGCATCAGTCATCGCTTCCTCCGGCCCAGTCAAGTGCTGGCGCGTCCGAACTATTCCGATCGGCTTGTCGCGAGCGGCTCGGGCACGACCGAACGTATCACGACCCGCCGTTGTGCCCGGTCGGTGGCACGCTGCGCCACCGCCAGCAGATGACCTCCGCTCACCGTGGAGAGCAGAAGCTGCCAGTCAGAGGCACTGTCCTCGATGGGGACCGAGAAGCCGGCTCCCACCTCGGCCGGCTCGTCGGACAGCACGGAAGGAAGCTTTAGCTCCAGACCTCTTGGCGACACCGACACGCCGAGGCCGCGGGCCTTGAGGTACGCCTCCTTGACCACCCAATGGGCGAGAAACCGTTGCTGGCGACGCTCGGAGGGCTGCGCTGCCACATCGGCCCGCTCCCGCTGGGTCAGCACCCGTCGCGCCAACCGCTCGATGCTCGCTGCACGATCCGTCCGCTCCACATCGATGCCGCACTCGCGGCCGGTTGTCACCACACACGCAACCAGACCGGAGGTATGGGAGAGGTTGAAGCGCAGGTCCTCTGCACAGCCCACGGCCTCCCGGTCGATCTCCGGCCGACCGTGGGCGCCGAAGAGGAACCTCCATCGCTGTGGTGGTACCGTCGGCGTCGCCTTCGACAAAGCCCAACGGACGAGAGCATGACCGGCAACAGAAAGTCGCTGATCGGCCTGGTGAGCAAACCGGCTCGCTCGCTCGCGCTCCTCATCCGAAAGCCAGCTCCAGTACAGATCCAGCGACCCCGCCACGTGGAGCGAGTCGGGGTCCACCAGCCAGACCGAAGCCGAGCCGGACCGTTGCCCGCTCATGCAGGCTCCACCGGAGAAGCCGCTCGTGCGTCTTCAGATCTCGCTCGCACCCGTCGAGCTGCCGCCGCCGCCTGGTCGGACGCGAGCCTCCCGCGCAGCTCGGCAAGCACGCGGCACGCCGTCTGCAGCTCCTCGTCGCCAGCGGCAAGATCCAACGCCTCGAGCAACGTCTGCTCGCGGGCCTTCATCGTCCTCACCAGCTCGGCGCCGCGGTCGGTCAACGACACCAGATGGGACCGCCGGTGCGCCGGGTTGTCGACGAGGCGCACCAGGCCCGCCTCCAGGAGACCGTTGACCACGGTCTGGATATGCTGCCGCGACACCGGCCGCTTGCGCGCCATCGCGGGCACCGTTTGCGGCCCGGACTCTGCAAGGTCCCGGAGCACGCCGCGTTGGGCTGCCGAAGGCTCACCGAGACCGTGCAGCCCCTCGGCAGTAACCTTGAGCCGGTGGAGCAGCATCCGCACCTCATCGATCAACGTGTCGAGCAGCTCGGCCCGACCGGGGCTTGCGGACACACGGCACCTCCACGTCAGTGTCGCTCGGATCAACTCGTACCCAGCGTACAGAGTGACAACTCAGCTGTCCAACGCGGCCGCGGGCCGCAACCAAAGCGATCCTCCGAACCCGGACGAGCCGGAGCCAAACATGGCCGGACCTGGTCGCAGCGCGTGGTCGGTTCTCGGATTCAACGCAAAGACGCTGGGACGCAAGGCCGCAAAGGAGAAGGACTGGGGAACAGAGGTGCATGGCAGAGCTGACCTTATGAAGGCCGGCCGCGCCC
>CAZEJK010000122.1:0-15297 GCA_964512045.1 uncultured Thermoanaerobaculia bacterium
CGAGCAGGGCTCGAGAGAGGTTGGCCCCGTCCAGCCGGGCGTTCGCGAGGTTGGCGCCCTTGAGGTGCGCCTTGTTCAGATCGAGCCCGGAAAGATCGGCTCCGCCGAGGTCGGCCTCGATGAGATCAGGCGAGATCGATGGCGCACTGGCGCGCCACTCGTTCCAGGAGCCGGAGCGGAGATGTGCCACATGGTCGGCGTTCGCCATGCGCTCATTATTCCAGATTCTCGCTCGGATGCCAGTGGTTCGCTCACGAGCTGGTCTGTTGGCGGCATCTGTGCGAGCCTGTTGGCGAACCGGCCGCGGCATGTGCGGCGAGCGCGCTGGCCGGAAAGGGAGTGTGGCTGACGATGGGAGGCGTGATGAGGCTGGCCGCTGCGGTGGCGTGGACGCTGCTCGCGATAGCCGGGAGCGTGAGTGCTGATCAGAGGGATGGCGACGTTGTCCTCCTGCCGCTGAGCGACCGAGAGATGGCGGGAGCTGTCCAGGAGCTCGAGCATGGTGGAGCGTCGGTCCTGGCGATCCTTCCGAACCGAGGTGTGCTGGTGGAAGCGGGCCCGCGGGAGGAGCTTTCGCCGCGCTATTCGAAGGTGAATTGGGAAGCCGTGGCCTGGCGGCCCGAGGCGGCACTGTCGGCCCGCCTGCAGAGGGCCGGCGCCGAGGCCGAGGCGATCGGCCTGGTGGTGGGGCTGACGCTGTCAGCGGATTGGCGAGAGCTTGTCAGTCGCGTGACCGCGTCGGGTGCGGAGGTGCGCTGGGTCGAGTCGGCCGGGACGGTGCGCCAGGTTGGTGTCTGGGTCCCCGCGGGGCAGCTACCGGCAGCCCGGGAGGCGTTGGCCTCCAGTGCAGGGTTGGTGTGGGCTGATCTCCAACCTCCGGCACGTCTGAGCAACGGGGCGTCGGTGTGGCGCCTCCAGTCAGGGGAGTCAGAGAAGCTCTCGGTGCATGAGCGGGGTGTGCGTGGCGAGGGACAGCTGGTTGCGGTTCTGGACACGGGGCTCGACGTGGATATGTGCTTCTTCGCCGACCCTGCGTACGGTCTTCCCGCGGTGAACGACGACAGCTCGGTGTCGGTGAGCCCAGGCCACCGCAAGGTGCACGCCGTCGACTTCCTGTGGTCGGCGGACTGGCCGGATCCGGGTCCGCGGGACTGGGACAGCCAGGGGCACGGGACCCACGTGGCGGGCTCGGTTGCGGGCGATGACGGCGCCGATGGGCTCCATCAGGGCTCCGACGGGATGGCGCCGGCGGCGCGCCTGATCATCCAGGACGGCGGCTTCCGGACGGACAACTGTGGAGACCTGCCGGGTCTGGGCTGTCCGGTACGGCCGTTGGGTCCGGTGCTCCAGCAGGCGTGGGATCAGGGTGCACGGGTGCACTCCAACTCGTGGGGTGAGGCCGAGGAGGCTGTCTTCGAGGACCGCAACGAGTATAGCGAGCGGACCGCCGACATCGATAGGTTCGTCTGGGAGCATCCGGAGATGGTGGTGGTTGCCGCTGCAGGCAATGATGGTCGGCGAGATGCGGTCCTGTCACCATCCGTTGGCAAGAACGTGCTGGCGGTGGGCGCGGCGCGGCACGGCGATGCGGAGCCGGGGTGTGTGGTGTCGTGGTCGTCTCGCGGATGGACGGACGACGGCCGCATCAAGCCGGATGTGGTGGCGCCGGGCTCGCAGGTGCTGTCGGCCGCGAACGACGGTACGATCGCCACAGCGAACTGTCAGGTGGCGCCGTCGAGTGGGACCTCGATGGCGTGCCCGGCCGTCGCCGGTCTTGCGGCCCTGGTCCGGCAGTACTTCGTCGACGGCTACTGGCCGTCGGGGAGGGCGAGACCGGAGGACGGCTTCGAGCCGACGTCGGCGCTGGTGCGGGCGGTGCTGATCGCGTCCGCCCAGGACCTGGCCGGCCCCGGATGTGCCATCGAGCCGATCCCCTCGCGCGATCAGGGCTGGGGGATGGTGCAGCTCGATACGGCGCTGCAGCTAACAGGCGACCGCGAGCGCTTGCTGGTGGTCGACGGCGACCGGGACTTCGCATCCACACAGGACGATCCGTACGTGCTCGAGCTCGACCGGGCTGCTGGAGCCTTGAAGGTGGTTCTGGTGTGGACGGATCCACCGTCAAGCTCCCTGGCGGATCAGCATCTGATCAACGACCTCGACCTGACGGTCACGGGGCCATCCGGTACCTGGCTGGGGAACCAGCTCGCCGGTGGCCGGTCCGTGACGGGCGGCGAGCCGGACCGTGTGAACCCGGTCGAGGTGGTGTGGCTGCCCGAGGCGCCAGCGGGGCGGTGGACGATCCAGGCTGCGCCGCATCTGCTGCGCCAGGGCGCCCAGGGCTTCGCTCTCGTCGTCGTGGACACCCCGGCGCCGCGCGAGCCCCGCCGCGGCGCCGGGCGTGCTGACGGCAGCGCGGGGCTGACGGCCCACGGTCAGAGCACGAGCGGGCGCCCGGAGGCGCCCGCTCGGCCGTGAGTCTCGTTGTCGTTGTTCGCTGGCCGCTCTCCACGGGATGCGTCAGTCGCGGCCGCCGAGCAGACCGGCCCGAAACAGGAAGTAGAGCAGTGTCATCAGGGTGCTGACCGCGGCGGCCACGTAGGTCAGGGCAGCGGCGTTGAGCACCTTGTCCATGCCGGGGCGCTCGGATGGGGAGATGATTCCGGTCTCCACCACGAGCCGCTTGGCGCGTGCGGTGGCGTCGAACTCCACCGGCAGCGTGACGACCTGAAAGGCGAGCACGGCGGAGAACAGGATCGCTCCGAAGAGGACGACTCCTTGCGAGGCCAAGAGGAGGCCCAAGAACATGACGAAGAAGCCGAGGCTCGAGCCGATGTTCGCAGTGGGCACCAGGACGCTGCGCAGCCATAGCGGCGCGTAGCTCTTGGCGTGCTGGATCGCGTGGCCGGCCTCGTGGGCCGCGACACCGATTGCTGCGAGAGAGCTGGAGCCGTACACCTGGTCGGAAAGGGCCAGCGTCTTCGTCGCGGGGTTGTAGTGATCCGAGAGCAGGCCGGACGAGCGCGTGATGCGCACGTTGTGCAGACCGGCCGAGCGGAGCAGATGCTGTGCTGCGTCCGCACCCGTCATGCCAGACGCGGCTCGCACTTTGGAGAACTTCTTGAAGTTGTGCTTGACGCGCCAGCTGGCCCACAGGGACAGCGCCAGCGCAGGGGCCAAGAATACAAAGTAAATCGGGTCGAAAATCATCGATGCCTCCGTACAGCGCCCTTCCCGGGCCTGATACACATCTGACGGCGCCCGATCGCGGCGCCGCCGGCACACTGTACAACACCAGATACGATGAAAATCTTCACCAGGTTCGCTTCCAGCGCACCGTCATGTGGTTGCTGAGATGGCGCCCGTGCCCAGCTGGGCTATCCTTGGAACCGTGACCGTACCGGACGTGCACGAGGTGGTCCACGCAGTGGTCCCCGATCTGGCAACGGCGCGCACGTTGTTGGATGGGGTCTGTGCCGACTCGGAGCTCGCGGTGGCGCTTTTGGACGTGCGCCTTGCGTGTGTCTGGGCGAACAGTGCACTTCGCACCCGCGCGGAGCCGTTTGTCCACGGTGTCGGTCTCGAAGGGCTCGTCGTGTCGTCCGGTGCGGTGCCGCGCTGGTCGCGCACAACCTTCGAGGTGGTGCGCCAGCTGCCGCTGGCGACCCTCGATCTCGAGCGAGGACGCGACCGCCTGTCGTTCGTGATCGTGCCGTTGATGGACACGGACGGACAGGTGATCGGAATGGTTGGTGTGGCGCCGCAGGAGGGCGTCACTTCCGGCGAGCTGGTTTCTCGGGCCAGCTGGAGCCGCTGGTTGGATCCGAGCGATATCGGGGTGCTGGTCAGCGATCTCACAGACCGGGTTGTCCTGGCCAGCAGTGGGTTCGTGGAAGGGGTTGGCCGGCTGCCAACAGCCCAGAGATGTACCGACCAGATACTGGAGAGGACCGTTGCAGGTGATCAGGAGTCGTTACTGGCAGCCAAGTGGACGTTTCTGAGCGGTCGTCCGGTGGCTGGCTGTGAGGATGTGGAGCTCGAGGCCGTCGACACGAACCAGCGCTCCTGGTGGCGGCAGACGTGGATGTCGGTGGCGGTCGAGGGCTCTGCGTTGCTGCGAATCGACCTGTTTGCTCGGATCGAGGGGGAGCGAGCGGACTCCACCTGGGGACGGGTCTCGGAGGCTTTGCAGCAGGCGGTCACGCTGACTCAGAGCTGTCCGGAGCCGCTGCTGCTGCTGGACCGGAACCGTGTGGTGGGCGCCTCTGCTGCGTGTGAGACCCGGCTGGGTCGTGCTCCTGAGAGCATGGTCGGCATGGAGCTGGAGCAGCTGGTGGTGGGAGACGGGCTCTGGGAGGAGCTGCTCGAGGACATCGGCTCCGGCAGGTTGGTAGCCGCGACGCGCGCGGAGGTGCGGGTGCTGCACGGCAACGGGGAGCGGGTTGTCGCCGAGCTGTCGGTGGCGCCGGCGGTGCAGGGGGCGCCGGGACGTGCAGTTGTCCTGATCCGCTGTCTCGAGGCGGATCGGGTCGAGGAGGATATCGGGACCCTGACCACCATGCTCTCCGTATCGGAGGTCGTGGGCGACTTCCGAGGTCGGATCACCGAGCCGCTGGATCTCATCCGGGAGGCTTTCCGGGCGCGGAGCATCGAGCTGTTGACGTTCGACCCCACTGAGGTCGTTGTCCTCGAGAGGTACCGGGCGCCGCCGGAAGCGCCAGGCTCGCAGCACGTGCTGTCGGCGAAGATGCTTGCGGATCTCCATGGCTTGCTGTCGATGACCGGCGGACCGGTTCTCCTGGACGCAGCCCAGACTGGTTTCAACGGGCAGCTCGCTGTACAGCACCTTCCCACTCGCCACGACACACCGTGGATCGTGCTCGTCGAGGTGGACCGTCCGTGGACTGTCCACGATCGCCAGCGGTTGCGCAGGCTGGTGCAGGTGCAGGCGTGGATCGTCGAGCGGGTGAGCCGGGAGCAGAGAACCGAGGAGCTGTACCGGGAACGAATGCTCCTGGCGCGCGGGTTGGACTGTGCGTCGGTGGGCGTTGTGGTGTCGGACGCCGCCGGCGTGGTGATCGCGACCAACGAGGCGCTCGAGCGGCTCGTCGGGCGCAGTGATCTCGAAGGCGCTCCCCTCAGCTCCCTGGTGGCGCCACGCGACAGGCAGTCGTTGGCCGCGCGGTTTGCCGGGGATGCTCCGGGGGAGGTCTGGGAGGGTGAGCTGGTGCACACAGTAGGCTGGACGGAGCCGATTGCACTGCGGCTGGTGCTGGAGCTCATGACCATGCCTGACGGCAGCCTGGTGGGGGCAGTTGGGTGGGTCACCTCGGGAGTCCGGAATGGTCGGTAGAGAGGCTGAGATTCTCGCACCGTGCGGTTGTGGGCGGAGCTGGCCGGGTCAACGAGGAGGCGATGTGAGGTACTGCTCGGTTCGAAGTGAGGTCCGTCGGAAGACGCGGTGCGCGCCGCGGCTCGGGATCACCGTTGGCGCCGTCGCGCTGTCCATGGTCGTCCTCACCGGGTGTGCAGAGCTGGTCGACCTGCAAGCGATGCGGGCGATGCAGGCGCCTGCACAGTCAGTCGTGGTCGTGACTGCCGATGCCCAGCTTCGCTCCGTACTTCCGGAGCGTGGACGGCTGTTCCTGCTGGTGGGACAGGCGCCTGAGATGACCCCGTTGCAGCAGCTTCGCGAAGACGACGGGGAAGCTGGAGATGTCTGGCTCTTCGCCCGGGACGTGGAGTCGTTCGAGTGGTTCTGGCCGGTCCTGATCGAGGACTCGGCGCTCGGGATGCCGTATGAGCGGCTATCCGATCTTCCGGACGGGGCCTACTGGATGCAGCCCTACCTGTTCACCGGTCCTGGCACGGTCTCCTTCCAGCGTTCCGAGGGGCTGACCGGTGAGTCCGTACGGGTGGAGGTGCTTGGAGGACAGCCGGTACGGGCTCGGTTGCAGCTGGACCGGACAGCGCCGGCGCGCGAGCTGCCACCGTCGTCCGAGCTGGTGGAGACGATCCGCTGGATCAGCCCCGCCTTCGAGGAGCTTGCAGGTGACGAGGTCCAGCTCGAGGCGACAGTTGTCCTGCCCCATGGCTATGCTGAAGCTCCCGAGCGGCGCTATCCGGTGCGCTATCACGTCGGCCCGCTGCGGAGCTCGCATCTGCGCGCCCGCGAGCTGATGGCGGATGGCCAGCCGTTCGCTCGACAGTGGTTGGCGGATGGTACGCCGCGCATGATCCTGGTACATCTGCACAGCGACGGGCGGTTCGGCGATGTCTACCAGGTGGACTCTGCCAACAACGGGCCGTGGGGAACCGCCGTCGCGCGCGAGCTCGTTGCGGAGGTCGACGCGCGGTATCGAACCGTCCCGGAGCGATGGGCGCGGTTCACGGACGGCGTCGGCGCCGGGGGCTGGGCGGCGCTGTCACTGCTGATTCGCTACCCGGAGGTGTTCGGTGGAGCCTGGGCGCTGTGCCCGGATAGCGTGGACTTTCGCGCGCTCCAGCTGGTCGACCTGAGCCAGGACCGCAACGCCTTCGTCAACGAGTTCAGGCTCGAGCGACCGAGCGAGCGCGCGGCTGACGGCGAGCCGAGGATGACGCTGCTCAACGAGTGCTGGCGCGAGCAGGTGCTCGGTAGCGACGATCGAATGGTGGCGTCCGGTGGCCAGTGGGGCTCGATGAACGGGGCGTTCTCACCGCGCGGAGCCGACGGCTTGCCACGACCTGTCTGGGATCCGGTCACGGGTGAGATCGATGCCGAGGTTGCTCAGGCGTGGCAGCAGCACGACCTGCGCCGACAGGTGGTGGAGCAGTGGCCGGAGATCGGTTCGCTGCTCTCCGGAGCGATCCACATCTGGGCGAGCCGTCATGACCGCTTCTACAACGGTCGTGCGGTCGAGCTGTTCGCCGAGGCGCTGGCCGAGCTCGAGAGCCCCGCGCCGCGTGCCTCCATTGTTCTGGATCCGTGGAGCACGCAGTGCCGACCCGGGATCGACCAGGTCGAGCTCATGGCGCAGATGATGGCCCGCTTCGAGGGACGGGATGGAGCGTGGAGCCCCGCGGCTGCCGGCGCCGGAGAAGGCTCAGCGGGGAGCGCGTCCACCCAGTGAGCCGACGGCGGCCCGAGTGCCGATCGGACGACAAGCAGTTGACGGAGAACGACGTATCGTGCACCGTGGGCCGGTGATGAGATGGCTGTCGGCACGTGTCGTTTGCGCGCTTGTGGGAGCGGTTCTGGTCGCGGTCACCGGGCTCGCGCAAAGCTACCGGGTCGACACCTACTCCGTCGAGGACGGTCTGCCGAGCAGTGAGGTGTTCGATCTTGCACAGGGTCGCACCGGTCGGCTGTGGCTTGCCACTCGAGGAGGGCTCACCTCGTTCGATGGCCTCTCCTGGAAGCTACATACACCGCCCGAGGTGCCGACGCGTCAGGTCGCGGCCGTGGCAAGCGATCAGTCTGGCCAGATCTGGGCCCTGTTCATGGACGTGGAGTGGACGGTGGGCAGGTGGGACGGAGCCGGCTGGACCTGGCTTGGGCCCATCGAGCAGCCGGGAGGGCGTCAGCGGCCGTCCGACTTCGCCGTGACAGCTACTGAGGAGGTCGGCTCCGTAGTGGCGCTGGCGACTGACGGCGATCTCTGGTTAGGACGCGCCGACGGCTGGATGGAGGTTGTCGGTCTCGAAGGAGCTCGGGCAGTCGAGCCGTGGAATGGAGGCTTCGTCGTTCTCTGTGACGAGGAGCTGGTCATCGTCGGCGGTGACGGCGATGTCACGCGGCCGTGGAGCGGATGGTGGCCTCGAGGCAGCGAGCTGCTCGCGGTGGAGATCGGTCCCGACGGGATGCCTTGGGTCCTGTCGGAGCGGGGCCTCGCACGGATCGGCGCGAACGCGCTCGAGATGCTCGTCGCAGACCTGCCGACAGGAGCCGAGTCCATCGCTGCGGCTTCGCGGATCTCGCTGGCGGTGGCGCCCGGCGGTGAGGCGGTGTACCTGGCGAGCTGGAACGCGCTCTTTCGGTTGGACGTGAGCAGCGGTCAGCTCGAGAGGCTCGGACCGCTGAATGGTCTGCAGAACGACGGCGCAACCGCCATCCTGGTCGATCGCGAGGGACTGGTCTGGGTCGCCGGCCTGCGCGGTCTGAGCAAGATCATCTCGCTGCAGTTTGCTTCGTTGCAGCGGCAGCATGGGCTTCTCGAGGACGAGGTTACAGCGGTGTGTGAGACCTCTACGGGGAGGCTGGTGCTCGGGCACAACCTCGGCATCTCGGTCCTCCCCGCTGTGCAGGGAGACCGCCAGGGCTCCGTGAACCGGATGCGCGCTGAACGGGAGCTGGAGCAGATCGCGTTTGCACGCGATGTGACTGGCTGGACAGGAGTGCGCATCCTCGATTGTTGGGCGAGCCCGGACGATCGTGATGAGACGGTCTGGCTCGCAGCCTCGGGGCTCGGTCTCGCACAGTGGCAGCCAGAAACGGGTCTGACGCGGCCCGACTCCGCGGACGTGGTCGAGCGGCCGACGTCGGTGACGGGTACGGACGATGGATCCGTTTGGGTAGCGGGCCACAACGGGCTGTTTCGGGCTCGTCGAGGAGAGCGCTCTTTGCAAAGGGTGTGGAGTCCCAGGAGTGCGCTGCGCCGCGTGCAGTCTTCTCAGGAGGGAGGGCTGTGGGTGGCGGCGATCAACGCTGGCGTGTACCGCTGGCGAGACGGTGTGGCAACGCATATACCGGGGCCCGAGGACGACGCTGAGCTGAACGTCTTCTCGGTGGCCGAGACAGGCCGCGGCGAGACGTTCATGGCATCTCGAGCTGGCCTGCTGCGGCTGGACGGGGCTCGGCTCGTCTTCAGCCGGGCGCCCGAGGGACCCGAGATCCGTCGTCCTGTCTACTGTCTCGTCGAAGGACCCGACGGCGCCCTCTGGGTCGGTACCGATGACGGGTACGCGCGTTGGCTGGACGGAATGTTGAGCTGGTACGGTCCGCACGAAGGTCTTGTCGGGCGAGAGGCGAACCGAGCAGCGGGTTTCGTCGATCGTCATGGCGAGCTGTGGCTGGGAACGGACCGTGGAGTGTCCAGGTTCCGCTCCGATGTCGAGCCTGCTCGAGGAGCCGCGCCGATCGTCCGTCTGGACCGTGTGCTGGCTGGTGAGCGGGAGCTTGCGCCAGATGAGCCCGTTCGTCTGGGGCCGTACGAGGGCTCGATGACAGTGCGGTTCAGCGCGGTGTCGTTGTACGACGAGAACGATGTCGCTGTGCAAGCGAAGCTGATGCCGGTCGAAGAGAGCTGGAACACGACCGCACAAGGTGTCCGGAAGGAGATCCGGTACACGAACCTCCAACCCGGCCAGTACCGGGTTTCGATCCGAGCTCGCAGCGCCACCGGCCAGTGGTCCGAAGCGGTCACCTCCGCTCCGATCCGGGTCCTGCCGCCGCTCTGGCGTCGGGCGTGGTTCGTGCTCCTGACGGCCCTGGCTGCGCTCGGTGTCACGCTGACGGCCGGACGGATCTGGTTGCAAGCCCGGTACGCGAGGCTGCTGGAGGCAAAGGTCACGGAGCGGACCGCAGAGCTGGCAGCATCGCAGAAGAGGTATCACTGGTTGTTCCACGGTTCGATTCTCGGCAAGATTGTCGTGGATGACGAGCTCAGGATGGCCGAGGTGAACGCAGCAGCTGTGCGGCTGTGCGGAGTGCGGCTCGATGATCTGGAGGACCGGAGGCTGGACGAGATTCCGGTCGAGTGGTGTCGACGCGTCGCCGAGGAGCTGTCGGTGTCGTGGGGCAGGCAGTGGGACGGAGATGTGACGAGGCTTGTCGTAACGGGCCGTGACGGCAGCGGCTTCGAACGCGACATGGAGGTGTGGGTAAGCCCTGATGCACAGCGACGGCTGATGTTGCTGACCGTTGACGATGTCACGGAGCGTCGCAGACTCGAGCACGACCGGCTGAGAGCCAGCAAGCTCGAGTCCGTCGGTCAGCTGGCTGGCGGGCTGGCGCACGACTTCAACAACATCCTGGCCGGGATCCTCGGGAACCTCTCCATAGCTCGGATACGTGCTCAGAAGGGCCAGGATCCGGGCGCCTACCTCGACTCGGCGGAAGGTGCTGTCGAGCGAGCAAAAGGTATCACTGCTCAGCTTCTGACGTTCGCACGCGGTGGCGCTCCGGTACGGCGGCTGGCGGATATCGGTCTGTTGGCTTCCGAGAACGCGGAGCTCGTGCTGGCAGGCTCGTCAGTGGGGTGTGCGATAGCGGTGGACGAGGAGCTCTGGCCTGCGGAGGTGGATGCAAGCCAGATCGGTCAGGTCGTGAACAACCTCGTCATGAACGCTGCCCAGGCGATGCCGGATGGCGGGGTGGTCGAGCTGTCGATCAGCAACCGTCAGCTGGACTCGGGCGAGCACGAGGGAGTCGGTCCGGGGCCGTACGTGGAGCTGCGTGTGTCCGACACTGGAGTCGGTGTTCCCGAGTCGATCCGCGACAAGGTGTTCGATCCGTACTTCACAACCAAGGAGTCCGGAAGTGGTCTTGGTCTGTCGAGCGTGTACTCGATTGTGAAGCAGCATGGCGGACTGGTGTCTCTCGACTCGGCTGAAGGTCATGGGACGTCAGTCACGGTCCTGATTCCCGCGAGCCCGGACGAGGCGCCTGCCGTCGAGCCGTCAGTGGCGACGACGGTGCGAGGTTCGGGCCGTGTGCTGGTCATGGACGATGATGTGGACCTCCAGGAGGTGTACCGTGACGTGCTCGAGGAGCTCGGTTACGAGAGCGAGGTCGTAGGCGATGGCCAGAGGGCCATCGAGGCCGCTGCTCGAGCTGCCCGCGAAGGCCGGCCGTTCGATGTCGCAGTGCTGGATCTCACGGTTCCGGGCGGTATGGGAGGACGTGAGGCCGTGTCGGTCCTGAAGGAGCAGCACCCAGGCCTTCGCGCCGTAGTGGCGAGCGGGTACTCGTCCGACCCGGTGATGGCGGATCATCAGTCTGCAGGGTTCGATGGCGTGCTCAGAAAGCCGTTCAGCATCGCCCAGCTGGCCGAGGCTCTCGATGCGGCGCGTGGGTCGAGCTCCGCACCCTGAGCCCGGCGCTGCGTCTCAGCGCGAGGGCGCGGGTTGGATCTGGGCTCTGCGCTGGCTCGACCTGGATCGTGTGCACCTGGACCGGATCGCCAGCCTCGGGCTGCTCGCCGGAGTGGTGGCGGCGCGTGTGGCGGTGTTTCCCAGGTCGATCTGGGAGCAGGATGAGGCGTACCTGGCGTGTGGGGTGGTGGAGTACGACGTGGCGGCGTTCCATCCGCACGTGCCGGGGTTTCCGCTGTGGGTTCTCCTCGGGAAGCTCGTCGAGCCGCTGGTGAGCGCTCCGGAGCGGGCGTTGCAGTGGGTGAGTGTGGTGCTGTCGGTCGTCGGTATCGCTGCGGTGATGGCCCTGTGGTCGTTGCTGCTCGAGCGGCGTCAGGCAGCTCTGGCGGCGCTGCTGTTCGCCTTCGCTCCGGGCCCGTGGCTGCTGTCGGGGCGGGCGTTCACCGGCCCGGCGGCCACCGCCATCGCCGCGGCGGCTCTGGCCTCCTGGCTGTGGCCGGGGGATCGTTCCGCCTGCAGGGTCGCCGGGTCTGCGCTGGCGGCAGCCGCAGTGCTGGTCCGGCCCCATGTGCTGCCGCTGCTCGTGCCGGCCCTGCTCTGGCGACTGTGGCGCGATCGGCGCCATCCAGCGGCGATCGGCCAGACCGTGATGGTCCTGGTCGGCACTGTGGCGATCGGCGCCGGGCTGGTGGTGGCCGATACCGGTGGGATCACCCCGTACTGGATGGCGATGACCGAGCATGCGCAGTACCACTTCACGGCGCTGGCCGAGCTCTCCTGGCAGTGGTCCGATCTGTCGGCGGTCGTGGCGCTCGGATCTCTGCCGGTGGCGGTTGCCTGGTGGCTCTCTGCCGCTGTCGGGTGGGCTCTCTGGCTTCAGGACCCCACCAGACGGGTGCTGGCGGGCGTGCTACTGGCCGGTCTGTGTGCTCAGCTGATCGTGCTGCTGGAGCTGCAGAACGCGACCCATCCGCGGTATGCCGTGCCGCTGCTGGCTCTGTCTGCCGGTCCTGTCATCGCGTGCTGGTCGTGGCTGGGAACCGCCTGGCGACGCTGCGGAGTGGCCGCACTGATGGCCGTGTGGCTCGTCCAGGTGCTCCCAGCAGCACAGGAGTACCGGTCGGCGGTGGCCCCGCCGCTGGCGGCACTCCAGGCGGGTGCTGACGAGGCGTGTGCACGGGAGGGCGTCCTCGTCATCGATCGGACGCTCGTGGCGTTCGAGGATCTGCTGAGGTGTCGCGGCGAGCTCGAGGCCACGGTTCTTCGCGACGTGGATCTGGAACGCGGCGGCTTCGATGCGCCGCCGCCGGGTCGCACCGTCGTCGTGTGGGATCTGCGACGTGGACCGCCCCCGGTGGAGGGTGGGGAGTGGCAGCTGTTTTCGGTGGGATCGCCGTTGCTGCGGCGCCTGTCGCAGGAGCGGTTTCTCGACGTGGCGGTCGTCGCTGGAGGCGCCTACACCGTCCGATGAGCCCAGGCCCGGAGGCGCTGCGTCGAGCGCGTGGTCACGAAAAAAGGGGTGCGCGCGAACCAGCATCACGGAGGAAGCGTATGGGCCGTGGTCAGGCCGGTTCGGCGAAACCCTGTAGAGGAGACAGATTCTCAATCTGGAGTATTCCCGGTCCGGCGCCGGATCGCGGACCTCTTCACCCTGATCGGGTTGGTGCTGGCGGCGGTGGTGGTGGCACGGGAGCTCGTTGGAGCACGACGAGGCTGACGTCGTCAGAGCGTGGATGATCGAGGAGAAAGCCCTCCAGTGCCGAGATCAGGCGGTCGTGAACCGCCTGCGGGCTGCCGCCCGAGGCGAGCAGATCCACGATGCGCGCGAAGCCGAAGCTTCCACGTTCCGGTGCGTAGGCCTCCGGAAGCCCGTCGGAGTAGAGCAGGAGGGTCTCGCCGGGCGCCAGCGTGGTGAACGCCGAGGCGAGCTGCACGGTGGGCCGGATGCCGAGCGGGAAGGCGCCATGGCCGATCTCCTCGACGGTGCCGTCGGTGTGTCGGACGAGAGGGAACGGATGGGCGGCGTCAACGCACTCCAGCGCTCCGCTTGCTGGATCCAGAACCCCGTAGAACAGGGTCATGAACGAGCGCCGGTCGCCTGTGGTGTACAGCACCTCGTTGACCCGTGTGACCACGTGCTCCGGGTCCGGATCCACGCGGATCGCCACTTGCAGAGCCGCCTTGGTGGTCGCCATGATCAGCCCGGCGCTCATTCCGTGACCGGAGGCATCGCCCGCGATCACCGCCAGCCGACCGTCGGCCAACGGAATGAAGTCGTAGAAGTCGCCTCCGACCTCGTTGGCGGTGCTGTACGAGAACGCGAAGCTCCAACCGGCCACATCGGGCGCCGAGTGCGGTAAGAGATCATGCTGGAGCTGACGAGCGACCTGGAGCTCGTCGCGGAATCGGATCCGCTCCACGAGCTCGAGGGCCAGGAGGAACAGGAGACCGCCGGCCCCGAGGAGAAACCAGAACGGCGAGTCGTCGATGCCGGTCCTGATGTCAGGTTGAACGTTGCACGTGACGATACCGAGAAGTATGCAGAGCATCGCGACGGCGAACAGAACCCGGCGAGGCGGACTGAGCTTGTACGACAGGCCGAGAAAGACCATGCGCGCGAGCTGGAGAGCGCGGCGCCATCCCCGTTGGCGTGGCGCAGCGGTGTCGTCCTCCTGGTCGCGGGTCAAGACCGCCCACGCCTCGGGCGCGTCGCGATCAAACAGGTGCTGGAGGTCTCGGGTGCGAAGCCCCGCCGTGTACTCGCGGACGAAGCGCTCGAACGGGGCCAGTGCGCGTTCCGTCCTCCTCAACCAGCGCTCGATGCGTCGTTCCCATCCCATCGTACTCTGATGATACGCCGGCGCGGCCGGAGAGTTCGCATATCTGGCATCGAGCCGCACAGGTCTCCAGAGCTCCTGGAAGGGCCCGCCACCGCGTTGGGTTACGGTGGCAGGAGGCTGGCGAGCAGCTCGGCGATGTGCTCGGGGTGTGCTCGCGACAGCTGGGTGATCTGGTGACGGCACGAGACGCCGCTCGCCACGAGCCGGGAGCCGGGGTCGAGTGCCGCGATCTGGTCGAGAAGCGGCTGCGCCACCTGTCGGGACAGGACGTCCTTGCTGCGCAGCATCCCGAACGCTCCGGCCATGCCACAGCAGCCCGTGCTCAACCAGTGGGCGCGCACTCCGGCGTGCTCGAGGAGACCGATGACCCGCTGTGCGTCCGTGAGTGCCTTGGCGTGACAGTGGCCGTGCACGGCCACCGTGACACCGTCTCCATCGAACGGTACGGCGTCCGGCTCCTTGGCGATGAGATCGGCCAGGAAGTCCTCGAGGAGCACACACCGCGCCGCCACCTCCTCGGCGCCCGTGAGGGCGAGCTGGCGGTACTCGTCGATGAACATCGAGTAGCACGAGGGCTCGAGAAACACGATCGGCTCGGTGGAGTGGGCGAGGACCGTCAGGTTGTGACGAGCCAGGTGCCGGACGGTGTCGATGAGGCCACGGCTGAACGCTGGCCGCCCGCAGCAGACGCGGTCCTCGATCAGACGGACCTCGAAGCCGGCAGCCTCCAGAACCGCGACCGCGGCGTGACCGACGTTCGGCTCGTGATAGCGCACCCAGGTGTCATCCCACAGCAGCACGACGCCGCGGCGGCCCGAGCCCTCGGGTTGGCGGCCCGCGAACCAGTGGTCGAACCTCTGACGAGCGTAGGTGGGCAGTGGTCGCTCGGCGTTCAGCCCGAGCGTCCGATCGAGCACGGAGCGGACAGGCCTCGAACCCAGGACCGCGTTGGCCACGGCTGGTGCGACGGTTCCGAGGCGCCCGAGGAGATCCGCCGCCGCGATCACTCGATCCGTCAGCGGGGTGCCGGCGAGGTGGTGACGTGCATTGAGAATCTCGGCCTTGAGGAGGGCGAGGTCGACGTTGGACGGGCACTCCGTCTTGCATGCCTTGCACGACAGGCAGTTGGACAGGGCCGCATCGAGCTCTGCGAGGCGGAGCGGGTCGTCTCCGTCGATGCGGCCGTCGAGGACCGCGCGGATCGTGTTGGCGCGCCCACGGGTGGACATCAGCTCGTCCGAGGTCGCCACGAACGTCGGGCACATCGTGGGCCCGCTCTTCAGGCAGCCGCCGCAGCCGTTGCACTGCTCGAGGTTGCCGACGAACGAGCGGTCCTTGTCGACGAAGCCGAGCTCCGGGGGAAACGGGAGGCCAACCTCGTAGC
>CAZEJK010000123.1:0-15271 GCA_964512045.1 uncultured Thermoanaerobaculia bacterium
CACAACCCCGAGTTCACGATGCTCGAGTTCTACTGGGCGTACGCCGACTACGAGCAGCTGGCAGACCTGACCGAGGAGCTGGTGACGTCCGTGGCGGCCGAGGTCTGCGGAACGTTGACCATTCCGTGGGGCGACACGACGCTCGACCTCCAACGCCCGTGGCGCAAGTTGACACTCCGGGATGCCATTCTGGCCTACTCCGATCTCGAGCCCGAGGATCTCGCGGACCGGGCCGCGATGGAGTCAGCGGCCCACCGTCTCGGCGTCGAGCGAATCGATGAACGCTCGGACGGCAAGCTACTGGCGGAGCTCTTCGAGGTGACGGCGGAGTCGCAGCTGATGGATCCCACATTCATCCTCGACTTTCCTCGGGACATTTCCCCGCTGGCGAAGTCGAGACCCGACGATCCCTCGACCGTGGAGCGTTTCGAGCTGTTCATCGGCGGCCTGGAGGTCGCCAATGCGTACACCGAGCTGAACGACCCTGTCGAGCAGCGGAGAAGGATGGAGGAGCAGGTCGCGACCGGTGGCGGTGTGCTCGACGAGGACTTTGTGCGCGCTCTCGAGCACGGGATGCCGCCCGCAGGAGGTGAGGGAATCGGCGTCGATCGGCTCGTCATGCTGCTGACAAACCGTGTGTCGATTCGCGACGTGATCCTCTTTCCCCAGCTGCGTCCGCGCGAGACCGGCGCGGAGGGGACTGTCTGAACCGGTGCGAGCCGAGATCCATCTGGCGTTGCGCTACCTGATCGGGCTGCGGCGCAGGACCCATGTCGCCACGGTCACCCTGATCTCTCTGGTCGGGCTGGCGCTCGGGGTGATCGCGCTGGTCGTCACGCTGGCACTTCTCGAAGGTTTTCAGGACACCGTGCGCGAACGGGTCATCAGTAGCTCGGCGCACGCCCGCGTGCGACCGCCCACCGGCCGAGTCCTGGACGACCCGGAGGCGGTCGTGGCGCGCGTTCGCGAGGCCGTCCCGCATGCGGAGGTGTCCACCGTGGTGCGTGGGATCTGTCTGGTGAGCGCGACCTACGATGCGGTACCGGCGACGGTGGAGGGCCGTGCCGACGTCGACGTGACAACCGTTGATCGGGTGGTGGCGGCGCGCCTGGTCGTCGGCGCGGGTGATCGCCTGCGCCTGGTCTCGCCACGATCACGGCTGACGCCGATGGGGCCGCTTCCCATCCGGCTCGAGGTGGAGATCTCCGCGGTCGAGCTGGGCTCGCGAAACGAGGAGCAGGGATTGGTTCGTGTGCCGATCGCTCTGGCGCAGAAATTGCTTTACGGGGAGCCGGTAGTCGAGGCCGTGGAGGTGCGAGATGTCGAGGACCCGTGGGGCGTGGCGCGGACAGTGCGTCGGGCGTTGAGCGTCGACGCTGAAGCCGGTGGTGCGGCAGTCGAGCCAGTCGTGGTGGACGGGTTTGAGGAGCTGCATCGCTCGCTGTTCCTGGCGCTCTTTTTGGAGCGTGCCATGATCTTTGTGGCCGTCAGTCTGATGCTCGTGGTTGCTGCGTTGAACCTGCTGTGCAACGTTGCGATGTTGGCGGCGGAGAAGCGCCGGGATCTGGCGGTCCTCGCTGGTCTCGGTCTGTCGCCACGCCGCATCCGGCGGCTGTTCCTGTGCATCGGCACCGGTATCGGGCTTGCGGGCGCTGTAGTTGGCACCGTGATCGGTGTCGGCCTTGCGCGGTTCCTGGACGCCACAGGACTGCTGCGCCTCGAGCGGGGTGTGTTCTCGGTCTCCTCGGTGCCGTTCTCGGTGGAGCCGGGAACAGTCCTTATCGTCGGGGTGATGGCGCTGGCGCTGGCCGCAGGCGCGTCGTACCTGCCGGCGCGTGCGGTGGCGCGACGGCAGCCGGTGGAAGGCTTCCGATATGAGTGAGGGGGGCGCCGTCGTTCAGCTCAGTGGGGTCTCGAAGGGCTACGGTGAGGGCGTCAAGCGAGTGGAGGTGCTCACCCAGCTCGACCTCGAGCTCGCCAACGGCGAGATGCTCGCGGTGGTCGGTCCGTCGGGGGTCGGCAAGAGCACGCTGCTCCATCTGGTCGGTCTGCTCGACCGGCCCGAGCACGGCGTGGTGCGGGTCGAGGGCATCGACGTCGGCGGTCTGTCAGAGGATGAGCGCGCCGAGATGCGCAACCAGCGGATCGGCTTCGTCTTCCAGCACCACTCGTTGCTGGACGAGCTGGATGCTGTGGACAATGTTGCCATACCGCTGCGGATCGCCGGGCAGCGGACGCGTCCGGCGCGAAAACGGGCCACCGAGCTGCTCGAGCGCGTCGGCTTGGCTGAGCGGCTGCACCACTTTCCAGATCAGCTCTCGGGCGGCGAGCAGCAGAGGGTGGCGGTCGCGCGGGCGCTGGCTGCTGGGCCGCGGCTGCTGCTGGCCGACGAGCCGACCGGAAACCTCGATCGCAGCAGCACCGATGAGGTGTTCGATCTGGTCCAGCAGCTGCATTTGCTGGAGGGTTTGAGTTCCATTATAGTGACGCACAACGAACAGCTGGCCCGCCGATGCAGTCGGATCTTTCGATTGGAGCGAGCGGGTCCTCCGGTACACAGCGAGAGCACGGCTGCCGAGGTGTCGGCGTGATGCGTGTCCGTGCTCTTGCGGGTTTGAAGATCGTGGTCCACGACGCCGTGGCACCGTGCTGCCGCAGGTGATCCATGTTCGAGAAGCTCGATGAGAACGCACGTCGCGCCCTTTTCTTCGCTCGCTACGAGGCGGGCCAGGCCGGCGCAAGCGCGATCGGCACCGAGCATCTCGTGCTCGGAATGCTGCGCGAGTCCGACGAGTCGCTGACCGAGGTGCTGCAGCAGCTCCATGTGGATCCGGCTGCTCTGAAGCGAGAGCTCGCTGCACACCAGTCTGTGGTGCAGCGGGCGACCATCGGACCGGATCTTCCGCTCACCGAGGCGAGCAAGAAGGCGCTGGTGTTTGCAGTCCATGAAGCCGGGGCGCTCGGGCACGAGTCGGTCGGCACCGAGCATCTGCTGCTGGGGCTGCTCCGGGTCGGCGAGAGCGAGACGGGACGAACCCTCGAACGCCACGGCGCCAGTCTGCATGAGTCGCGGCGTGTCATTGGAAGGCTGGCCAAGGAACGAGCGTCGTCGGCGGCCGGTCAAGAGCAGCCGTACCTCAGAGAGTATGCCCGAGATCTGACCGAGCTGGCCGCCGAGGGTGCGTTCGACCCCTTGATCGGCCGGGAACGGGAGCTGGATCGGATCATCCAGATCCTGACGCGGCGGACCAAGAACAACCCTCTGCTCATCGGAGATGCGGGTGTCGGAAAGTCGGCGCTCGTCGAGGGGCTGGCCTCGCGGATCGTCGATGGGCGGGTGCCGGCGCTGCTCATGGGCCGGTCGATCGTGTCGCTCGATCTGTCGTTGCTGGTTGCCGGCACGAAGTACCGCGGGCAGTTCGAGGAGCGGCTCAAGGGGCTGTTGGGCGAGCTGAGGCGCAGCCCGGGCATCATCGTGTTCATCGACGAGATCCACACGTTGATTGGAACCGGCTCCGCGGAAGGGTCGCTCGATGCGGCGAACATCCTCAAGCCGGCACTGTCGCGCGGCGAGGTGAGCTGTATCGGCGCGACCACGGTGCGGGAGTACCGGCGGTTCATCGAGAAGGACCGTGCGCTGTCGCGCCGGTTCCAGCCGGTGATGGTCCAGCAGCCGGGCGAGGAGGAGACCCTGTCGATCCTCCGCGGTGTGCAGTCGCGTTACGAGTCCTACCACGGCGTGCGCTACGCCGAGGAGGCGGTCGTGCTGTCCACCAGCCTGGCGGGTCGATACCTGCCCGATCGGGCGTTCCCGGACAAGGCGATCGATGTGCTCGACGAGGCGGGGGCGCGGGTCAAGCTGCGCCAGGCGGCGCCGTTGACCGCCCAGCGTCAGCTGGAGACGCGCATCGCGCAGGTTGTGTCCGAGATGAAGGCCGCCATCTCGGCCAAGCTGTTCGAGCAAGCCGTCAGCCTGCGCGAGGAGGAGCTGGCGTTGCGAGACCAGCTCGGGGAGCTGCGGAGCGAGCAAGCGGGTCCGCCTGCCGAGACGCCGGTCGTATCCGCCGGTGTGGTTGAGGATGTCGTCGCGTCCTGGACCGGTATCCCTGTCAACGCGATTCAGGAGAGTGAGGCGGAGCGGCTGGAGCACATGGAGTCGATCCTCCGCCAGCGGATCGTTGGTCAGGACGAGGCGATCTCCGCCGTTGCTCGCGCGATCCGGCGGAGTCGGCTCGGGGTGACCAGCCCGAAGCGGCCGATCGGATCGTTTATCTTCCTGGGCCCATCCGGCGTCGGCAAGACGGAGCTCACCCGTCAGCTCGCAGCCTTCCTCTTCCACGATCCGCGACGGCTGGTCCGCTTCGACATGTCGGAGTACATGGAGCGGCATACGACCTCCCGGTTGATCGGATCTCCCCCTGGCTACGTCGGCTTCGAGGAGGGCGGGCAGCTGGCCGAGCAGATCCGCAGGAACCCGTACTCGGTGGTGCTGCTGGACGAGATCGAGAAGGCCCACGACGAGATCTCGAACCTGCTGCTGCAGGTTCTCGAGGACGGCCGTCTGACCGACAGCTACGGCGAGACCGTGGACTTCACCAACACCATTATCATCATGACGTCGAACCTCGGCGGACGGACGCTGGCCGACAGCAGCCGGCTCGGGTTCGGGGAGCGACGCGAGTCGCCGAGCCACTCGGAGATCTCGGAGACGATCGACCGCGAGCTGCGGCGGCATTTCCGTCCCGAGTTTCTGAACCGGATCGACGACATCATCGTCTTCGAGCCCCTCGGCGCGGAGCACATGCTGCAGATCGTGTCCTTCCTGCTGGCCGAGACGGCCGAGAACCTCGAGCACCGCCGGATTCAGATTGAGTTCGACCCCGACCTGCCGACCTGGCTGCTGCAGCGTGCGGGGATCGATCAGAGCACGGGGGCGCGCCCGTTGCGCCGGGCCGTGCAACGCTGGGTGGAGGATGCTGTGTCGGACTACCTGATCGCCCATCGGATCCAGGGGGCGACAGAGCTGACGGTGCGTCTTGTTGACAGTCGCCCGGTTATTGTTGATGCAACTCAAACGGTGATGCAGTCACTGGAGAGCTCGTGAAGCGAACCCATTTTCCCCCTGTCAAGGCGTTGGTCACAGCGACGATGGTGCTCCTGTCCGCGGCCGTTCTGGTCCCGACGACGATGGCACAGGATGTCGCTGCAGACTCCCAACCGATCATCGATGAGGTGGTGATCGAGGGCGGCGTGACGCTCACCATCGATACGGTGGCGTACTACCTCGGCCTGGAGGCGGGCGATCCCCTCGACATGGAGATGATCGAGGAAGGCTACCGCCGTCTCTGGGACTCGGGCCTGTTCGAGTCGCTGCGGATCGAGGTGGAGCCTCTCGAGGAGGGGAGAGTCCGCCTGTTCGTGACCGTGACGGAGCGTCCGTTCGTCTCAGCCGTCGTGTTCGAGGGGAACAAGAAGCTCACGGCGAACACGATCAAGGACAAGCTCGATGAGCGCAGGGTTGACCTGCCGCGCAACGTCCCCCTCAGGCTGTCGGAGATCGAGCGGATCCAGACAGCGCTCGAGGAGGTCTACCGCGAGGAGGGCTTCCAGTCGGCGGAGATCTCCTATGAGCTCGAGCAGGTGTCGCGCACGGAGCGCCGGGTGGTGTTCAACATCCGGGAAGGCGGCAAGGTCAAGATCAAGGAGATCGAGTTCGCCGGCAACGAGGTGTTCAGTGACGGTCGCCTGCGCGGTGCCATGAAGAAGGTCAAGGAGAAGCGGCTGTGGAGACCGTGGGGGAAGAAGATCATCTTCTCCAAGGTCGGCTGGGAGGAGGACAAGGAGAACCTCCGCAAGTTCTACATGAACCACGGCTACAAGGACGTCAAGATCGGCACGCCGGAGCTGGAGATGGTGGCGAAACGGCCGGACGCCGAGACGTTGAAGAAGAAGAAGTTCCGTATGCACGTCACGATTCCGGTCGAGGAGGGTGAGCCGTACGACATCGGCGAGCTGCGAGTGACCGGCACCGAGGTCTTCGACGGTGACGTGCTGCGCAAGGTCTTCGAGGTCTCGCCCGGCGACCGCTACTCGTACAAGGCGGTCGAGGACGGGATGGAGACCATCCGCAACCTGTATCACAACCGCGGCTATATCTACGCCTACACCAACGAGGTTCTTCAGGACCGCGAGGACGAGGACTACGTTGTCGACGTCACCGTCGACGTCTTCGAAGGTGATCGGTATCGCCTGGGACGGCTGGAGTTCAGCGGCAACACGACCACCATGGACAAGGTGTTGCGACGGGAGTTCCTGGTTCCGGAAGGCTCGTGGATGAACATGGGGTCGTTCCGCCGGTCGGTGTTCAAGGTCAACGCGTTGGGCTACTTCAAGCTCGAGGAGGATCCGCTGGAGTTCGACTTCGACGAGGAGAACAAGCGCGTCAACGTGGTGGTGAAGGGCGAGGAGGTCGGCCGCAACGATATCCAGTTCGGTGCAGGCTACTCGGAGCGTGACGGTTTCTTCGGTCAGGTCCAGTTCAACACGCGCAACTTCCTCGGTCGCGGTGAGATCCTTGGCGTTTCGCTGCAGACGGGTCGGCGCGCGGACTTCTACCAGCTCAACTTCACCGAGCCGTTCCTTTTCGATCGCCGGATCCTGCTCGGCGGCTCCGTCTTCAAGACGAACATCGATATCCAAGACTTCTACCGGGAGACCACCGGCGCGAGCGTGTCGCTCGGCTTCGGCCTGCGGGTGTTCGACTCCCTGACGTTTCTCGCGTCCTATGAGGATGTGCTCTCGCGGTTCACGGTTGCCCGAACCGGTGGTATCGGCGGCGACCTCGGTGGTCATCAGCGGCCGATCGGCCTCCGTCCGACCGACGGCGAGGAGGATCGACTGCTCAACTTCGAGGAGTTCGCCGGGACGATCACCGCTTTCACCCCCGGCTACCTGTTCGACTCCCGAGATGATCCGTTCGATCCGAACCGTGGGCGAAGGATCACCCTCCGGGCCCGGTTCGCCGGCGGTCCGTTCGGGGGCGACTTCGACTACATCCGGCCGGAGCTCGGGATCTCGATGTTCAAGCCTGTGACGAAGCGAACGATCTTCGCCTTCAACATCGAGGCCGGGCAGTTCTACACCTACGACGACTCTGATATCCCGATCTATGAGCGGTACCGTCTCGGTGGGGACCGGAGCCTGCGAGGCATTCCGTACTACACTGTGGTGCCGATCGACGCGGACGGGAGCTTCTACCGCACGGAAGGCGGCTCCTTGCTCGGTGGCGATCGCTACTGGCTATTGAATCTGGAGTACCAGTTCCGACTGGGCGGACCGGTGAAGCTCGTCCTGTTCACGGATCTTGGTAACACCTATCACGAGGATCAGGGCTGGGAGATGGGTGAGTACCGGCATACCGCGGGTGTGGAGCTGCGGGTGTTCTTGCCGGTGTTCCAGGCCCCCTTGCGCTTCATCTACGGGTACAATCTGGACCCGCTGCCGACCGAGGAGTCGTCCGACTTCCAGTTCTCGATCGGAACGACATTCTGAGGGTGGCGGGTGGACGATGGACTCGGGTGGACTCGGGCGGAGAAGCAGCCGCCACGTGCTCGATCAGGACGGGACGAGCAGAGCAGACAAAATGATGACCTGCGCTCGCGAACGCGGGTGTGAATCGAACGAGGAGGTTTGGAAATGTCGCGTGTGAAGCTGATCTGTGTCGGTATCGGAGTGGTCGTGTTGAGCCTGGTCGCGATGAGCGCCGAGGCCCAGGGTGCGAAGCTGGCAGTCATCGATGTGCAGCGTGTGGTCCAGGAGTCGGACAAGGGCAAGGAAGCGATCCAGCAGATTCAGGCGATGGCCGAGGAGAAAGGCCAGCAGGCGCAGGCCCGGCAGCAGGAGCTCGTCCAGCTGCGCGAGCAGCTCGAGAAGCAGCGCCTGACCCTGTCCCAGGAACGGCTCGAGTCGCTGACGCAGGACATCCAGAGCAAGCGGGTGGAGCTCGAGCGGTTCAACGAGGATGCTCAGCGCGAGCTGCAGGCCGCAGAGCGGAGGATGCTGGGCCAGCTCGAGCAGGAGATCCTTCCGGTGATCGATCAGATCGGGAGCGAAGAAGGGTACACATTGATCTTCAACAAGTTCCAGTCGGGTCTGGTGTACGCCGCTCAGGCGGTGGACATCACCGACGAGGTGATCCGTCGGTACAACATGTCCCAGTGAGCCCGCAGTGACCACGGCGCTCACCCTCGCAGCATTGGCTCGCGCGGTCGGAGGGACCGTGCTCGGGGATCCGGAGCGGCAGCTTCATGATCTGAGGCCGCTGGATACTGCCGGCCCCGAGCACCTGTCCTTCCTCCATAACCCGCGGTACGTGGAGCAGGCTCGAGCGTCGCAGGCGGGAGCGATCATCGTGCAGTCCGCCGAGGCGCTGCCAGACCGTGACCTCCTCGTGTGCGAGGAGCCGTACCTGGCCATGGCGCGCGCCCTCGAGCTGTTCCATCCCGAACGGCCGCTGCGACCTGGGGTGCACCCTGCGGCCGCGGTGGACCCCACTGCAGCTGTGGCCGATGACGCAGAGATTGGCCCGTTCGTCACCGTCGCCGAAGGTGCGCGTGTCGGTGCGGGCACACGGATCGATGCCGGCTGTGTCATCGGCGCACACGCCTCGGTGGGGAGCGGCTGTCACCTCCACCCGCGGGTGGTGGTGGAGGAGCGGTGTCGGGTGGGGGACCGCTGCATTCTCCATGCAGGGGTCGTGATCGGTTCGGACGGCTACGGGTTTGCGACCGCCGCCGGCGTGCACCACAAGGTGCCGCAGGTGGGTGTGGCGGTGATCGAGGATGATGTGGAGCTGGGCGCCAACGTGTGTGTGGACCGGGCCACGCTCGGAGAGACCCGGGTGGGCCGGGGTACCAAGGTTGACAACCTGGTGCAGATCGCGCACAACGTCACTGTCGGTGAGGGATGTCTGCTCGTTGCCCAGGTGGGGATCTCGGGGTCCTCGCACCTTGGCGACCACGTCGTGCTGGGTGGCCAGGTAGGAGTCGTCGGGCATGTGACGATCGGCGCCCGGTCGCGGATCAGCGCGCGTGCGGTGGTTGCCAAGAGCGTGCCCGAGGACAGCTGGGTCGCGGGCAACCCTGCGCGTCCGCACCGGGAGTGGCTGCGGGCCAACGCCAATCTGGCTCGGCTGGACAGGCTCCGCAAGCGGATCGAGGTGCTCGAAGCGGCGCTGGCCGATGACGAGGGGAAAGGGGAGACGACGTGAAAGAGATCCTGCAGATCCTGGACCTCCTGCCGCATCGGTACCCGTTTCTGCTGATCGATCGGGTGCTGGAGACCAACGAAACGACGATTCGAGCGCTGAAGAACGTGACGGTGAACGAGCCGTTCTTCCAGGGGCACTTCCCCGAGCATCCGGTGATGCCGGGAGTGCTGCTCGTGGAAGCGATGGCGCAGGCCGGGGGGCTGCTGCTCTTGCGCGCCGTCGATGAACGCGAAGGCAAGCTGCTGTACTTCTCGGGCATCGACAAGTGCCGTTTCCGCAGGCCGGTGATTCCAGGAGATCAGGTGGTGTTCGAGGTGGAGGTCCTGTCGCACCGGCAAGCGTTCGCCAAGCTGCAGGGACGCGCGACGGTGGACGGAGAGCTGGCGTGTGAGGCGGAGCTGCTCTCGGCGATGGTGGAGAGATCATGACGACGATACATCCAACTGCGGTTGTCGATGCCAACGCGCGCATCGGTGAGGGCGTCGAGATCGGCCCCTACTGTGTGATCGAGTCCGGGGTCAGCATCGGTGAGCGGTGCCACCTCGGTCCGTTCTGCCGGGTGACCGGTAGCACCTCGATCGGGCCCGACAACCAGCTCGAGAGTCACTGCTCGATCGGCGCCCCGCCTCAGGATCTCAAGTACTCGGGCGAGCCGACGCGCCTCGAGATCGGTCGTGGCAACGTCTTTCGGGAGTTCGTGACGATCCACCGTGGCACCCCGGGTGGCGGTGGCATCACGCGGATCGGCGACCACGGGCTGTTCATGGCGTATGCGCACGTTGCCCACGACTGCCAGGTGGGCTCTCACGTGGTGTTCGACAACGCGGCGACCCTGGCAGGGCATGTGGAGGTCGGCGACCGGGTGACGGTCGGCGCGTTCTCTGCCGTCCACCAGTTCTGTCGCGTCGGCGACTACGCATTCCTCGGCGGCTTCACGGTTGCGACCAAGGAGTGCCTGCCGTTCATGAAGACCGTCGGGAGCCGGCCGGCCCGCTGCTTCGGTCCGAACTCCATCGGGCTGCAGCGGCTCGGTTTCTCCGACGACCGACGGGCCGCGCTCAAGAAGGCATGGCGGATCCTGCACGACTCGAAGCTGAACACCTCGCAGGCGGTGACCAAGCTCCGTGATGAGCTCGGCGACGAGCCGGACGTGGCGGCGATCATCCAGTTCATCGAGACCTCCGAGCGCGGTGTGATCCTCGCTCAGGGCTGAGCGGAGCGCCCGACGCTGGGCCCGGGCCGTGCTCCGGTCGGCCGGCTCGTCGACACGACCGTGATCCACCCCCCAGCCTGCGAGACGCAGGCTTCCACAATCCCAGAGCGCTCCGGTTCCGGTTGTGGTCGCCGGCGTCTCGCCGGCGGGTGGACGGGAGGGTCCGCTCTCACGAACCAGCCAACGGCGTGCGGCCCGTGAGCGCAGAATGCTGCAGATGGAACGGATTGCCCTCCCGTGCGGTTTCCCCTTCGGAGGGAGCGGACCTATGGTTTCTCGAGCCGTCGTGACAACTGTCGTCCTGGGCATGATGGTGGCAGCGGGATGCTCGTCCCGGAGCCACGAGCCGATCACCACCGTCGGGTCTCTCGATCTGCGGCGGTTCATGGGCGACTGGTACGTCATCGCCCATATCCCGACGAGGCCAGAACGCGAGGCGTACAACGCGGTCGAGTCCTACCGGCTGGACGAGGAGGGACGCGTGCAGACGACCTTCACGTTCCGCAAGGGCGGGTTCGACGGTCCACTCAAGGAGTACACGCCGACGGGGTTCATCCACGACGACCGCTCCAACGCTGAGTGGCGGATGCAGTTCATCTGGCCGTTCAAGGCCGAGTACCTGGTCTCCCATGTGGACGAGGACTACACCGAGACCGTGATCGCTCGTAGCAAGCGGGACTACGTCTGGGTCATGACCCGCGACTGGCAGATCTCCGAGGAGCGGTACCAGCGGCTGATGGAGATCGTGGCGGCGCTCGGGTACGACCTCGACGAGGTGCGCAGGGTGCCCCATCAGTGGTCTGAAGACGAAGGGAACGGCGCGTGAGCGGGGCGCGCAACGTCCTCGGCGAGCCGCTGGTTGTGTGCTGCGATGATCCCCTGACGGGATGGTACCGCGATGGACGGTGCCGTACCGATGTCAGCGACGTCGGCCGCCATGTGGTGTGTGCGGAGATGACCGAGGAGCTCCTCCGCTACACGAGCTCGCGCGGCAACGACCTGACGACTCCGCGCCCGGAGCTGGGCTTCCCTGGCCTTCGTCCCGGAGACCGGTGGTGCCTGTGTGCCGCGCGCTGGGCGGAGGCGCTCGAGGCGGGGTGTGCTCCACCTGTGGTGCTGGCGGCAACCGAGGAGTCGGCGTTGGAGGTGGTGGCGCTCGGTCAGCTGAAGGCGCACGCGCTCGACCTGGCGAGCTAGCGAGTGGTGCGGACGCGCGCAGACTGGCTGGCATAGCACCCAGGATGCAGAGAAAGCGAAAGGGGGAGCGACCGATGACGACGATCGATCCGAGCGCTCCGGTTCTGGTGACCGGGGCCACCGGCTATGTTGCTGGTTGGCTCGTCAAGAAGCTCGTCGATGAGGGGCACACAGTCCACGCCGCGGTGCGTGATCCCTCGAACGAAGAGAAGGTCCGACACCTGGACGCCGCAGCCGAAGGGGCGTCCGGGAGCATCCGGTACTTCCAGTCGGATCTGCTCGAACCGGGATCCTACGCCGAGGCGATGGAAGGCTGTGAGCTGGTCTACCACACCGCCTCGCCGTTCACCATGGATGTGCGCGACCCGGTGGCGGAGCTCATCGAGCCGGCCAGACAGGGCACCCGGAACGTGCTCGAGCAGGCCGCGCAGACCCCGTCCGTGCGCCGCGTAGTGGTGACGAGTAGCTGTGCAGCGATCTACGGCGACAACGCTGATCTCAAAGACCTCCCGGACGGTGTGCTCACCGAGGACATCTGGAACACCACCTCGTCGGTGCACCACCAGCCGTACGCGCACTCCAAGACCGTCGCCGAGCGCGAGGCCTGGGCCATCGCGGCAGGCCAGGATCGCTGGGACCTGGTGACGATCAACCCGAGCCTCGTGCTCGGACCGGGCGTGAGTCCGAACGGGACCTCGGAGAGCTTCAACCTCATGCGGCAGCTCGGCGACGGGACCATGAGGTCTGGAGTTCCGAGATGGGGGATCGGGGTCGTCGACGTGCGCGACGTTGCCGAGGCACACTATCTGGCGGGGCTCACGCCGTCGGCCAACGGCCGCTACATTATCTCGGCTCATGACTCGGACTTTGCCGAGCTGGCCGAGCTCCTGCGGCAGCGGTTCGGCGACCGCTACCCGATCCCGAAGCGGACGATGCCGAAGTGGCTGGTCTGGCTCGTTGGGCCGATCGTCAACCCGGCCATGACGCGCACGACCGTCCGTCGCAACGTGTCCCTGCCGTGGAGGGCCGACGGCTCAAAGGCGACCCGTGAGCTCGGTGTCACCTACCGGCCGCTTCAGACCACCGTGGTGGAGCACTTCCAGCAGATGATCGGCGCAGGCGCCTTCGAGCGGTAGCGAGAAGCTGAGGGGGCCCCTGCGGCCGGCGGGCACGCTCCGATCCGACCAGCGTGAGCAATGCTACGAGCCGCTGCTGTACAGCAGACCGAGGTTTTGCAGAAGATCTGCCCGAGTGATCTGCGAGTCGCCGCTGACGTCTACCTGATCGGTCGTGGCCCAGCCGTTACAGCGGTCGGCAACATCGCTCCCGTCTCCGTCGGACAGCTCCGAGATGGTTGCGAGGAGGTCTGCTGCGTCATGCTGACTGTCGCCGCTCGCATCGCCAGGAGTCGCGCTGGTGGGATCGATGACAACGATCTCAGTGCTGATGCTGGCGGACTGCGCGCCGCCGTCGTTGAGCACCTCCAGCGTGCAGGTGTAGACGCCAGCGGTCGTGTACGTGTAGCTCGGGCTCTGGTCTGTCGAGTCCACGGCGCCGTCTCCGTCGAAGTCCCACTCCCAGCTCTCGGCGTTGGCCGATCCGTCAGTGAGCTGGACGGCCGTGCCCGCGCACACCGATCTGGGCGCGGTGAACGCCGCGGTGGGCGCTGGTGGCGCCCCGCAGTTCGCATCGGAGTCACAGGCTCCGCCCCCACCGATGACCTCGGTGAAGACTCCGCCGCGGCCCGCAGCGCTCCCTCCGCTCCACGTCACTCCGGAAAGATCGAGCTGCAGGCTGGCGCCGCAGCTGACGGAGGTCTCCACGAGAAAGCTGACGCTGTTGATGCCGGTGGTCGACGGCTCGAGATCACCGAAGCTGACGGTTGTGGAGTCGAGCTGTACGCCGGAAGCCGGAGCGGCGACGCTGAACGAGCCGGTGACGCCGGAGCGGGTCTCCTCACCGCCGTTGCGCAGAGCGATCGGTACGGACCACTGCTCGCCGGGCTCGATGGCCCCATCATCATCACCGCAGACCTGCTCGGGCGTCCCTGCGGCGAAGAACACCACATCCCCGGAGGCCGCCGAGACGCACCACGCGTTCTCCGCGCCACTGCGGACAACCGGCTGGACGCGCGAGTGGAAGACGAGGTTCTTGCCGGCCACCAGGTGGCAGTAGCTCATGATCGTACCGACCGAGGCGACCACGTCGCCGCTGTAGCAGCCGTCCTCCTCGTTGTAGCAGCGGTCGATGTACGGCGGCGGGTAGCAGTGGGTGTGCTCCGAGCCGAAGTTATGGCCGATCTCGTGAGCTGTTGCGTCCGCATCCCAGGTGTACGCCGAGGTCGGGTAGCTGTAGTCGCCGTCGATGCCGACGACGGCGTAGCCGTAGCCGGCCCAGCCGCCTCCGCTGCCGCTGCACAGCGCGTCGAGCCACGCGACGCCGCCCATCCACCGCCGCGAGAGGAGCACCGCCGTGGCGCGCTCGAGGCCCGTCATGGTGTCACCGTACTCCGCCTGGAGCGCGTACAGAAGGGTCACTGTGTTGGTTCCGTCTGGGTAGGGGTCGGCCGGGGTGGACCAGACTCGAATCGAGGGAATCGTCATGACGACGTCCACGTCGCGCTCGTAAAACAGCGACACTGCCCCGATCAGGTCGATGGCGTAGCTGGCCGCATCGGCGACGGACCCGAAGTGGCTGTACGACTCCCAGTCCATCTCGATCGCCACCTCGACCTCGAGCAGCGTGTCCCTGTCGGTGGAGCGCTCGATCTCGATGTCGAACGCTCGCTCCATCGCCACGTTGCCGAGCGGCGCTGGCACGGCAAGCTGGTCGAGGTCGCACTGGCCGATCGGTTCTGGTCGATGCGCTGGATTGTGCCGCCGCACCGCCATCCTCCGTGCCCCGTCCACCGTGGCTGTGCCGTACAGGTGCTTCGTGCCGTCGGCTTCGATAAAGCCGGAGATGCTCTCGCCGCTCACTCTGAACAGTGCGATCCACTCCGGGTGCTCGAGCACCACTCCCCGGAACGTCAGCTCATCGACCGGCAGACGGTGCTCCACCGGTCCGGTGTCGGTCATCTCCAGCAGCGTGGCGCCAGCGGCCAACGGCGAGTACGGCTCGAGCCGGACGTCCACCGTCGTGCCGTCGGACAGCGGAAGGTCCTCGAGGAGACGAGTGTCACCTCCGACGATCTCGGCAAGTGTCGTCCGGTCGAGAGCGGCCGTCAGCTCGCCTGTGCCCGCGGATGCCGCCGACACCGTCTCCACATTCGTCAGAAGGAACGGGTTCGTCCCGCTCGCAGTGGGCGCAGTCGACAGCACGAACACAGTACATGACAGCAAGATGACGGCTCGGTCCCTCATGTGATAGCTCCCGAAGCGGAGTTGTGCAGGGCCCACGTCCTCGACATACGTGAGCCGTGCGCCGTTCAAGCCTGCGGTGAGCAGCCCCATCCTGTCAAGCCAGACGGTGCGCAGTCGGTGGGGCGAGTGACACGTCTCACAAAGCCCACAGGAAGTGGCGGCATTCTGGAACCGCCCGGGGCTGTTGCATCGACTCGCCTTCACCGAGCACCGAGTGCTACTCGACGCGGG
>CAZEJK010000124.1:0-15225 GCA_964512045.1 uncultured Thermoanaerobaculia bacterium
GTGAGCCGCAGGTAGCGCTGCTCGCGTCCGCTATCGGGAGATCGCGCGGTGGTTTGGACGAGGCTGAAGATCGACTGCTCGCTGAGCACCTCCTCGGCGAGCACGGACCACGGGTGGACAGCGGTGAGGCGCGTCATGCAGGTAGTATACGCAGGTGTCGTGAGCCGGTGTGTCGAACGCAGTCACAGATCGTGCGTCGTGCTCGGTGTTGATCGTGCGGTAGGCCAGTGCAACGTTTGCCGCGGGACCTTCTCCGACCAACGGTGAGCTCCATGGTACGAGCCGGCTCGGTGTGGCTGAGAGCGGCGGAGAGTCGGACAGCGCTGCTAGGTGTCTTGGGCGTGCAGTGAAGGATCCTCATAACCGTACGAACGCTTTCATGAGTTGATTCATGGGTTGATTGATGCGTTGATTGCAACAAGAACTGATGCTATGCTGTCACTATGCGAACAACCGTGACTCTCGATCCCGACGTCGAGCAGCTGATTCGCGAGGCCATGCAGAGTGAGCAACAGAGCTTCAAGGAGGTCCTGAACGAGGCGGTCCGACGTGGCTTGCAAGGCCCGGAGCCGGCCGACCGCGAGCCGTTCTCCGTTGCGGCGCGACCGATGAGAGTGCGGGCGGGCCTTGACCCCGCTCGCCTCCATGAGATCGACGGCGATCTGGAGGTGGAGGCGTTCCTGCGCACCAGCCACGCGCTCAAGGATGCCGCCGGATGATCGTACCGGACGCAAACCTCGTGCTGTACGCTTATGACGCTTCGTGCCGGTTCCACGAGCAGGCGGTGGCCTGGTGGGAGCGGTGCTTGCGCGGCGTTGAGCCGGTAGGCGTTACGGCGCCGATGCTGTTCGCCTTCGTCCGAATCGGCACCAGCTCGCGCGCGTTCGAGCTGCCGATGGCCATCAACGAAGCCGCTGAGCACGTTCGGTCCTGGTTGGAGGAACCGGTGACGGTGTTCCTGCCAACGCAGGAGCAGGACCTTCTGACAGCCCTGAAGTGGCTCGAGGATGCAGGCACTGGCGGCAACCTCACCACTGATGCTCAGATCGCTGCCATCGCCCACAGGTGTCGGGGCACCGTCCATACAGCCGATACGGACTTCCACCGGTTTCCCGGCGTCAGGAAGGTCAACCCGATTCTGGAGAGGTAACGACCTCGGTGTGCTCTGACGGGTACATCGCAGCTACGGCGCACGGTATGTCGTCGTTGTCGGTGTCGCCGTTGCCGGAGCAGTCGCCGTCGCCGAGAGGACGGAAGGTCGCATCGCTGTCGGCGCGGACGATGGTCGCCAGATCGGCGGCATCCGTTCCACAGCTGAGGTCGGCGTCACCGATCGGGCCGGGACCGCTCCAGCCGTTCTCGATGAGGATCCGGGAGCGGAACGGATCGAGGGTGAGTGAGCCGGAGACGGCCTGCTGATCGAGGCCGACGTAGAGACGAGTGCACAGGTCGATGGTGCGCTGGCTGGCGGTGTCGTTGACGAACAGCCTCGAGATCGGGAGCTCTCCTGGCGCGAGGCTGAACCAGAGCTCCGACGAGCTGGCATCCAGCCCGCTCAGCGCCTGCCACGCCGCGAGGTCCATCCGCTGCCACCCCTGGCTCCAGTCGCGGATGTGCTCGCTGGCAAACGGGGAGAGGTACCGGTTGCTCGTCGAGCTTGTGAGATCGAAGGCGTTGGCCACCGACAGGGTGGTGGCGTCGCCGTTCAGCAGGTAGAGGATGTTGTCCGACGTAGCCGCCGATGCGACGCTGCCGGTGGTGACCAGCTCGGCGCCGGCGATCGGGCCGGTGGAGTTGCCGTACGCGGTCGTGCCGGTCACGGTGGCGGTGGAGTTTTGGATCAGCACGCCGTGGACGGTGCAGCCGGCGACGGTGGTGTCCTCGACAACGAGATCGCGCGAGTAGTGGTCGAGGTAGAGCCCGAAGCCGAACTCGTCGCGGAAGCTCGGGTGACAGCCGTGGGTGTCGCCGATCACGTCGCGCACGATGGTCCCGCGTAGCGTCACGTCATACACCTCGGTGCTCGCGAGGTTGTCGCGCCCGAACGTGCGGATCCCGCCGCAGTCGCCCTTGGTCGCGCACGCCCGGTCGATCACGTTGTGCTCGAGCAGGTTCTCTGGCCCGAACAGGTCGATCCCGTTCATCGCCACCCGCTGGATCCGGTTGCGGCGGATCGTGTTGCCGGTGGCCGTGACGCCCTTGCCGGGGTCGAGCTTGATCCGGATGCCGGCGCCGTTCTCGGTGCAGTTGGCGCCTGAGAACCCGCAGCCGAGGCCGCTGCGACCGAGGTTCTCCAACACCCCGACGTTGCGGATCTCGTTGTCGGCGATGAGCGACTGCCGGGCGTAGGTGTCGATTCCGAAGTGGTTGGCGCCGTCGATCACGTTGTTACGGATCTCGAGCTCGCGGCCGCCGCGCCAGCCGTCCGGTCCGTTCCCGAAGGTTGCAGCGTCCCACGCCCAGGTGGTGAGCTTGATGCCGCTCTTGTCGACCCGACGGACCACGCAGTCGCGGATGGTGACCCGCTGGTTCTCGTCGGCTCGGGAGTTGAGCGGCGCGCTGATGCCGTTGGCAAACCAGTCGACGATCTCCAGGTTGGCGATCTCGACGTCGGTGATGTGCTCCCACAGGTGCCGGCCGAGCACGATCGCGCCGTAGTGGTCGAGCTGGTCGTCGCTCTCCGGGAGGAGCAGGACCGAGCCCTCGACGGCGCCGTCGGCCGGTGGACCGGTGCTGTCCACCAGGTACACCCGCTCCGTGGCGGCGTCGAAGTACCACTCGCCGTCGCGATCGAGCGTCGCCATGTGGTGGTTGATGAAGTAGCCCCACTCGGCGCAGCTCGGTGTGTGGTTGCAGCTGACGCTCTCGTTCAGCGTCAGCGTCGTGCCGCTGGTGGCGGTGACCTCGCGGTTGACGATGAGCCAGCGGATGGTGCGCAGGTGGAGGGCTGCGCCGCTCCAGTCGGTGGCCGGGAGCGCACTGTCGGTCAGCCGATTGCCCGCCGGCTGCGAGTCGACCGACGCCCATCCGCCGTCGCCCTCGTCGAGGTTCGGCCAGCGACCGAGCGTCAAACGCCGACTGTCGCGGATCAGCTGGTTGATCCCGCCGTCGAACAGCCCGGTGTTGGCGCCGGCTCCGAGATCCGCCATCCAGATATCGTCGGAGTAGTGCTGCCAGCCGGAGATCTTCTGGGCGCCGGAGAGCACCGGCCGGTCGGCGCAACCCTCCGGGTACGAGGTGACGACGATCGGCTCGGCGACCGTCCCGGAGTCCGTGAGATGGAGCACCTCGGCCCGCCAGGTGTCCCCGCAGCGCAGGAGCAGGCGATCGCCGGGCTGGAGATCGAGCTGGCTGGCGGCGCTCAGCGTTCGCAGCGGTGTGTCTGTCGAGGTGCCGTCGTTGCCGTCGTCGCCGAGCGAGCTGGAGACATGGTAGTCGACCGCTGCCACCGATGCTGCGATGAGAAGGAGACCGAAAGCCACGGGAAGTGCGCGCTCGAAGGCTGTCATGAAATCCTCGTGAGCGTCCAGCATAGCGGCATGCGTGCCCCCAAACGATGACGGGGATCACCACCGCCCGCGGCTTTCGGAGCGTGCCTGTCCGTGAGCTGGGGATGATATCCAGCCGCGTCGCCGAAGGCCGCGGACCGGGTCCTCGGGCCGGGGCCTGGTCCGACGCCGGGGCCAAGACCGGGTTCGCGCCGTTGGGTTGTCGCTCTTGCCTCGCTTTTCCGGAGTTTTGCAGATCAGAGACGCTCGAGGCGATGGTATGCTGGTATAGATGCTTACATGGAGGTATCCCCCATGATTCGAACCCAGATCCAGTTGACCGAGACGCAGGCCGAGCAGCTTCGGCGGTTGGCGGCACGCCTGGACGTTTCAGCGGCAGAGGTGGTTCGGCGCTTGATCGATGAGGCCGCGACCCACATGGCTTCGGACGAGGAGCGACGGGCACGGGCCCTGGCAGTCGTCGGTCAGTTTGCCTCAGGACAATCTGATGTGTCCGATCGGCACGATAGCTATCTTGCAGAGGCGTTCGCAGAATGACGGTGTTTCTCGACACGTCGGCAATCTATGCAGTGCTGGATCGGGACGACTCCAACGCCCGGCGAGCCGCCGTCCAATGGCACGACCTGGTGGAGTCGCGTGCGAGTCTGGTGACCTCGAACTATGTGCTGGTGGAGACGGTGGCGCTCGCTCAGAGCCGGCTTGGAATGGCTGCGGTTCGAGCTTTGTCGGATTGCGTCGAACCGATGCTTGCGATCGAGTGGGTGACGCGAGAGGATCATGTCGCGGCTCAGGCGGCGTTGCTGGCCGCGAACCGTCGTCGGCTCAGTCTCGTGGATTGCTCGAGCTTTGTCGTGCTCCGTCGCCTCGAGATACAGCAGGTGTTTGCATTCGATGCGCACTTCGCTGAGCAGGGCTTTGTCGTGCTCCCCGCCTGACGCAGGTGAGCGATGCGTTACTCCGGTACGACCCCCGACTCCGCAGCGCGCTCGAACAGCGCCTCCAGGTAGCGGGAGTGCAGCTGCCGGTTGGCCAGTGCGCGGCGAACCAGGCCGAGACGCAGGATGACCCCGAGAACCGTGGCCATGACCCGGTGGCTGGTGAGCGCGTGCTTATCGAAGATCAGGTGCTGCAGGGTGCCGCGCTCGATGGCCATGAGCACGGTGCGGTGGGCGGCGTCGAGCGGCGTGATCACACGCTCGGCGCGGACGGCGGGGCGCCTTGTGGGAACCGGTTGAGCCGCTCCACCAGCGCGTCGTACGAACGGACGGTCCGGTGTGCCATGGGGCTATCGTAAAGCCACCCAGCTCGAGGTGAGTATCGGGGCTGCTCTGAGAGCGGTGCTGTCGGCTCTTCGCTACAGTGGGGTTGCGATGCTCGGATCACGATGGTTCTCCTGCGCGATGCTGCTGCTGATCGGCTGCGGTCCAGCTTCAGATGAGGCCACAACGCTGCGCGTCTGGGCTCACGCCGGCCAGGCGTCTGAGCGGGAGGTGATCACCGACCAGCTCGAACGGTTCGATGCGGCGCGACCGGAGTGCCGGCTTGCGGTCGAGCTCCTTCCGGAGCGCAGCTACGTGGCGCAGGTGCAGGCCGCGGCGGTGGCCGGCGACCTTCCCGACGTGCTCGAGATCGACGGTCCGTATGTGGCCAACCTGGCGTGGCAGGGGCGTCTGCAGGAGCTGGAGCCGCTGCTCGAGCCCGCGGTCGTGGACGATCTGCTGCCGTCGATCCGTGCGCAGGGGACGTACACCGAGCGCCTGTTTGCTGTGGGCACGTTCGATGCGGGGCTGGCGATCTACGTCCGGCCGAGTGTGCTGCGGGCGCACGGTGTGCGGGTGCCGGAGACCCCGGAGCGCGCTTGGAGCGGCGACGAGCTCGATCGGGTGCTGCAGACGTTGGCCGCCGACGACGCCGATGGCCAGGTGCTCGACCTGAAGCTCAACTACCCCCAGGAGTGGTTCCCGTTCGCCTTCGCCCCGTGGCTGGCTTCGGCCGGAGGCGGGATGCTCGGCGGAGGCGACGGGCAGCCTCGGCGCGCCGGTGGGATGCTGGATGGCGCCGCGTCGGTGGCGGCGATGGAGCGCATGCAGCGGTGGGCTCGACGTGGCTGGCTGGATGAGAACATCGACGACGCGGCGTTCGTTACCGAGCGGGTGGCGCTGTCGTGGTCGGGCCACTGGGAGTACCCGCGCTACCGCGAGCGGTTCGGCGACGATCTGGCGGTGGTGCCGCTGCCCGACCTGGGCGAGGGGAGCCGTACCGGCCAGGGCTCGTGGATGTGGGCGATGCGTGCCGGCACCGAGCACCCCGAGCTCGGCGGCGAGCTGCTCGAGTACCTGCTGCGGCCCGAGGAGGTGCTGGCGATGGTGGAGGCCAACGGCGCCGTGCCGGGGCGGCGCGCGGCGCTCGAACGCTCCGAGCTGTACCGTGAGGGTGGACCGTTGCGTCTGCTGGCCGACCAGCTTCTGGCCGGTCGAGGCGTGCCGCGCCCGCGCACGCCCGCGTACCCGGTGATCAGCTCGACGTTTCACGAGGCGTTTCAGCGGATCCGCGACGGCGCCGAAGCCAGGCGGGCATTGTCGCGTGCCGCGGAGACGATCGACCGGGACATTACCGACAACGAAGGCTACCCGCCGGTCGCGCTGGAGGGGTCATGACCCGCCGGTCGACGCGAGCTGCGGAGGCTGGGAGCGCATGGCTGCTCAGTGCTCCGGCGCTGGTGGGTCTGCTGCTGTTCGTGGCGCTGCCGTTCGTGGTGGCCGCGGCCGTCTCGCTCACCGATCTGCGGATGGGGTCACCGCTGGCGCCGGATCTTCTCGGTCTCGAGCAGTACCATCGGCTGCTGACCGACCCGACGTTTCTGAGGGCGCTGGTCAACAACGCGATCTTCGCGATCGTGGTCGTGCCCCTGCAGACCGGGCTCGCCCTGGCGTTGGCGCTCCTGCTCGATCAGCCGCTCAGAGGGCGTGTGCTGTTCCGGACGCTGTTCTTCCTGCCGGCGGAGCTGGAGGACGCCGCGAGGATCGATGGCGCCGGCGTGGTGCGGACGTTCTTTGAGATCGCGGCGCCGAACGCGAAGCCGGCGTACGCCGCGGTGGGCGTGCTCATGTTCCTGCTCCACTGGAGCCTGTACCTGTGGCCGTTGCTGGCGACGACGAGCGAGTCGGTGCGGCCGCTGGTGCTCGGGATCGCGACGTTCTACGCCCTGCCGCCGCTCCAATGGGGCGATATCTTCGCGTTCGGAGTGCTGATGGTGGCGCCGGTGATGGTGGTGTTCGTGCTCGTGCAGCGACAGCTCGTGCGCGGGCTCACCCAGAGCGGGCTCGGGCGATGAGCGGGCGCTCCGGCGTGGTATCTGACGCCGGGATTGAGGAACCCGAAGGGGAGAGCTGATGGCGTCCGTAGTGTGGCGTGAGGTGAGCAAGACGTTTGACGATGGGACCACCGCGGTGGACTCGCTGTCTCTGCACGCCCGGGACGGCGAGCTGCTGGTGCTCGTGGGGCCGTCCGGCTCGGGGAAGTCCACCGCCCTGCGCCTGCTTGCCGGGCTCGACGATCCGACCAGCGGCGATGTGCTCATCGGAGACCGCGTGGTCACGAGCGTGCCGCCGGAGCGGCGCGACGTGGCGATGGTGTTCCAGAGCCTGGCCCTGTACCCGCACATGAGCGTGCACGACAAAATCGCCTATCCGTTGGTGACGCGGAAGGTCGGCACGGAGGAGCGGCGCCGCAAGGTTCGCGAGACCGCACGGCTCCTCGGCATCGAGGAGCTGCTCCCGAGGCGGCCGTCGACCCTGTCCGGCGGCCAGCGGCAGCGGGTGGCGATGGGACGGGCGATCGTGCGCAGCCCGGCGGTCTTTCTGATGGACGAGCCGCTCTCGAGCCTCGATGCGAAGCTCCGGGTCGAGCTGCGCGGGGAGATCGCTCTGCTCCAACGCCGGCTCGAGACGACCACCATCTACGTCACCCACGATCAGGTGGAGGCGATGACCCTCGGCCAGCGGGTGGCGGTGCTGGACGAGGGCCGGCTGCTGCAGGTGGGAACCCCGGAGGAGCTGTACCACGATCCGGACGACGCCTTCGTCGGCGGGTTCATCGGAAGCCCGGGGATGAACCTGATCGCGTGCTCTGTGGAGCCGACAGACGACGGGATGGTGGCATCGATCGCCGAGGAGCGGATCCGCCTCGAGATCCCGGGCGATCTTCGTGACGCGGTGTGGTCGCACGGTGAACCGAAGCTCCTGGTCGGTGTCCGTCCCGAAGCGGTGACGCTTTCTCATGCCGGTTCCGGCGAGGCGTCCGGCGAGAGCGTGCGCGGGAGCGTGGCCAACGTCGAGGTGCTCGGCCACGAGCAGCTGGTGCACGTGGAGCTTGCCGACAACCTGGCGCCGGTGGTCGCCCGTGCCGACCGGTCGCTTGACGTGGCGCTTGGCACAACGGTGACCGTGTCGTTCGATCCCGCAGCGGTCTACCTGTTCGCGAGCGACGGCCGACGGATCCGCAGCGGCTCCACCTGAGCGAACCCTGGACGCGGAACTCCGTACCACCGTCCGGTGGAGGAACGGCATGGTGCAGCTCCGTCAGATGACCGCAGACGATCTGGACTTCGTGCTCGGTGCGTCACACCGGGAAGGTTGGGCGTCGTCTCGCCACCGCCTCGAGATCCATCTGGAGCACGATCCTGGCGGTGCGTTCATCGCCGAGGAGAGCGGAGCCCGCGTGGGCATGGTGACGTCGACTCGGTACGGCGCGTCGGGCTTTGTCGGGAGCTTGATCGTGACACCGCGGCACCGCTCGCGAGGGATCGGTCGGCTGCTGATGGAGCGAGCCCTGGACCATCTCCACACCGCCGGCGTGACCACCGTGCGACTCGATGCGGACCCGCCGGGGGTTCCGCTCTACCGGAGCCTCGGCTTTGTGGACGAGTGGGAGTCGTGCCGGTTCCGGATCGGTGCAGCGACGCCTCGACGCGCAGAGCCCGTGCGGCCGGCGAGGTTCGATGAGATCGATGCCGTCATCTCGCTCGACCAGGAGGCGTTCGGTGTCGCCAGGCCACGGCTCATTCGGCTGCTCGTGGCCGCGGCCGAGCATGTGCTGGTCGTCGATCGTGGCGGCTCGCTGGTGGGCTTCCTGATCGCCGAGCGCACGTCGGCCGGTTACCGGGTAGGTCCGGCGGTGGCGCCGGATCGCGAGGCAGCGGAGAGCCTGCTCGCCGAGTGTCTGCGGCGGGTCGACGGTCAGCCGGTGACAATCGGTACGCCGGCGCCGGCGCGAGAGCTGTGCGCGGTGCTCGAGGCCTTCGGGTTCGCGGCGACTCCTTCCAGCTTGCGGATGGTCCGCGGGCCTGGCGGTTCTCAGGGCCGCACCGACCGTGTCCTGGCGATCGCCGGCGGCGACGTGGGGTGAGTCTCAATGCTCGCTGCGGGCAAAGCTCGGTCCTCGACTGCGTTCCGCTCGCAGGACGGACGATCTGTCGGTGGACCGGGGAGCTCGTCTCGTGCGGACCTGACGATGCGGGGGAGGGGTACACTGGGAGGTGCAGGAGACCGTGACAACCATTCAGGGAGGCCGCCATGTCGCCAGACGAGCGTTCACGGGTTGCGCGCGCACTGACACAGTACTGTCGGCGAGAACTGGGCCTCACCGAGGCGGCTCGCGCTGCCGGCCTGTCGCGACGCGAGTTTCTCGCACTCGCGGCGGCGTCCGGTGTGGCCGTGGCGGCAAACCGGGGAAGTGCGCCGCGGGCCCCGGACGGCCGGGCCGACGATGGCCATCGAGCCGGGACACGTATACGGTGCCTGTACAACGGCTATCTCCTGACGGCGAACCCTCGGGCCGCCCTTGCGGCCGACAGTACGGCGGATCGACTGAGTCTCTTCGTGCTCACGGCAGTGCTCATCGACCCGACGACCGGGCGGATTGCGGCGACCTACCCGGCGCTGAACGGCGTGCCCTCCCCGACGAACCCGGTTGCGCCCCGGGCCAGCGAGGTGGCGCAGCTCGACCTCGAGCATCCGCCCGCGCCCGGTGTTCAGCTGGACGCCCTGGTGGCGTACTGGCAGGCGCGGGGGGTAGCGCCGGAGCTGCTGGAGGATCTGACCGGGGTCGATCTCAACGGGTCTGTCGTCACCCCCGGGCTGATCGACGACCACTTCCACGTCACGAGCTGGTCGAAGAAGCTGCCCGAGGTCGGCGAGCGGTTCGGTTTCTGGGCGGACGTGGGCGATATCCGTTACTACCTGGATCCAGACACCCTGGAACGTGTTTGTACCCGCCAGGCGCTGTGGAACATCGTTGCCGAGGCGAACTGGGACCTGGTCGAGAACGAGCGCACCGGGCTGTATCTGCACGGGTTTCTCCACGCTCGCATTGACGACGAACCCACAACCGCCATGCTGACCGCGGACGGCGGGCCGAACCCCTTGTACCTGCCCAACCGGATCGGACGCGGCCCCACCGCGTGCGTCCTGCCGTTCTCAGATCCGTGCACCGGTGATCCTGCCTCCTGGCCGGATCTGCCTTCAGAGCCGGTGCCGGCAGTGCTGGTGCATACCAGCGGTCAAGCGTGCTGGTACAACGTCGCACTGCTGGAGCTGTTCAATCGCGAGCAGGAGACGGTGCGCGGGACGCTGTTCCCGCCGATCGAGCTGGTCGAGATGACGCCGGTCGAGGATGAGTCGACGTTGTGGCAGCTGACGGCCGGCTCCACTGCCGACCTGAGCACCATAGCGAGCCAGACGTTGCCGCTGGCAGTGGATGCTGTCGTGCGGCTCGATGGCGAGCAGTACCACGTGCCGTTTCAGCTGATGGCCGTCGACTCCGATGCGCTCGTGATGAGCGCCGAGCCGATGATTCCGGCGCTTGTCGAGCTGCTGGTGGAGCAGCAGTTCGAGGCGATCGAGCTGGTTGGGTTCTGGCGGCCGATCCCGCGGGAGATCACCGAGCAGGCATGGAACGAGGCCCTGACACTGGCCGGGTCGCCGCCCACCGGAGAGGCCGCTGGCTACGGGCGCTGGGACCCTCGGCGCCCGTATGGCACAAACTGGTACAACGGCGCCGAGCGCGGCCTCGTGGAGTTCCGGCACGACGCCGACGACGGTGTCTGGCGACCGGACGGCTATGCCGAGCATTACGTGATGCGCGACGCACTGTCGATGCTGGTCCTGGATCCGCCGACGGTGACCGAGGCGATGGAGCACCGGCGACGGCTCGCCTCCTGGTGCCATCGGCATGGGCTGACGGCGGTCAACGACATCATGTTCTACCGTCGTGTCGGCAACACAGAGGAGTTCGACTCGTACCGAGGGCTGAGCTACGACCACCGGTTCCTGGCGGGCGATACGTTTTATGGGGACACCGGGGTCGATCCCGAGGTGGCTACCGGTAGGTTCGGGCTCCGCGTCGGGATCTACACCTACATGGAGAATGCCGCCGAGGTCACGTCGATCCTCGAGCTCTCAGACCCGGCAGATGCGCCCTCCGATCCAGCACAGCTGGCGCCGCCCGATGGACACCCCGAGGCGCCGGGCTGGGTTCGCTGGCTCGGCTGGAAGCTGCAGCTGGACGGCGGAACCGGTGCGCGGACGTTGTTCAGCAATGCGCCGATTCCCAAGCCCGTGGCGAGCGATCCGTACACGACTGTCGATGAGGACGGCAACGAGCTGACCTTCCTCGACCATAGCTTCGGGCTTCTGACCATGACCAACGCCCAGGAGCAGGTTTTCTCGAGCCGCGAGTGTGCGGCCCTGTACTGGCTGGTCCGGGAGTCGGATCCAAGCTCCGAGCATGCGACCGGCGCGTTTGCTGGCGACTGGAGCTTTCTGGTCCGCGGGGTGGTGGGGTGGCTCGATCGCGAGCTGGAGACGGCGGTGCTGACCGCTGACCTGCTCGAGCTCGATCACGTTCCGTTGACGCCGGAGTCAGCACAGGAGTTGGCGGGGAGGATCGCGGCCCTGCTCAGTCAGGTCCAGTCCGGGTATGAACGCACACTGGCGGCGCTGGCAGCGATCTGGGTCGGTGCCAGCTCACCGACCGCGGACGGGCACGCGATTCCGCAGCAGACCGTTTGCCACTGCATCGGCGACGGCGCCGTCGACCTGTACGTCCACGCGATCCGACAGCTGCGCGACGAGGTGGCGTCGCTGCCGGAGCACTGGGACGACCTCCCGTCGCACTGGCGCGAGGTGGTGCCGCGTGCGGCCGACCTCTCGCACATACAGCGGACGTTCACCAACCAACGGTTCCGCGTCGAGCACCTGCTCAACCTGGCGGCAGGCGCCGTCGAGGATGTGGTCGGCGACGGGGGTCTGGACGCCGGGACCGAGCCGTCGGCGCGCAACGTCGTGTTCTCCACCCAGCCGTCACTCTTGCTGCTGGACGGCCAGGCGATCCGCCAGTCGGTATTCCCGTACGCTCAGGAGCTGTGGAGCGTGCCTGCTCCGACGGGATTCTGGCTCGGAGTCCCGTCGCGTCCGCGGTCCCACCACCACATGCCGTGTCCGGTGTTCTCGGCCCACGACATCCCGTTCACCCTGAACACCGATCCTCCGTCCGTCCGCGATCCACGACCGGCATTGACGGTTGTGGCGGCAGTGGCACGAACCCCGGTGGAGATCGACCCGACCCGGTGGCTCGACCAGGACGAACCGACGCCGAGCGTTCGTCCGGCCGACTACCTCGTTCACCGCGTCGAGGCGCCGCTCGGGCTCACGCCCGAGTCGCCCACGAACCCGATGTGTCTGACAGTCGAGCAGGCGCTGGCCGCGATGACGTTCTGGTCAGCCTATGTGTCTCAGCAGGAGGACGAGATCGGTGCGATTGCGGCGCCCGCGCCGGGCTCGGAGCTTCCAGGCTGGCACGCGGACCTCGTTGTCTGGGCCGCCAACCCGCTGGCCATCCGTTCGAACCAGGGGATGACATTGGATGAGCTGGGTGCAGTGCCTGCCGGGACCAATGATGCGGCGCGAGTGGACATGGTCAACGCCTTCATCAGCGGGTTCCGGCCGCGGATGACGATTGTGGATGGACTGCCGGTGTACGTGCACGGACTGGTGTGATCGCAACGGGGATGCCGAGCGGTTGCATGGCCTGCAGTGGTACCATGATCTGAGGCCAGTTGGCATGAGCGAAGCTTGCAGAAATACGCAAGTTAGCAGCTATCGAACCGTGTGCGAGGAGGGGCTATGAAGAAGGTCATGGTGGTCGGTTGCGGTGCGTACATGGACTCGGGCTACGGCTGTCCGGGCGAGTGGCGGTGCCTGAAGGCGGCAGCTCTGGGGGAGGGCGAGTTCGATGAGCCGATGCAGGTTGTCGGTTTCGTCAAGTGTGAGTGCCCGGGACGGTCGCTGGCGCCGAATGCCGCGATGGCGATGAAGCTGTCCGAGACCACGCCGGACGTCATCCACCTGTCGAGCTGCCTGGTCAACGCGAAGCCCGGCTGTCCGTACGCCACCGCCGAGGAGATGGCGGCAACTCTCCAGAAGAAGACCGGCGTCGAGGTCAAGCTGCGCACCCACGAGTACCACTGACGCCGGAGCTGCGGCGGTTGGGATCGACCAATCCGAAGGGCGATCGGTCGGCGCAGTGGCCAGGGATTCGGGAGTCCGGGGCCGGCGACCGGCTGTCGGTACCGGTTTCGGGGCCGTTGGCCGGGACCGTAACGCCAGGGGTGCTCCCACGGGATCTCTCCGCTCGCCACCTTCTCAGCATGACCACCGAGGAGCATTCGCGGCGGCCTGACGAGTGGCCATGGAAGCTCGGTCGAGATGACGTCGTGGGTGATGTGCGAGGTTTTCCCCGGCTCTGCTCATGAGCCACTCAACGAAGCCGCTCCCGGCATTGGCCCCGGTCCCCGCCCCGGCAGCCGGCAGCCGGCCCCGGACCTTCGAAGCCCTGACGGTTCGGGTTGACCCGAAACATACTGATTGTTGAGCGTCGGCAGTTGCCACCGAGCTGAGCGTGACTGAGGACGAGCAGGAAACACTGCTCCGAAATGGCGACTGCGCACCGGCTGTTGCATGTCGGTGCAAAGAGAGGAGGCAGCCGTGGAGTACCGCAAGCTGGGTGAGAGCGATCTCGAGGTCACCGTCGTCACGCTGGGGGCGTGGGCGATCGGCGGGTCGATGTGGGGCGGAACCGACGAGAGGAAGGCGATCGATGCGATCCGCGCCTCGGTGGATCTGGGCGTGACCTCCATCGACACCGCTGCGATCTACGGGTACGGCCGTTCCGAGGAGATCGTGGGTCAGGCGATCCGCGACCTGCCCCGCGATCGGCTGCAGATCCTGACCAAGTACGGTCTGCGCTGGGACACGCAGGAGGGCGAGCACTTCTTCGACCTGACCGAGCCCGACGGCAGGGAGATGTCCGTCTGGCGCAACGCGCGCAAGGAGAGCGTGCTGTATGAGTGCGAGCAGAGCCTGCGCCGGCTCGGCGTCGACCACATCGACCTCTACCAGTGCCACTGGCGCGATCACACGGTGCCGGTGGACGAGCGGCGGGGGTGAGCAACTTCACCGTCGAGGAGCTGGACCGGTGCCGTCAGCTCGTACCGGTGGCCTCGCACCAGCCGCCGTACAGCATGCTCAAGCGCGAGATCGAGGCCGACCTGCTGCCGTACTGCCGCGAGCACGACGTCGGCGTGGTCGTCTACAGCCCGCTGCAGAAGGGGCTGCTCACGGGCAAGATGACACCGGACCACGAGTTCGCTGCTGGCGACCACCGGGCCAATGATCCCGACTTCGAGGCGGACAACATCCGTCGGGTGAACGCCTTCCTCGATCGGATCCGGCCGGTGGCGGAGGCCCATGGCGCCACGCTGGCACAGCTCGTGATCGCCTGGACGATCCGCCAGCCCGGCGTGACCGCCGCCCTCGTTGGCGCCCGCGATGCCGCCCAGGCCGAGCAGAACGCCAGCGCCGGGGAGCTGGAGCTTACCGACGACACCCTGGCGGTGATCGACCGCGAGCTCGAGGAGCTGAGGTCGGCACGCTGAGGAGCTGCCGGCCTTACCGCTGACTTACGGCGATGACTGCAATCATCGCCAGCATGGCGAGCCACTGGGTGTTGTAGAACATCGAACGGAACACCACCACGGTGTTGGTCTGCTCGAAGCCCACGTGGACGGACGTTTGCAGAACCCGCGCAGCGATGACCACGACCGAGAGGACGTTGAGCACGGTGCTCTGCAGACCGAGCGTGCTCAGCACCAGGACGATGGTCGCAAACACCGGCAGGTTCTCCACACAGTTGGCGTGCGCCCGCATGCCCCGCGGGTAGTACCCGGCGCCTTCGATCCGATACTCGCTGTAGTCCTCGAACCGAGCGCGGCCGGTGAGGATCCGGCTCCAACGGTATGAGCCGACCCCGAAGCCGAGCGTCAGCAGCGTCCATGCGGCAAAGGCGAGTGCGCACCACAGGGGGGTTGTCATCGTTGGCTCCCTTCCGTCTCGGATCGCAGCCGGGCGGCTTCGATGGCGCCCGAACCGAGCGATTGAGACACGCTTCCAACGTGAGCCGCAGCGCCGCGTCCATCAAGTTCGGGATCTGTACCGACGTCGAGGGCCAGAGGTCCCCTCCCCGTGCGGGGTCGCGCGCAAGCAGAGTGGATTCGCCGTGCGCTCGAAGGACGACAGGAGCGCGGACGTCCCGTCCGCAGGGTTGAGCGCCGGAGAGCGTCGAGGCTCCGGACGGTGGTCGGGGCATCTTGCCCCGACAG